>CALLCO010000071.1 GCA_937998695.1 Candidatus Ozemibacteraceae bacterium
TCCGACCCCGAGGAAGGGCGCGGGCGGCGGAGTGGGGGAGGGCGGCGGGGCCCGGTCGGCGGGGCCCGGTCGGCGCCGGCCGACCGCATCAAAAGGGCCGTCAGAGCGCCAGCAGACCGATCACCGGTTCGTGCAGACGGCCGTTGGTGGCCAGGAGCTGGCCGCGGTCGAGGGGCATGGGGGCGCCGGCAAAATCGGTGACGCGGCCGCCCGCCTCCTCGACCAAGAGCAGGCCGGCCGCCACGTCCCAGGGCTGGAGGCTCGTCTCCCAGAAGACGTCGAACCGGCCCATGGCCACGGCGCACAGGTCCATCGCCGCCGAGCCCAGGCGCCGCACCCCCTGGGTCGCCAGGATCATGCGGCGCAGGCGGGCCAGCACCTCGTCGATCTGGTCGGCGATGACGTAGGGGAAACCCGTTACCACGAGGGCTTTCTGCAGGTCGGTCTGGGCCGACACTCGGAGCCGCGCGCCGTTGCCCCAGGCTCCGCCGCCCGCCCAGGCGACGAAGGTCTCGCCGGCGATCGGCTGGTGGACGACCCCGGCTACCGGGTGTCCGTCGAGGCAGAGGGCGATCGAGACGGAGAAGATCGGCAAGCCGTGCGCGAAGTTGGTCGTGCCATCGAGTGGGTCGAACACCCATACCCGTCCCCGATGCCAGTCGGTGCCGCCCGCCTCTTCCCCGAACAGTGCGTCGCCGGGGAAGGCCCGGGCCAGTTCGTCGCGGATGAGTGCTTCCGAAGCCAGGTCCATTTCGGTGACGAGGTCGGTGGCGCCCTTGAAATCGACGTTCATCGCCGTCGCGAAGCGGCTCTTCAGCAGGGCCCCGGCCATTTCGGCGATGCGGGCGGCGGCGGCGGCTTCCCGCGCGAACAGGCCACCCGTGAAGGGCGGAAGGGTGGGGGAGGGATCGATGGGGGGCATCATCATGATGTGGTTGGCCTCGGTCGGTGACGGATCGATGAGCAAGGTTGCGGTCGGGTTCCCCATCCGGTACCATATTCCCGGCCCGAGTTCAAGGGAAACGAGGGAGAAACGAACGATGGGAAAACCAATTCTGGCGGTGTTGAGCGTATCGGCGGGAGCCGGCCACGTGCTGGAGAAGGTCTGCCAGGCGGCCCCCGCCCTCACCGCCGCTTCTGCTTCCGCCACGGCCGGGTCGGCCGGGATCTGAGGCGTTCCCGTTCCCACGATGGATACCCTGATCGAGCCTGGGTCTCGCGGCGGACGGTCGGACTCACCCCCGGCCTCCTCTGCATCAGCTCTGCCCGGTGGGGGCCGGGAACACCACGCTGCCCCCAGCCCGTCTCCGGTGGAACCTTCCCTAGTTGCGGCAGGCAACCTGGGTGACCAGCACCGGGCCCGCTCACCCGACCCGGGGACGATGCCCCCGGACCTCAGTCCCGGCGGGCCCGGGCCCGCGAACGGTTTCCCCTGGCTGCATTTCTTCGCCTCTATCGGGTGGGTCTGCCTGCTGGCCTTCTTCTTCGCCGAGGTCGAGATCCAGATCAAGGGGGCGCAGGGCTGGGCGGCGGGCCTGCCCACCTGGAGGATCGAACAGCACTGGCTGCTCGACATCTTTTGGGGCGGGCGGCCGATGACCGGCTACCATGCGTAGGTCTTCCCCTTCATGCTGCTGTTCTTCCATCTGCCGGCCTTCTGGGCCTGGCGCTGGAATCTGCGCCTGGAAGCCCGCATCATCGGCAGCGTCATGCTGTTCTGGCTGGTCGAGGATTTCCTGTGGTTCGTCCTCAACCCCGCTTTTGGCTGGGAGCGCTTCGCCCCGGCCTACATCCCCTGGCACAAATCCTGGACCCTGCGGGTGCCCACCGATTACGTGACGTTCACGCTCGTCGGCGGCGCCCTGCTCTGGTGGTCCTTTTGCCCTTCCCGCCCCGCCCCGACCGCCCTTTGATTCTGACGACGGAGGAGGGGGAGACGCTTCCGCTCTGGACGGTAGATGTTCGAGGTCTGGCCGAGAACGCGGGGATTGGTTGCGGATCTCAGGGCTCCGTCCGCCCTCCTGGGGGCCAACAGTCGAGGCCGGAATCAGGGCGAGGCGGGCGGGTCGGCAGGGCCGGGAACCATTGGCACGAACCGGACCGGCAGGTCCTCCTCGATCTTCACCTGGCCGGCCTCCTTGCGCAGGATGACCAGACGCTGGGAATAGCGCTCCCCCAGGGGCAGGATCATGCGGCCGCCGTCTTTCAACTGATCGACGAGGGCTTTGGGCATATCTTCAGGCGCGCAGGTGACGATCACCGCATCGAAGGGGGCGTGCTCCGGCCAGCCCTTGTAGCCGTCGCCCGTCAGCACCTTGACGTCATACCCTTCGGAGGCCAACACCCCGCGGGCGTGGTCGGCCAGTTCGGGAATGATCTCGATGCTGTAGACGTCGGCGCCGAGGTCGGCCAGCACGGCGGCCTGGTACCCCGAACCGGTGCCGATCTCGAGGATCTTCTCGCCCGCGCGCGGCGCAATGCGCTCGGTCATGTAGGCCACGATATAGGGTTGGGAAATGGTTTGTTGGTGCCCGATGGGGCAGGGATGATCGCCGTAGGGGTCGGCCGCCCAGAGGGCGGATTCCGGGATGAACCGATGCCGTCGCACGCGACCCATGGTGGCCAGGATCTTTTCATCACGCACGCCATAGGCCCGCAGGGTGCGCACCATTTCTGCCCGCTGATCGCTCATGTCATTGTCCTCCCCTGTTCCGGACCGGGCGGCCACCCGCCCGAACCACCCACCTACACCTCCCAACCAAAAGCTGAGGGTCACCAGGAGCCCTACGACTGCGAACACCCTGAACCGGTTCATCCGACCCTCCTGCGGCGCATGTCTCTTTCACCAAAGGTACTCGAGATGCCTCCCGCGGGCAAGGAACTCCGATGGCCAGAAATTGGGGCGGTTTTCGCCCGGGAAGTTCCGGTCTTTTTATGACTCCCGCAGTTTCTCAACCCCTGGGGCCGGGTTCGCCTCCAGACACCATTCCGCAAGCTCGGATCGGTGGCCTCGGGTTCGGCTCGAGTGTCTTCCGGCGAATCCGGCCCCAGGGCGGATGTTTCAAATACGGTAGTCATATTATGCCCACGGGTTTCCATGAACGATCACACACGAGGGGACGAGACGGGAGCGGCCTCTCGACCGTGGAAAGGCCAGCCGATTCAAGGCGGCCTTTCCCTCCGTGCAAATTCTTCCCAGCTCCCGAGAGGCTTGCTCCGGATGGCGGACCCCGGCGAAACATGCTATAGTGAGCACCATGGCGAATCGCAAAGGGGGATTGTCCCTGGGACACCGGCCTGAAAAGGGGGCAATCACGAAATGGCGGGCGATTGTCCCACTCCTCGTCATGCATTGGTTGTTCGGCCCACTGTCGGGTCAGGTCATGGCTCAAGACCAGGGGCCCGCCACGCCGACCGTCGGTGCCCCCGACGTCACGCTCGACGTGCGCGACGCGGACCTCCGACACGTGTTCCAGAACCTGGCTCTCAAAGCCGGCATCAATATCCTGGTGTCGCCGAAGGTCAAGGGCACCGTCACCTGTCGCATCGTCAACATGGATCCGCGCGAACTGATCCTCTCCATCGCCCGCACCAACGGGCTGGTCATCGAGGAACACGGGAACATCCTGCTCATTCTGGCCGAGAACCCGCCCGGCACACGCGTTCGCATGGAGGTCATCCCCCTGCAGAACGCCAACGCGGCCGACGTGGCCAAGATTATCCAGAATCTCAAGCTCGACAAGCGGTCGCGCGTCACCCATGACGAGCGGACCAACCGGCTGATCGTCGTCTATGAGGAATAGTCCGGTCGCAGTTGCCGTTCTGGTCCTGCTCCTGGGGCCGATCGGCGGGGCCATGGCCCAGCCTGTGCCGTCCGGGGAGCCGTCTTCGGCCAGCCCGTTGGTCGATGACGTCCCTGACCATGTCATCACCGAAACCGCGCCCGAAGTGGCGCCGGCCAGCGATGTCCTCGAGGTCGAACTGGGCGATCTCCCCGCCGACGCGGCCGATATCGCGACAGATGCCGCCACTTTTTCCGGGGGACCCCCTGGCCCGACCAGGGGGGCGCCCCGCCGCAAGAGGAAACCAACCCCGCCGCGCGGCGAGAAGGCACCCGCCCTTGACCCGGTCCTGCTCTTGGGGGCGGCCGAAGAATTGCAGGCCCTGGCCCGCGAGGAGGCGGGAAAATCGGTCACCATCGAAGGCCTGCTGAAAATCGAAGAGCACCCCGTCACCCGTCGGGCCGCCGTCCGCCGGTGGGTCCTCGAGACCGCCTCGGGCACCCGCATCCCGTTGCGCTCCAGCCTCGCCTTCATCACCGAGCTCAAGAAGGATGGCATCTTTGATCAGCCCGTGCGCCTGACCGGGGTCTGGCGGCCCACCCCGGGCAACGAGCGCTTGCGCTTCTTCGCGGCCGACCGCATCGAACCGCGACCCGAGGGCGGGGATGGGGCGATCGCGTCCGGAGCCGCCGGGGCTTCAGGGACCGCTCGCCTGTCCACAACGGCGACGGCCACCGCCTTCCTGGCCTACGAGGACGAACTGGCGTCCGGCGACGTTCGCTTGGCCGTGGGTTCAGGCGCGGCCGCGCTCCCTGCCGGCGATCTTCCCCGGCCTGGCCAACCGCCGAAGACCGACTCGGCCAGGGTTCCGGTCGGCCTCGTGGCAAGCCCTGCCGCCCGTGCTGCCGCCAGCCTTTCCGGCAGCCCCGTCGCCAGCGTTTCCGGTGACGTATCCGACAGCCCCGTCTCGAGCTTTCCCCGCAGCGCCGTGGCGAGCTTTTCCGGCGGCGCTGTGGCGAGCTTTTCCGGCGGCGCTGTGGCGAGCTTTTCCGGCGGCGCCGTGGCGAGCTTTTCCGGCGGCGCTGTGGCGAGCGCTTCCGCCGGCGCTCCCTGAGCGGGCGGCCTCCCCTCCCCGGCCCCGAGGATCGGATGTTCCCCTTCGCCAGCCGCTTGCCCCCCGAAGACCGCCGGGCCTACATGCTCGACGCCGTGGCCGCCGCCTTCTACGGCGTGTTCATCGGCATCTGCAACCCGTTCGTGCCGGTGATCCTCAAACGGCTGGGGGCGAGCCCGTTCGAGATGGGGTTGTCGCTGGCGGCCCCCTTCCTGGCGATGGTGATCGGATTCCCTCTGTACCGCTTCATGGGCGGGTTTCGCGCTCTCGATCTGGTGACCGTTCCCACCTTCTTCTCGCGCCTGGTTGTGCTCGGCATCGGGCTTGCCTCGACCCCGCGGGCCATCCTGACCGCCTTCGTGGTGGTCCAGTTCGTCGAGTCGCTGGGGATGTCCGCCTGGACCCGCGTCCTGAAGGAGATCTACTCGCCGCGCGGGCGCAGCCCGGCCATGGGATTCGTGCGCTTCTTCCTGGGCGGGGCCATGATCCTGGCCACGGCGGTCGGCGGGGTCCTGATGGATCGGGGCCACACCTTCCTGCCGTTCCTGGTGGCCGGTCTCAGCGGGTCGATTTCATCGTTGATCTTCTCTCGCGTCCTGCCCCGCGACCGTTCGCCCGTCTTCTCGCTCTCGGCCATCGCCACCCGCGACATCGTCCGCACCCTGTCGACCTCGGAAGCCTTCTTCTGGCTGAACGTGACCGTGCTCTTCTACGGGTTCGGCAATCTGCTGGTGCTGGGCACCCTGCCCACCATGCTGGTCGAGCGGTTCCAGATCTCCAATACCGCGCTCGGGTATCTCAACGGTTTGACCAACGTGCTGCAGACCGCCGGGTATCTTGGCCTCGGTCTCGTGCTGACCCGCCTCGGCGGCATCCGCGGCCTGCTGCTGGGCATGCTGGTCGGCATTGCCAACCCCTGGATCTTCCTGCTCGCCCCCCGCCTCGAACTGCTGGCCATCCCCTATGCCCTCAACGGCATCGTGTTCGCGTCGTTCGATCTCACCTGGCCGGTGTTGATCTTGACCCTCGCTCCCGAAGCCGAGATCGGGCTGTTCGCCGCCGTCTACACTCTTCATATGGGAATCCGGGGATTGATCGCCATGTTCCTCTCCAATCTCGTCCTGCCCGTGCTGGGCACCGGCTTTTTCTTCGGCCTAGGCGGGGTGCTGATGGCGCTCGGCCTGGCCGTCGGCTACCTGCTGCTCGACCGATGGGAATCACCCGCGACGACCCGACCCGCCTGAAGAACCTGTTGGCCACGCTCCCGGCGCGGCCGGGGGTCTACTTGATGCGCAACGCCGGCGGCGAGATCGTCTACGTCGGCAAATCGCGGTCGTTAAAAAGCCGCGTCCGGTCCTATTTCGCGGGGAAGCGGCGCGATCCCAAGACGGCCGCCCTGGTGGAGGCGGTGGCCGACATCGAATTCATCGTCACCGGCACCGAGGTCGAAGCGCTGATCCTCGAGAACAACCTGATCAAGCGCCACCGGCCCCGTTACAACGTCATGCTGAAAGACAGCAAGACCCATCCATACGTGCGGGTGACGTTGGGCGAGCCCTATCCCCGTATCGAGAAGGTGCGCCGGGTCGCGTTCGGCGACGGGCACGCCTATTTCGGACCCTTCCCCGATGAAGGGGGCCTCCAGCACATCCTCGATCTGTTGTCGCGGACGCTCCGCCTGTGCGTGGGCCGAAAGCCCCTGCGGCCCGACAAGCCAGCCGCCAAAGCCTGTCTGCGCCACCATCTCGGCCAGTGCCAGGGGGCCTGCATCGGGGCGGTCAGCCCCGCCGTCTACCGCAAGGCCGCAGAACAGGCGGTGGAGATCCTGTCCGGGCGGGTTCCCCTCGATCTGGAGGCCTTGCGGGCCCGCATGCATGAACTGGCGGCGGCCTTCCGGTACGAAGAGGCGGCCGAGATGCGGGACACCATCATGGCGCTGGAAAGCTTCTTCCAGGCGCAGAAGGTGGAACTCTCTCGCCCCATCGACCGCGACCTGTGGGGGGTGGCCGAAAGCCCCGACCGGATCGTGGTCTCGGTCTTCTTCGTGCGGGGCGGGAAACTGCTCGGCCACCGGACCATCGAAGCCGAACGGGAGCCGGGGGCGGCGGTACGGGTCTTGCTGGGCAGCCTGATGATGCGGTTCTACGAGCGGAATCTGATCCCACCGCGCATCCTGGTCGAGCCCCCGCCGATGCCGTTGGCCCCGCTGCAGGAATTCCTGGCCGGGTTGTGCGGGCATTCCGTGCGGTTCGGGACGGCCCGGCGGGGGCCGGTGCACCGCCTGCTGCGCATGGCGGGGGATAACGCCCGCGAGGTGTTGCGCACCCTCAAATCGACCGGTCCCGCCCGGGTGGCCGAAGGCGTCCTCGATCTCGAGCGCCGCCTGGGCCTGCCGCGCCTGCCGATGCGGATCGAGTGCATCGACATCTCCCACCTGCAAGGAGCCGACCCGGTGGCTTCGCTGGTCGTGGCGGTCAACGGCGAGCCCCGGCGTGGCGAGTATCGTCTGTATCATATCAAGGGGGTGGCCGGCATCGACGACCCCGCCTCGATCGCCGAGGTGACCCGCCGCCGCCTCGCCCGCCAGGTGCGGGAAGAAGCACCTCTCGCCGACCTTCTGATCGTCGACGGCGGCATCACCCAGGCGCGGGCGGCCCAGGCCGAACTGGCCGCGGCCGGGGTCGACCGACCCATCTACGGCCTGGCCAAGCGCGAGGAGACCCTGGTGCCGCCCACCGGGGAGCCGGTCCGGCTGCCGCATACCTCGCCCGCCCTGCGCGTGCTGGTCAGGCTGCGCAACGAGGCCCACCGCTTCGCCAACACCTTCCGCGCCAAGACCTCGGCGAGGCGGGTCATGCGCTCCGCCTTGCTGAACCTTCCCGGGGTGGGCCCCCGGACCCTGCAGAAGATCCTGGCCGCGTTCGGGTCCCTCGACAAAGCCGGACAAGCCACTCCGGAAGAGCTTGCCCAGCGGGCCGGTCTGAACGCCCGGCTGGCCGCGCTGGTCCATGCCTCGCTGCAGCCTCGGGTGGCCTCCCCCCGCTCTCCTTCCTCCGACCCCGCAAATGATTGAGTCGGCCGGTGCGTTCCCGGACCCGACGCCCCCACCTTTGCCCGGGACCACCGAAAAAAAGCGGCGGGGGAGAGTGGGAAAGGCAAAAAGCCTGTGGCATGAATCGGGTTTTTGCTCGTCGGGTACATAGCGCCCATGATCCGGTCGGCATCTCCGAAGGGAAGGGACATGCAAGCAGGCTGTCGGGGGCGTTTGTGCCAACGGCTCAAAAGGACTGGAAATCACTTTCTGAATCGGGTACAAGTAGAAATACAGGATTGACCATGTCATACCGGAACACCGGATTCGGGCATCGCCTTGCCAGCCTGAGACCGACGGTGGCATTCGCGCTTCTGCTGGCCATTGCGGTTCCCGGCCGCCTTCTCCCTGTTGCCGCGCTGGAGGCCGGGGTCCTGGCCATCGATTGGGGCATCCACCTGGAACGGGCGGTGACCCGCGCGTTCGCCGATGGGGAAGCCTTCCGGGCGACGGGATTGTTCGATCGCCTTGGGTACACCGCCTCCCAAGTGGCCGAGATTGCCCAGATCACGCCCCGGCCCGCCTCCCTGACGGTCGATTGGGCGGCCGCGGATCCGGCCGGGGGCAGGTTCGAACGGCTGACCGTCACCGCCCACCGGGTGCGGTACTATGACCTGACCATCGAACGGGCCGTCTTCTCGTTCACGGGGGTCGTCCTCGATGCCGCCGCCCTGGCCGCCGACCGGCTCATGTTTCGGGAGGTGGGAGGGGTCGGTCTGGAAACCTTCGTCTCGAGCGACGACATCCTCAAGGTGTTCGACCTGGTGACGCGCGCCCGCGGCCTGTCCGGTCTGGCCATGACCATCGACGGCCGCGGCACCCGCTTGCGGGGCCGCGTGCGACAGGGGTTGCTGACGGTCCGGTTCCATCTTGAGGGCGCCCCGTTGTTGAAAAATGATCGCCAGATCGAGTTCCGGTGCCGGCGCCTGGTGCTCAACGGCCTCCCCTTGCCCCAGGGGGTGGTGCGGGGCATGTTCTCCCGCATCAATCCGGTGTTTGACGCCAATCAAACCTGGCTCAACCTGCGCCTGCAGAAAATCGCCCTCGAACCGGGGTATGTCCGGTCCTGGGGAATGATTCTGCCCGCCTCGGTCCCGCCGGCCGCCCCGCCGCCCGACGACGGACGCTGACCCAGGCCATCCGCATGCCCACCCCTCGCCGCGTCGCCCGCATCGCCCAGGTCCTGCACCGTCGCCAACCCGAGATCGTGCTGGCTCTCGACGGAGTTCACGATCCCCACAACCTGTCGGCCATTCTGCGGTCGGCCGACGCCACCGGCCTGACCCGGATCCTCTGGCAGCCTGACCGGGAGGAACCCGACCCGCCCAACCCGGAAGTCGCCCTGGGAACCGAACGCTGGGTGAGCCTCGACGCCGTGCCCAACCTGCGCGAGGCCATCCTTCCCCTCAAGGCTGGGGGGTTCCGGGTCGCCGCCACCCATCTGGCCGCCGACGCAGTCGATTTTCGGCAGGTCGACTGGACCGGCCACTGGGTGGTCGTCCTCGGCAACGAGCACCGGGGCTGTACCGACGAGATACTGGTGGTAACCGACACCAATATCGTGCTTCCCATGATGGGCTTCGTGCAGAGCCTCAACGTATCGGTGGCCGCCGCGGTCCTGCTCTACGAGATCCAGCGCCAGCGGGAAGCGGCCGGGCTCTATCGACGGACTCTCCCGGAAGGAACGGTCCGGGAGTTGTACGAGCGTTGGCATCTTGCCAGCGACGGGGTTGACCTCGCCGACCTGCGGGAACCTCCGACCGGCATTCCAGAAGGAGATGGGGGCCACACCGATGGTCGCAATCGCGGTCAGGGGCGCCTCAAGCGCAAACCGGGCGAACGCTGACCGGCAGCCGGGACATCCAACCGGACGGCGGTATGGTGCTGCCCATCCCTGCCCACTTCGCGTGGGTCGGCCTTTCAACCGGCCCCGATTGGCCCCGGTGAGAAGACCTGACCGCCCGTCCGGGTGGAGGAGTTCCGGGCGCCGATCGAATGCTCCGGATCGCACAAGCCGTTAAGAAAACCCCGGAAGCGGCCGACAAGTACGCGGCACCTACGCGTCACGGAGATAGGGACATGTCCGGACACTTGCAGTCGATCAAGGAATGGTTCAAGGATTTCCTGAAGGCCCTCGTGTTCTTCTTTGCGCTCCAAACCTACGTGGTCCAGGGGTTCGTCATCGAGGGGGCCTGCATGGAGCCCCAGTTGCGCTCCCATGAGAAGATCATGGTCAACAAGCTGATCTACCATTTAAGGACCCCGGCGGTCGGAGAAGTGGTGGTGTTCTCCTTCCCTCTCGATCCCCGGAAAGATTTCATCAAGCGGGTGGTCGGGGTGCCGGGTGACCTGCTCGAGATCCGTGACGGGTTCCTGTATCGCAACCAGCAGCGGGTGGCCGAACCCTTCGTCAAGGAATACGTGTTCGGCTCGTTCGGCCCGCTGCGGGTGCCGCCGGGCAAAATTTGCGTGATGGGCGACAACCGCAACAACAGCCACGACAGTCGGGCCTGGGGGTTTCTGGACATCGCGCAGGTGAAGGGCAGGGCCGAGTTCATCTTCTGGCCGCCCTGGTCGCTGGGCCTCATCCAGGCCATCGCGGAGTAGGTTTGACACCGTTTCCCCCGTTTCATTATAGTAGGGGTGAGGAAGGTGTCCCCATGACGACCCGTTTCCACGAAAAGGGCTTCCACTGCCCGGTCTGTGCCAGAGAATTCCAGGCGATGACCGTTGAGGCGGTGAGCCACCAAGGCCAAGATTCGGATTTCTTCCCCCACTATATCGGGGAAGACCCGCTTCCCTACTTCCTCGTCCAGTGTCCGGAATGCCAGTATTGCGCCTACCCCGACGATTTCGGCGGCCCCGATTTCGCCAAGCACCCGATCAGCCAGAGCCTGATCCGAAGCGTCCTGGGCCAGCCGCTGGCGCGCAAGCTGCCCCAGCATGCCCAGCGCTACTACCTGGCCGCCAAGCTGTATGAAGTGCAAAAGCGGAACCCCTACTACATCGGCAACCTCTACCTGCGCGGGTCCTGGGTCTGTCGCCGGGAAGACGACCGCAAATCCGAGATCGAACTGCAGCAGCTCGCCGTGAAGTTCCTCCGCCAGGCCGTGGAGCTGTCGACGGTGGTCAACCCCGACAACCTCCCGGTGGTCACCTACCTGGTTGGTGAGCTCTATCGTCGCCTCGAGGACAAGGCTCTGGCCCGCGAGTGGTTCGGCTCGGTCGAGGAACTGGTGGCCGACACCGAGCAACAGTGGGTTCTCGAACTGGCCAAAAAACAGGCCGAGTTGAACGAGTACTTCCTCAACTGAGTTCCCCCCCCCAGCGCTCCCT
>CALLCO010000072.1 GCA_937998695.1 Candidatus Ozemibacteraceae bacterium
ACGCCCGACGGCGGGCTGGCGGTCGTGACCACCGACCGGCCGGCCGTGTCGGGCATCCGCGTCAAGTAACCGAGCCAGCGCACTGGCCTTCCCGCCCGGCCCCTTGGTTCGCAGGGCCGGCCTTCCGAATCCCTCCAGGAGGAATGCATGGCCACGGGCCTGGTCGACATCCATGCCCACCTGACGGACGAGAAGCTGGCCGGCGACGTACCCGCCGTCCTGGCGCGGGCCGGCGCCGCCGGCCTGGCCGCGATCCTGACGGTCGGCACCGACCTGCCGACCAGCCGCGCCGCCCTCGCGCTGGCCCACGCCCCCCCTGGCCATCCACCACCCATCCCGGACGCCCCCTCCCCCTCGGTCTGGGCGGCGGTGGGCGTCCACCCCCACGACGCCACGACCTGGGCCCCCGCCACCGCCGCCGAGCTCGAGCAGCTCTGGGCCGACCCGCGCGTGGTCGCCCTCGGCGAGATGGGTCTCGATTACCATTACGACTTCTCGCCGCGCGAGGTGCAGCGCACCGTGTTCCGCACCCAATGGGAACTGGCCGCCCGCCTCGGCGCCCCCGCCGTAGTGCACGTGCGCGAAGCCTTTGACGATTTCTTCGCGCTGATCGCCGCCCTTCCCCGCCCGCCGCAGGTGCTGCTGCACTGCTTCTCGGGCGACCTCGACACCGCCCGCCGCGCCCTCGAGCTCGGGTTCGACTTCTCGGTCGGCGGCCCCCTCACCTACCCCAAAGGCCAGGCAACCCGCACCATCTTCGGGTTCCTGCCCCTCGACCGCCTGCACCTCGAGACCGACTGCCCCTACCTCGCCCCCCAGCCCCGCCGGGGCAAGGTCAACGAGCCGTCTTTCCTGCCCATGACGCTCGCCGTGCTCGGCCAGGTCCGGCAGATTGCCCCGGCCGAACTCGCCTGCCGGCTCGCCGACAACGCCCGCCGGCTCTTCCCCAAGATGCGCTTCTGATCTTGCCGACCGGGGAAAACCGTGGTAAGGTCAACCCCGCCGGAGAGGAAGGGAAACGCCGCTCATGGAAACCCAGAAAGTCGCTCTGCGTCGCGAACACACCTACGAGATCGTCCTCGGCCGCGAGATCACCGCCGCCCTGGTCGGGAAGATCCTGCGCCTGCGGGGCAGCCGCCAGTGCGCCGTCCTGACCAACGAAACGGTGGCCCGCTGGTACCTGCAACCGCTGGTCGCCGAGCTCCGCTCGCGCGGCTTCGACACCCTCGAGCTGGTCGTGCCGGACGGCGAGGCCTTCAAGACCCTCGACACCGCCATCGGCCTCTTCCCCAAGCTGTTCGCCGCCGGGCTCGACCGCCGCTCGCCCCTCATCACGCTGGGTGGCGGCGTCATCGGCGACCTGGGCGGCTTCGTCGCCGCCACCTACAAGCGGGGTCTGCCGTTCGTGCAGATGCCCACCACGATCCTGGCCATGGTCGACGCCTCGATCGGCGGCAAGGTCGGGGTCAACACCCCGGACGGCAAGAACCTGGTCGGCGCCTTCCATCAGCCCGCGCTCGTCGGCATCGATGTCGCCACCCTGCGCACGCTGCCGCAGGCCCAGACCGCCAACGGGCTGGTCGAGGCGCTGAAGCACGGCGCCATCGCCGACGCCGCCTACTTCAAGTTCATCACCAAGAACGTCGAGGCCTGGAAGGCCCGCAACCTCGACCTGCTGCAGCGCCTGGTGCGCCGCTCGGTGCACATCAAAAAGGAAGTCGTCGAGGCCGACGAGTTGGAGCGCGGCACCCGCGCCATCCTGAACTTCGGGCACACCTTCGGGCACGCCTTCGAGCTGCTGGGCGGCTTCAGCCGCTTTCAGCACGGGGAGGCGGTCGGTCTGGGCATGCTGGCGGCGCTGGCCGTCGCCCGCGGCATGGGCCTGCTGAAAGAAGACTACACCGACGCCCTCCGCGTCTTCCTGCAGGAGTTCAGCCTGCCCCTCACCTTCCCCGCCGCCTGGACGGCCGACGACCTGATCGCCGCCATGGTCCAGGACAAGAAGCGCCGCGCCGACTCGCTCGTGTTCGTGCTGCCCGTCACGCTCGGCACCGTCGAACTGGTGCCCATCCCCTTCGCCGACCTGCCCCGCCACCTCGCCCCGCTGCGGTCTCTAGCGGCTTGACATGACCGCCTCTCCTGTCGGCCTGGCCCAACCACGCGCCGCCCGCCCCCCGGATCTCCCTCGCCCCGCTCTCCGCCTGTCCCGCCTTCCCCCTCGCCCCCCTGCCCGCGCCGGTCGCCTCCCCGACCGGCCGTTCCCTGCCGCTTCCCGCCCCGCGGTCACCCTCACCCAGGAGGCCTCCCATGGCTGATCTCTTCCACCTCAACGACATCGAACGCCGACTCTCCGAGAACGCCCTCAAGGTGCTCGAGAAGCGCTACCTGACCAAAGACCCCGAAGGGAAGGTCATCGAGACCGTCGACGGCCTGTTCCGTCGGGTCGCCCGCGCCATCGCCGCGCCCGAAACCCAGTTCGCCGGCTCGACCTGGAAGCGGGAAGACCTGGAAGACGCCTTCCACCGGATGATGACCGACCTCGACTTCCTCCCCAACAGCCCCACCCTGATGAACGCCGGCAAGCCGCTCGGCCAGCTGGCCGCCTGCTTCGTCCTGCCGGTGCCCGACTCCCTCGACGGCATCTTCGAGGCGATCAAGCAGGCCGCCCTCATCCACAAATCGGGCGGCGGCACCGGGTTCAGCTTCTCGCGCCTGCGGCCGGCCAACGACCTCGTGGCCAGCACCAGCGGCGTCAGCTCGGGGCCCGTCTCGTTCATGAAGGTGTTCAACACCGCCACCGAGACGATCAAGCAGGGCGGCACCCGCCGGGGCGCCAACATGGGCATCCTGCGAGTCGACCACCCCGACATCCTCGAGTTCATCACCGCCAAGGAAGACGACGAAACCCTCACCAATTTCAACCTCTCGGTCGGCATTACCGACGAATTCATGGAAACCCTCGAACGCGACGGCGACTACGACCTGATCAACCCCCGCACCGGCAAGACGGTGAAGAGCCTGAAGGCGTCGAAGGTGTTCAACATGATCGTCGAGCGCGCCTGGCGCAACGGCGAGCCCGGCATCGTCTTCCTCGACCGCCTCAACCGCGACCAGCCCACCCCGCACGTCGGGATGATCGAATCGACCAACCCTTGCGGCGAACAGCCTCTGCTGCCGTTCGAGTCGTGCAACCTCGGATCGCTCAACCTCGCCCGTTTCATCCGCTACGAGGGCGAGACCCCGAAGGTCGACTACGACCGCCTGCGCGAGGTGGTCCACCTCGCCGTCCGGTTCCTCGACAACGTCATCGAGATCAACAAGTATCCCTTCGCCGAGATCGAGGAGATGACCAAGGCCAACCGGAAGATCGGCCTGGGGGTCATGGGCTGGGCCGACCTGCTGATCGCTCTGCACATTCCCTACAATTCCGAGGCGGCCCTCACGCTCGCCGAGGAGCTGATGCGGTTCATCCGGCGCGAGGCGTGGGAAGCCTCGACCCAGCTCGGCCGCGAACGCGGCGCCTTCCCGAACTTCCCCGGCTCGGCCCTCCAACGCCGCGGCATGCCAGCCGTGCGCAACGCCACCGTCACCACCATCGCCCCCACCGGCACCATCAGCCTGATCGCCGGGTGCTCGAGCGGCATCGAACCCCTCTTCGCCATCGCCTTCGCCAAGAACGTGCTCGAAAAGGAACGCCTGTTCGAGGTCAACCCCCAGTTCGTCGAGATCGCCAAGGCCAAGGGCTTCCATTCCAAGGAACTGATCGAGAAGGTCGCCGCCCAGGGGCATCTCAAGGGCATCCCCGGCATTCCGGAGTGGGTCCGCAAGGTGTTCGTCACCTCCCACGACATCAGCCCGGAATGGCACGTCCGAACCCAGGCCGCTTTCCAGAAGAACACCGACAATGCGGTCAGCAAGACCGTCAACTTCCCGCACGAGGCGACGATCAAGGACGTCGAGGTGGTCTTCCGGCTCGCTCACACCCTCGGGTGCAAGGGCATCACGGTGTACCGCGACGGCAGCCGCCAGGCCCAGGTCCTGACCACCGGCTCGACCGGGCCCGCCAAGGGGACGCAGGGCTTTGCACAGCCCCGCATCGTGCCCCGACCGCGACCCAACCGCACGACGGGGGTGACCGAACGTACCCCGATCGGCTGCGGCAACCTCTATGTCACGGTCAACTCAGACGAACAGGGTATCTGCGAGGTGTTCACCAGCCTGGGCCGGGCCGGTGGCTGCCCCTCCCAGTCAGAAGCGACCGCCCGCCTCGCCTCGATGGCCCTGCGCGCCGGCATCGACGTCCAGGAGATCATCGACCAGTTGAAGGGAATCCGCTGCCTGTCGACTCTCAAAAAGTCAGGCCCCAACGGCCGGAAGGCGCTCTCCTGCCCCGACGCCATCGGACGGGCCATCGAGCAGTTCTACCAGCAGCGCAAAGACCCGGGACCTGCCCCGGCGACCGAGGGGGTACCCCCCGCCGAATCGGGGCCATTGGCAGATGGTCAGGCGATCCCCTGTCCCGAATGCGGAGCCATCCTGTCCCACGATGGAGGCTGCGTCATGTGCCGGGCTTGCGGCTACTCGCGCTGCGGTTGATCCCCCCTCCGGGCCCCCCCTCACTCACCTGTTTCAAGCCAGCGAAGCGGCGGCGGGGGCCGCCCAGGCATGCTGCGAGGTTGGACGCCGATTCGAGCTGAGCCTGAGGCAACGGGGTCGCCATCGGCCGATGCGAGCCGGCGGCATGGGATCTGGAGGCAAAACCGGCCCAAGGCCCTGGCCATGCAGAAAAGCACGTGAGCTTCCAATGACCCTGCCGAGAGGTTGACACCCCCACCCTCCATCAGTAGAATTGAGTATTGGCGCTCCAAGGGTACCATTCGGCCCCCGACAAGGAGTATAAGAGTAATGAGTATGAGGCAGATTCGCCCGGCCATCCGCTACACCCTTCGTTTCCTGTGTTTCCTGCTGCTGCTCCGGTTGGCCGCTGTCGGCGCCGAACCCCTTCTGCGGGTGACGTTCCTCAACGTCGGCCAGGGAGATGCCATCCTGATCCGTACCGCCGAGAAGACCATCCTTCTCGACGCCGGTGACGATCGCGCCAACGCGGCCAACGGTGTCATCATCCCCTACCTCAAGCGCGAAGGCATCACCAAGCTCGACACCTGCATCATCAGCCACCCCCACCGCGACCACTTCGGCGGGTTCATCGATCTGTTGCAGGCGATCCCCATCGGCGAGTTCCAGTTCTCGTCCGACACCCTCGGCACCGGCGATCCCGAGGAGAGCAGTTCCGACGCCCTCCTCTACATGCGCATGTACAACCTGATCAAAGAGAAAAAGATTCCCTACAACAAGGTCCCGAACGGGGCCATCCTCAATTGGGGCAAAGGCATCAAGGTCGAAGTCCTGCATGCCGACGAAGCCCCCCGTCGCTCCGCGGATGACCCACCCCGGCTCGTCCAGCGTGGGGAGGTCATCAAATCGCCGGCCAACGAACAGTCGCTCATCATCAAGGCCACCGCCGGCAAGATCAGCTACCTGTTCACCGGCGACGCCGAAAAGGGTGCCGAAGGCCGGGCCATCGAGCTGTTCCGCGACAAACTGCCGTGCACCGTCCTGAAGTCGGGCCACCATGGCAGCAAGACATCTTCCGGCTACCCCTTCATGGACCTTGCCAAACCCGAATACGGCATCATCAGCGTCGGCGCGAAGAATTCCTTCGGGCACCCCAACAAGGAAACCCTCGACAAATACGCGTTTTACAAGATGAAGGTGTTCCGCACCGACCAAGATGGCACCATCGACAGTTTCACCGACGGGAAGACGATCCAGTTCGTCAGCAACCAGAGCGCCCTGGCCATGACCAAGCCCCCTGAGGTCATCTCCCTCACCGCCAATTCCGCCACCATCCAGTGGACCACCAACAAAACGTCCAATTCGACGGTGAATTTCGGCACTTCGAGCTATACCCACCAGAAGGTCCTCGACCCCTTCGTCACCGTCCATACCGTGACGTTGACCGGCCTCAAGCCCAGCACCACCTATTTATTCCAGGTGCTCTCCCAGGACGAACGCCAGCCCGACCAGGTGGTCAGCGCCGAGGGTCGGTTGACCACCCCCGCCGGGTCTGGTGCACCCCTCCCCAAGATCGTGGCCATGGGCACCTCTGCCAAGACTGTTTACCTCCGCAAACCCTTCACCGTCCGGATCGACATCCAGAATCCCGCCCCACAGCCCCTGAAGAGCTGCCGTCTCTCCCTCTACCATTCCTCGATGACCGACGCCAATCTGCTCGGTACAGCCGACGTCGCCCTCGATGCCTCCGGGCAGGGGTCCTACTCCTTCCCCGTCGAACTGGGGTGGCTGGGCAAGGTCGAGCTGATCGGCGTCCTGACCAACGACAAGGACATCATCGATACCTCGTCGATCGTGGTCGATGTGCTGCCCAAGAACATCGTGGTCGATTGCGCCCATGGCAACATCGATTTCTTTACCGGCCGGTTCGCCGGCATGAAAATGGACCTCTACAACCGCCACGGCTTCTCGATGAAGAGCGTCAGCAAGATGATCACCCCTTCCGCCATCGAGGATGCCTTCGTTCTGATCATCCCCGAGCCGAAAGAAGCCCTGGCCGCCGAAGAACTGACCACCATCAAAGAATTCGTCGCCAAGGGCGGTTCGGTGATGCTCTTCCTGAAATCCGACTACAAAGACCTCTCCGCCCCCCATTTGGTCAACCCCATCCTGCAGACCATCGGTTCCCGCATCCGGTTCAACGATGACCAATTCTGCGATCCGACCAACAACATCGGCCCGCCGTTCCGCGCCTTCGTCCACGTCTTCCCCGACCCCATCATCCAGGGCGTCTCCCAGCTTCTCATGCGCAATTGCGGCACGTTGGTCAACCACAAGATGCAGGGGTTGACCGCCGCTCAAGGCCTCCATCTCCTGGCCGTGGGCGATGATGATTCCTATAACGTCGACACCGACGGGATGAACGACTGTTCATTCTATTACGCCTCGGCCACCCCCCGTCTCCCCATTCCGGTGGTGGCGGCCGAAGACCTCGGCACCGGCCGCGTCGCCTGCTTCGGCGAGCCCCTCTACGACGACCGGCTCTACGCCGACCCGAAGATCCCCACCGCCCTGTTCAACAGCCAGGTCACGGTCTGGCTGGCTACGGCCCGTGAAAAGAACCTGCGCGAACTGCTGACCAGCCTCGACGATCTTGCCTCCATCGACGATCTGGAAATCCGGGCCACCCGCTTCGACAGCCTGCGCACCGCCGCCCGCGAGCAGATCCGCCGGGAAATGGCCGAGGGCTCAGAACGTGACGTCATGGCGGCTTTCCAGGAGTTCTCCAGTCCCCCCGTCCAGGATCTGGCCCGCGACCTGCACGACACCCTCCGGTTCCGCGATCTCCACCAGGAAAGGCCCTGAGCTCCCTGGCCCCCACACATGGCCGTTGTCCCTATTCCGATAGCCCCCTTCACCCCGCCCGACGGCGGGGTGAGCTTTTCCGGGGGATTTTCCCCGGAAACGGTGTGCGTGCTTCCGCCGAGGGGCGGCCCCCTGACAGAGTTCAGTTCCCCGATTCGGCGGGTGCCGGGGTGGAAACTTCGAGAGATTGCGCCTCGTCGGCGGGCCCCGGGGAAGAAGGCGACGGAGGCGGGGGGACCGGATCGACGGGGGCGGGAGCCCCCCCGGGCGAAGCGGAGCCCCCGGCCGGGGTCAGCATTTCCGCCTGGGCCTCGAGAACGAAGTTGGTCAGCATCCGGCGCAACTCCTCGGAAACCATGGCCAGATGCTTGGTGACCTTGGCCATCTCGGCGATGTTGTCTTTCTGGGTCTTGATGGAGGTGAGCACCTGATCGACCTCGCTGTTGGTCGTCTTGGTGGTGAGCGACAGGTCTTCAATGGCCATGCTGATGGCTTCGATGTTGCGGCTCTGTTCGGCGCTCGATTTGCTGATGTCCTGCACCTGGACATTGACGCTTTCCGAGGCCAGACCGATCTCGTCGAGCAGGACACCGGCGCGGTTGATGATACCGACCCCCTCCTGCACCTTTTCCTTGCCCTGGTTCATCTCGTCGACCGCTTTGTTGGTCTTGTGCTGGATCTCGCTGATGAGGCCACCGATCTCCTCGGCGGCCTTGGCGCTCTGCTCGGCCAGTTTCTTGACGTTCTCGGCGACGACGACGAACCCCTTGCCCTGCTCGCCAGCGCGGGCGGCCTCGATGGCGGCATTGAGGGCGAGGAGGTTGGTCTGCCGGGAGATGGCGGTGATGGTCAGGACGATCTTGCCGATGCGCCGCGACTGCGATTTGAGTTCCTCGAGCACGCGTGAAGAGTCGCCAACCGCCCGCTCGATGCCCTTGATGGTGGTGGAAGCCTCCCGCACCGATTCCATGCCCTGGGTCGCCTTCAACCGGTTCTGGACGGACTCCTCGAAGGCGCGGTTGGAACGTTTGGCCACGAGTTGAGCGTTGGCCGAGATCTCTTGGATGGCAGCGGCGGTTTTCTCGAGGGTGAGGGCCGATTCTTTGGAAGCCTTGGTGATGCGCTGGGTGTTCCCGAGGATCTTCAGGATGGAATCGTTTTCATGGGCAGTCGCCTCGGAGATCTGCTGGGACATCCCGAACAGGCGGTTGATGACGTCTTGGATCTGGAGCAGCAGTTTCTGGATGTAGGAAATGAACTTGTTGAACCGCTCGGACACCTCGGACATCTCGTCCTTGCCCAGGACGGCGATCCGCTTGGTCAGATCGCCACGCCCCCGGGAGATCTCCTCGAGACCTTTCGACACGACCAGGATCGAGGCCACAACCCCCTTGATGACGGCCATGGTCACCACGGTCATGGTCACCAGGCCAAAGATGATGAGGAACATGGAAAACTGCTGGGCCTTGTCGAGGGCGTTCATCATGCCCTTGGTATCCACCAAGGCCAGGTAGACCCAGGGCGTGTTGCCAATGGGAATCGTGGCAATGAACAGGTTGGCGTCGGAGCCGGTCAGAAAACGGCTGAAGATCGACCGGCTCTGCATGATCTTCTCCGCATTTTCCTGCAGGTCGACATCGCCCGTGTTGAGGTAGATGTTGGTCTGGGGATCGAGGATCATTTCCCGCTGGGAATGGGCCAGATAGAACCCGTTCTGGGTGGGGTCGGAAGTGACGATGGCGGCTTTTCCGCCAATGGGGTCCATGGCACCGGGAACGTTGTTCATCAGAGTTTCGAGACTGAGGCCCAGCAGGGCGACCCCGACGATCTTCCGTTCCACGAAGACGGGAATACCGATATACATGACCCGCTCATGATCGGCTTCCCCGGCCGCTTTTCCGCCGGCCTCCTCTCCCTCGCCCGCCTCCTCCCCCGCAGGTTCCTCCCCCTCAGTCGAGGGATTTTCCCCCTCCT
This sequence comes from Candidatus Ozemibacteraceae bacterium, assembly GCA_937998695.1. Taxonomy (GTDB): domain Bacteria; phylum Muiribacteriota; class Ozemobacteria; order Ozemobacterales; family Ozemobacteraceae; genus Ozemobacter. The sequence goes on from CALLCO010000072.1 coordinate 9,415, forward strand.
TGGCTTCCTCCTTTTTTTTCGCCGTGGGAGGTCCATCCTTCTTCGGGGCTGGCCCTTTGCTGACGGCCTCGGGCGTTTGTTCGGAGACCCGAAGGACAGGAGACAGGTAGACGGAATCATTGGTCATGCCACCGATGTCCATCGCGGTCTTGAGATTTTCAAAAGGGGCAAAAGTCAGGGGCAATTCCCTCGCATCTCGCCCCAGCCGCAGGAAGGTCTTGCCGTCGACCCCCAGCAAGGCGATCTCGTAGATATCGGAAGCCCGATCCCCTTCAGGGCGGGTCAGGCCACCCACCGGAGACTGAAACGCCCGCCGCCACTGGTTGATGACATCCTGGGCATCCGGCCGCTGTTGACTCCACGACAGGAACTGGATCGTGGCATCGAGACCAGCCACATATCGACAGGTCTTGACATAATTGGTGACAAATCGCTCGATCCGGCCGGCCTCCGACTGCAACAAGGTCTGAACCTGCAAGGGGATCTGGGATTTGACGGTCTCACGGATCTTGTTGGACGTGAACAGGTTCAAGATCAGCAGCACGATCGAAACCAGGACCATGGTGATGAACAACCTGGTCTTGATCTTCAGATTCGCGAGAATGTTCACTCGTTCCCCTCCAGCCCGGCCCCTGGCCGGGAGGTCATTTTCCCGGGATCCGGACGACTTCTCCGGCTTTCAGCTTGCGGTTCGCCGCAAACTGGTTGAGCTCCAGGAACTGGGCCTTGCCAACCTTGAAACGGCTCACGATCTTGGGGATGGTATCCCCTTTCTGGACGGTGTACGCCTGGCTCTTCGCCAGCATGGCCTGCCGCCGGAGGCGGGCCTGACGGGACCGCTCCTCCTGCGCCCGGCGGGCCGCCTCCACCTGGCTCACATACCGCACGTAGGAGTCATCGACCCCAGGCTGGACCTGGTTCTCAAGGAAATCAACCACTCCCTGGTAGACACTCTGCGCCAGGCGCAGCTGGGCGCTCGGATGGCGCAGCAACGAGGCATCGACCGCGTTCGAGACATACCCCAGTTCGACCAGGATGGAGGGCATGGCCAGCGAATGCAGCACCTTGAACCCCGCCCGCCGGACCCCCCGGCTGATGAGTCCGGGAACGGCCTGGGCCAGGCGAGCCTCCACCCGTTGGGCCAGCTGCCCGCTCCGGAACATCACTTCAGCCTGCTTCTTCACGATATCCTGCTTCGCTGCCACGGGCACGGCTGGCTGGCCAACCCCACCCACGAGGTCCTGCTGGTTCTCGAGCTCGGCCACCAGACGATCGGCTTCCCCGACCGCCCCCTTGGGGGATTCGTAGTAGACCTCAATCCCCTGAATTCGTTTGACCCGGTTGAAATTGACATGGATGCTGACAAAGACATCGGCCCCGAGTTGCTCGGCGATCTGGCGCCGGCGTTCGAGGGGGATGATGTAATCCCCGGTGCGCGTCAGGATGGCCCGAAACCGCGCGTCGCGATCGAACACGTTCTTGATCAGCCTGGCCATGGCCAGGACATAGTCCTTTTCGACAATGCCACCGCCGCGGGTGCCGGGGTCTTCCCCGCCATGCCCGGCGTCGAGGACGACGATCTTGACGTTCCCAGCCTTCAGGCGGCTGATCTCCTGTTGTTCCTGCTGCCGGCGGGCCAGTTGATTCTGGGCGGGTTCGGTCAGGAAGATGACGACCCGGTCAGGCTTGGCCTCGTTGCGGGGCAGGACGAAGGTACGCTGGGTGACTCCCGGTCCGGTCCGGAAATAGATGCGCACGCTGCCATCCGTCCGGGCTTGCACGTTGAGGGTCTGGATGAACGGGTTGTTGAGCGGGTATCGTTCCCGACCCGGCCGGAAGGCACATCCCTCGAGGTCGAAAAAAACGGTGCCGTCGGTCAGGGTGCCGAGCGGGGTGACCCGGGGCGGGGAACTGAGGTCAATGACGATCTGGGCTTCTTCGGGGCTCTGCCAGAATCGGATGTCGGTGATCCGGCACCCCTGCTCGGTGGCGATGGTCGCCCGGGCCGGGGTGAGCCCGGCAAGGGCCACCAATCCAGAGACAAGGAAGAGGAGAAAGTGGGTGGAGGGTCGCGGAAGACTGGGCGTAGTCATACGTTGGTCGTTGTTCCATCCTGATGCGATGCGGGCGCGGACAGTATACCAGAGAATCGGTGGGGGTGAGAAGAGACACACTCATGAACTATCGGCGTTCGGAGCCCGGGGGTCCACATTCCTGCGAAAAGAGTGTGGAGAGCGACGAAGGGTGGGTGGGAAAAGAGGCGGCCTGCTTGACCGCCTCCGCCAGCCGGGCGAGGTACTCCCGACGGGGGATCTCCCGTGCCCCCAAGGAAGCGGTGTGGGGCGAAATGACCTGGGTATCGAAGAGGACAAAGCCCCCAGAACGCAGCGCGAACAGCAACACGGCCAAGGCCAGCGTCGATGCGTTGGACACCCGCGAGAACATCGATTCCCCAGCAAACAGTCCTCCCACCGCCACTCCGTAGACCCCTCCGACCAAGGCGGTGCCCTGCCAGCACTCGACGCTATGGGCGTGCCCCAGCTCGTGCAGACGGGTATAGGCACGGATGAATTCGGGGGAGATCCAGGTGGAACGCCGACCAGGGGCGGGGCGAGCACATTCGGTCATAACCCGGGTGAAGGCGGTGTCGAAGGTGAAGGTGAAGCCCCCGTTGCGCAGATACCGTTGCCGCCGCCGTGACCACCGGAACTCCCCAAACTCGATGATGGCCCGGGGATCAGGCGACCACCAGCTGATCGGGTCGACGCTCCAGGGGAAGATCCCCCGGCGGTAGGCCTCGAGCAGGGTGGCCGGTTCGAGGTCGCCGCCGATGGCCAGAAGGCCGTCCCGGTTGGTCAGCCAGGGTTCGGGAAACCGACCGGAGGGAATCAGTCGCCCCCGGCAATCGATCAGCATGGCAGGCATGGGTGAACGATCCAGATTCTACCATACCCCCTGACGAGCGGCACAAGAGCGCCGGTCCCAAACCGGACCTGGCAGGCCCTCGCCTTAGCCGAAGAGGAGCCAGAACGGCAGGCAATTTGAAATATGGGCGGGGTTTGTGGTAAGGTTCGGCGTCCCAATCCGGCCCTTCAGAGCATCAGGAGAATCGCCATGCTGAACACCCGGACCTTCTCGGGGGGGCTCCATCCCCCCGACCTGAAGATGACGGGCGGGGCGGCCATCGTCCCCCTGCCGCCTCCCAGGAAGGTCATCATCCCTCTGTCGCAGCACATCGGAGCACCCGGCAAGCCGGTGGTGGCGGTGGGAGACACCGTCGAAAAGGGGCAACCCCTGTCCGAACCCAACGGGTTCGTTTCCGCGCCGGTCCACGCCACCATCGCGGGCAAGGTCGTCGCCCTGGGCAATTTCATGCATCCGTTGGGGGTTGCCTCCACGGCGGTCGTTATCGAAGGGACAGGCGAACCCGAGCCCGCTCCCTCCCCGGTGGCCACCGACGGGCTCTCCCTCCCTGACGACGAGATCAAGAAACGAATCCTCGCTGCCGGTCTGGTCGGCATGGGCGGGGCGACCTTCCCAACCCATGTCAAGCTCTCCCCCCCCGCCAACAAGCCCATCGACACGGTGATTCTCAACGGGGTCGAGTGCGAGCCGGCTCTTACCGCCGACCATCGCCTGATGCTCGAGGAACCCGACAAGATCATTAGCGGCCTCAAGCTGGTGATGAAGGTCCTGAAAGCCAAGAAAGGCTACATCGGCATCGAGAACAACAAGCCAGACGCCATCCGTCTTCTCGATGAGAAACTGCGGGGCGAAGAGAATCTCGCCGTGGCCCCCCTCGAGGTCAAATATCCTCAGGGCGGGGAAAAGCAGCTGATCGCCGCCGTCCTCGACCGGGAGGTCCCCTCGGGCGGCCTGCCGATGGACGTGGGCGTGGTGGTCCAGAACGTGGCGACGGCCGCCGCCATCCATGATGCCGTCTTCCACCAGATCCCGCTGACCGAGCGGGTGGTCACCCTGGCCGGCTCCTGCGTGAAGAACCCCGGCAACTACCGGGTCCGCATCGGCACCCCCGTCAGCGAGTTCATCGCCGCCACCGGCGGCCTGAAACCCGATGTCCCCCTGGTCAAGGTCATCAGTGGGGGGCCGATGATGGGCATCGCCCTCTTTGACCTGAATGTTCCCATCATTAAAGGCACCAGCGGAATCCTTTGCTGGAGTGCCGCGGAAGGCGCCCTCCGGGTCGCAACGACTTGCATCCGGTGCGGCCGGTGCATCGAGGCCTGTCCGATGCGCCTGCTGCCCCAGCGCTTGAAGAACCTGATCGACGCCCAGCGCTGGGCCTCGGCCGCCGATCTAGGCATTCTCGATTGCATGGAATGCGGGTCCTGCGCCTATATCTGTCCGGCCAATCTGCCCCTCGTCCAGAGTTTCAAACTGGGCAAAAAGGTCGTGCTCGCCGAACGCAAGCGCGAGGCCGACGCCCAGAAGGCCAAAGGGAAGTGAGCCATGAGTGAGAAACTGCTCGTCACCGTCGGGCCGCACCATCATGCGCCCGACACCGTCGCCCGCATCATGTGGGAGGTCACCCTCGCCCTGGTGCCCGCCTTCCTGATCTCGTTGTATGTGTTCGGCGGTCGGGCGTTCGTCGTCACCCTCTGCGGGGTCCTCGGCGCGGTGGCCGGCGAAGCTCTCGTCCAGGCCGTCTTCCAAAAGAAACCCGTCACCCTGGCCGACGGCAGCGCGGTGTTGACCGGCGTGTTAATGGCGTTTAGCGTGCCAGCGGCCCTCCCGTGGTGGACGGCCTTCCTCGGAGGGTTCGCCGGGATTATCCTCGGAAAACAGTGCTTCGGCGGTCTGGGGCAGAACATCTTCAACCCGGCCCACATCGCCCGTGCCATCCTGCTGGCCAGCTGGCCGGTCTATATGACCACCTGGCTGAAGCCCGGGGCCGCGGCCGGCCTGATCGGCCCCCTGCCCGACGGCGTCACCGCCGCCACCCCGTTGGGTCTGATGAAGGAGACCCTGCGCAACCCCGACCTGCTGAACTCCTTGGCGGCCTCGGGCACCACCGCCCTCCAGCACACGTTCCACGAACTTCAGATCGGCTGGGGAAGCCTGCTGACCGGCACCATCGGCGGCTCCCTCGGCGAGACCGGCAAGCTCGCTCTCCTGCTGGGCGGCCTCTTCCTGCTGATCCGCCGCCACATCACCTGGCATACCCCGGCGACCATGCTGGGAACCGTCTTCCTCGGCTCCCTCCTGATCACCCGCGATCCCCAGATGGCCCTCTTCCATCTGCTCAGCGGCGGTCTCTTCCTAGGGGCGTTCTTCATGGCCACCGACATGGTGACCACCCCCATGACCAAGGTCGGGCACCTGATCTTCGGGTTCGGCTGCGGCGCGATCACCCTGCTGATCCGCTTCAAGGGCGGGTATCCCGAGGGGGTCTGCTACTCGATCCTCATCATGAACGCCTTCGTCCCGCTCATCGACAAATTCACCGTTCCCCGCCGGTTCGGGGAAGTCCGGGCCCCCGCCCAGGAGGTGAAAGCATGAACGATCTGATCCAGACGGGGAAATACCTCCTCATCATCTCCGCCATCGCCGGGCTCCTGCTGGCGTTCACCGAGATGGTGACCGCCCCCCGCATCGCCGAGAACAACCGTCTCGTGCTCGAGAAGGCCCGCCGGGAAGTCCTGCCCGGCGCCGAACGGTTCGATACCCTCGACCTGGCGACCACCGATGACGCCGGCCATCCCGCGACCCGCTCGCTCAGCCTCGGGTTTGACGCCCAGGGCAAATTCCTCGGGACAGTCCAGACTGTTTCCCCGAAGGGGTACGGCGGCCCCATCGACATCGTCCTGGGCCTCAAACCCGACGGAGCCGTCAGCGGAGTGAAGATCCAATCCATGCGCGAAACCCCCGGCCTGGGCACCAAGCTGGCCGAGGGCTTCCTTGACAAATTCCTCGAGGTGGCCCGCGCCGGTCACCCTGTGAAATTCTTCGTGAAGAAAGACGGCGGCGACATCGACGCCATCACCGCCGCGACCATCAGCTCCCGGGCCTTCTGCAAAGGCATCCGGGACGGGATCAAGGTGGTCCAGGAAGGCCAGACCCTGATCCAGCAGCGGGCGGCGGCCCCGGGCGCCACCCCACTGCCGGGTCCGGCGACCACCCCGGTGGCGCCCTCCCCCGCGCCGGCTCCGGCTCCAGCTCCCGTCGTGCCACCCGCGCCGAGCGTTCCCCCCGCGCCACCCGCCGACCCGGAAAGCCCGCCGCCTGCCCCAACCGTCGCCCCCGAGCCCCCCGCGCCGCCGCTTCCCCCGGCGATTCCCCAAGGAGGTGGCCAATGAACACCAAAGAACTGACCAAGGGCATCTGGGCCGAGAACCCCATCTTCGTCATCATGCTCGGCTGCTGCCCGGCCCTGGCCGTCTCGACCTCGCTGGCGAACGCGTTCGGCATGGGTATCGCCGCGACCTTTGTGCTGCTCGGCAGCAACCTGATCATCTCCCTGATCCGCGCCAGCGTCCCCGACAAGATCCGCATCCCCGTCTACATCGTGGTCATCGCCACCTTCGTGACCATGATCGACAAGTTCATGGCCGCCTTCACCCCCGCCCTGTCGGCCAGCCTGGGCATCTTCATCCCGCTCATCGTGGTCAACTGCATCATCCTGGGCCGGGCCGAAGCTTTCGCCAACAAGAACACCCCCCAGGATTCGATTCTCGACGCCATCGGCATGGGCCTGGGCTTCACCATCGCCCTGGCGATGATCGCCGTCTTCCGAGAGGTGCTGGGCGACGGGAAGTTCTTCGGGATCCCGGTGCCCCTCATCAAGGACGACCCGTGCCTGTTGATGATCATGGCTCCCGGCGGCTTCTTCGTCTTCGGGCTCCTCATGGCCTGGAAGAAACACCTGGCGGCAGGAGGTGCCAAATGAGCGCGGACCTCTTCAGCATCTTCATCATCGCGATCTTCATCGAGAACTTCGTTCTCAACCAGATCCTCGGCATCTGCCCCTTCGTCGGGGTATCGAACCGGGTCGATTCGGCCGTCGGCATGGGGCTGGCCGTCACCTTTGTCATGGTTCTGGCCGGGGTCGTCACCTGGTCGATCCAGAACTTATTCCTGGCCCCTTTCCATCTCGAGTATCTTCAGACCCTGTCTTTCATTCTGGTCATCGCCTCTCTGGTGCAGTTCGTCGAGATGGTCATCCGCAAGACGGTTCCGTCCCTCTACCAGGCACTGGGGGTCTATCTCCCGCTGATCACCACCAACTGCGCCGTCCTCGGGGTTGCTCTGCTGAACGTCCGGAAAGGCTACGGGCTGGTGGAATCCGCCGTCAATTCGCTGGGCGGAGGCCTGGGGTTCTTCTTCGCCCTGCTGCTGATGGCCGGCATCCGTGAACGCCTAGAAGTGGCCGAGGTCCCCGTGGCGATGCGCGGCGCCCCCATCACCTTCATCACGGCCGGCCTGCTCGCCATCGCGTTCTACGGCTTCGCCGGTCTCGCCTAAAGGAGTACGGTCATGGCCACTGTCACCGCCATTTTCTCCGCGATCCTCCTCATGGGGGCGCTGGGGTTCGTGTTCGGGGCGATCCTCTCGTATGCCAGCCAGAAGTTCGCGGTCACGGTCGACCCCCGCATCGAGACAGCCATCAGCCTGCTGCCCGGCGCCAACTGCGGCGGCTGCGGCTTTCCGGGGTGCGCCGGTCTGGCCACCGCCATCGTCGAGAAAGGCGTGCCGATCGCCACCTGCCCGGTGCTGACCGCGGCGGCCCGGGCCAAGCTGTCCCTGGCGCTTGGTCTGGCCGATGCCGGGCCCACCACCCCGTTGGTCGCCACTGTCATGTGCAACGGGCTTCCCGCCGAGGAATACCGAAAATTCGAATATACCGGGATCGTCGACTGCCAAGCCGCCGTCCTGGTGGCCAACGGCCCCTGGCTCTGCCCCCACCGCTGCGTCGGGTTGGGCAGCTGCGTGAAGGCCTGCCCCTTTGGGGCAATGACCTTAGGGGAGAATCGGCTGCCCATCATCGACAAGGAGAAGTGCACCGCCTGCGGCAAATGCGTCAAGGCCTGCCCCAAAGCGATCATCAAGCTGGTCGACAAGGAGAAGACGGTTCACGTCAAGTGCAATTCTCCTGAAAAGGGGCCCGATGTCCGCAAGGTCTGCAAGGTGGGCTGCATCGGCTGCCAACTCTGCAAGAAGGTCTGTGCCTACGACGCCATCATCATCGAGAACAACCTGGCCCGCATCGACTACAGCAAATGCGTGCAGTGCGGGGCCTGCGTCGCCAAGTGCCCCCAGAAGACGATCATCATGCAGGGCGTTCCTGACTTCAAGGCCCGCAAGGCCTTCATCGACGAACCGGCCTGCGTCGGCTGCACCCTCTGTTTCAAGGTCTGCAAGTTCCAGGCGGTGGAAGGCGGCACGCCCAAGGAGAAACACCGCATCATTTCGGCCAAATGCGTCGGCTGCGGCGCCTGCGTCGCCAAATGTCCCAAAAAGTGCATCATCCTGAAGCCTATCGACTGACCGGAGGGGGATTCCTGCCGTGACCATCACCGGGCCGGTCGGGTTGTATTTCCTGCTCGCCTACCTGTTGGGCTCGATCCCGACCGGCACCATCGCCGCCCGCCTCCAGGGCAAGGGCAGTCTCTTCGCCCCGGGCGAGCGGTCGCCGCTGAAATCGGGCGAGGTGTTCGAGATCCTGGGCCTAGGTGTCGGCCTGGTAGTCACCTTTCTCGATTTCCTGAAGGGGTTGGTCACGGTCTGGCCGCTGCACGACTGGCTCATCAGCACCCACGACCAGGACCATTGGTGGGTCATCAGCGTCGGCGCGTTCCTCGTCGTGTTCGGGCACTGCAACTCGGCCTGGTTGGGGTTCAAAGGGGGACGCGGCCTGTCGACGACCTTCGGGGTGATGAGTTACCTGCTGCCCGTGCCGGCGGTGCTGGCCTTCCTGCTGTGGGGCTGCCTGGCTTTCTGGGGCTTGTCGACCCGCCCCGGCGCCCTGAGTGCCGCCGGCGCCATGCCCCTGCTCAGCATCCCTTACGTCTGGTGGTTCCGGGCCGACAAATTTGAACTGCTGATCCTGGTGGCGTTCCTGAGCATCCTGACCATGTGGGAGTACCGAACCGCCCTGCTGGCCTACCTGGGTGTCAAAGGGAAGGCGGCTCCTCCACCACCGGAAGCCGCCCCCCCACCAGGTCCACCCCCGGCCATCCCTGGTGTATCCGACTGATCCCGGGTCTGGCCGGGTGTCTTCTCTCCTGTGGTAGGGCCATCTGGGCCGGTCAGCGGAAAAATTTGTCCTTTCGTTCGAGGGCTTCCAGAATGGTTTGACCGAACCGCCGGTTATCCTCGAACCAGATCTCCAGGCGATTCTGCCCCAGGATGGTCTGGAACTTCGACAGATCAGCACTGGCCAGGAATATCTTGAGAAGGAACTGTTGCACCTGCGGTTCAACCTGGGTGAAGGGCGGTTTTGGACTGACGATGACGGCCCCCAGCCGACGGTAGCGATCGAACATCAGGGTCAGGAAATACACCGAGAAAGTCATCCGCGAGTATTTCCCAAAGGCATACGAATAGGGGCGTGCCCCGTAGGAACGAAGTTGACGTTCGACCTCGAGAATGGAGCGCCCGAACAAACCCTCGGGACCCGGCGGCGACTTCAAACGATTGTCCATGGCCGCATCGTATTGGACGGTATCGGTCCCCAGGCGGGTGGTCGGAGAGACAAGAGGCGCAAGCGCGGAAGTCATCATGCCCTGGCTCCCCCCCCCCTCCATCGGCATAATTGGCCCACCGCCCCCGACTCCCTGACCATGCCCCATCCCCTGGCCTGCGGGTTGCAGAGGAGTGACCGGGCCGGGAGAGACGGGTGCCGAAGTGGCCGGTGGCCCCAACAGGGTGGGGATCCCCCCCGTCACGTTGGCCTGTGCGCCCACCCGCGCGGCTCCCAGGACCACCAGACCAATCCCGAGGAAGGTCGCCCGAATCCAGGGCCGCCATCTCATGTCATCACACCTCTTCTTTTCATTGTACCTGAACCGCCGGGCCACCGACAGCCTTTTTGACTTCACGGGAATCCAGATGTTATGCTGGTCACATCACCCCGAAAAGGAGGTTTGCGGGTCACCCGCCCACCCTATGGATCTGAAGAATAAGATGGTTGCCATCCTGATCGCCCCCAAATTCCACGACGAGGAGACGACGGCTCCCGCCGCCTTCCTTCGTGAACACGGCGCCGAGGTCCGGTATATCGGCATCCAAAAGGGAACCTGCCAGGGCAAAGGTGGGACTTCCCTGACTGTCGATTCCCCCATCGCCGACGTTCAGGCCACCGAGTTCGACGGCCTGCTCATCCCCGGGGGGGGAGCTCCTGAGCATCTACGTCAGCACAAAGAAGTCCTTGCCTTTGTCAAATCCTTCATGGAAACAGGAAAACCAGTTGGGGCCATCTGCCATGGGCCCCAGGTCCTGATCTCCGCCAAGGTCATCGCCCACCGGACCCTTACCGGCTACGCCGGCATCCGGGACGACCTGCTCAACGCCGGGGCCCGGTATGAAGACCAGCCTGTCGTCATTGACGGCAACCTGGTCACTGCCCGCATTCCAGAAGATATCCCCGCTTTTACGCAGGCGTTCGCGACCCTGTTGACTCGATTCGATCGGGAATCCCCCTGGCTTCACCTCAACCCCGCTCAGGCTCTCGAATTCGCCATCACGAACGAAATCAAGGCCTGGGAACTTTATGAAAACCTCTCCAAGCGCACGAAAGACCGCTTGGCCAAGGCCAAGTTCCGTTTCTTGGCAGAGATGGAAAAAGCACATCAGGAAACCCTGACCCAGGTTTTCGAAAAGGTCTACCCCGGCCGCAAACCCCAGTCCCGCAACCTGCCGGGCATCGGCGAAGGCGGTCAGGACATCGATCCCGACGGCGATCTCGCCAAGATCCTGCGGTCGGCCATGGCCGCCGAGGAGGCCGCCTACCGCCTTTACCACCAGATCGCCGCCAAGGTCCTCAACCGCGAGACCAAGAAGATCTTCGAAGACTTGGCGGAAGACGAGCAGCAGCATCGCAAACTCCTCGAGGCGGAGTATGCCCTCCACACCGGATCCGGACTCCCTTCCGCCATCGAAAAAGAGCCCTGGTGGTCACAAAACCTGTGGTGAGAACCAGGCAAAGAAATGGCCAACCCTTGAGAGTCACCGCCTGAGCAACCCCGAAGCTGAATGAGTCTCGTAGGTACCGTAATCGCGGTGGACGGGGAGTGGATCACCGTCGAAGTCAGGCCCCTCGTCGGGTGCCAGGGCTGTCGTGCCTGCGGCGGGCTGTTGTCCGGCAACGAAGCCACGCAATTCCGCCGCGTATCCGCCCTCCGGCAGGGTTTTGCCTTGGCACCTGGAGACCGTGTCACTCTGGACACCCGCCCTGGGGAGGTCACTCTGGCCGCTTTGGTCATGTTCGGCCTCCCCCTGGTGGGGCTTTTCCTCGGCCTGTGGGCCGGTCCCACCCTGCTGGCCCAGCCCGGCAGCGCCACTCCGGCGGCGGACTGGCACCACGCCATCGGAGGGGTCGTCGGCCTCGTCACGGCGGCCTGCCTGGTCTATCTTGGCGCACGGGCGGGCTGGTTCACCCATTTGAGCCTCAAGGTCACCGGGAAACTCCCCTCGACGGCGATCCCTTCCGATAGTTATTGTACTAATGTCCATTATCCCTGATTATCCCTGATTATCCCTGATTTTCGTTAGTGGCCATTTGGCTTCCCTGCCAGGCGGCTCCTGTGTTCTGACGAATTCAAACGGGACGGTGGGCCATTGTTCGCGCCTGACCTGACCGCCGCTTGTTCGGGACCTTGGCGAGGCCTCTGAAACCGGGGACAAAAAACGGGCTAAAAAAAAGGCCCCCGGTGTTTAAATGACCGGGGACAAAGTGAGAGGATCTTTTGAGAGGATACTTGAGGAAAAAGGAAAAAGTTTCCGAACCATGCAGCGACTGGGCGACGACAGGTGGGTAACGATCGGCAACGATGCGGTGACGGGCCGGGAGAAACAGTGCACGACCAAGGGATGACGTGTGCGACAGCTGAGGATGACTGCCTGAGGATCTGCCGAATGACAGGCCTTTCGGTCGACGGCTCGAAAACTTCTTTTCAAAGATCGGTGACCTGCATAGAGCAAACGGCGTGCCAACTTTGGGGAAGTTGGATTACCGCCATTTTCGGCCCACCGGTTGAGTTTCTGGCTTTTCCCAGGTGGGCTTTTTTCACCTTTCCTCTCTCCCTGTAAAGGGGCCGCACCATCCAAACCATCTTGCATACTGCATTTGCATGTCAGGAGTGTTCCCTGTCCGTGCAACTATCTCAAGGATCGATGTGCGTTTTTTTCACACATCGTGCGGAAGCTCCCCACTCTATCCGTTATTATCAAGGAGCTGGATTGGTGTTTCGGGGAAATCTTTTCAATCTTCCGCCCCGTCTTCTTGCCTGAACCCTTCCATTGCGGGCAACCCTTTGGGCATCTGGCCTTGCGTGGCCATGGATTCCCCAAGGGGGTTTGAAGCAGGTGGCTCAAGAATCCATCGGAAAGGTCTTTACCCGGAAAGGGTCTGTCACTTACAATCTGTGCATCACACATGCACCCACCTCTGCTGCTGATCGGACTCAACACCCGATTCTCCCACTCCCATCTTTCTCTGGCCTGCCTTCAGTCCTGGTGGAACCGGGTTCCAGGTCGCCCTCCCCTGATCCGGCTCGATCTCGACATGAACCGTGGATTCGACGCTCTGGCCCAGGAATTGATCTTGCGTCGTCCGGCGGTCGCTGCCTTTGCCAGCTATATCTGGAGCCAACCTCTGGCGATCGCTTTGGCGGGCGCGCTGAAAGCGGCCATTCCCGACGTCTGCATCATCTTCGGAGGTCCCGAAGCCACCTTTGGAGCGGCCACCCTCCTTGCCAATCATCCATGGATCGATCTGGTCATTCGCGGTGAGGGAGAAGCTACTTTCGAAGAGGTCTTGGTGCGATTCCTGGAAAGGAAGGACAGCGCAGGGGTACCGGGGGTGGTACGGCGCCCCACCCGGAGCACGTGCAAAACCGCAGCCCCCCTTGGGGAACCTCCCTCAGACCGGAAGGTGGGACCAGGCATCGTGATTGAGCCCGATCGGCCTCTCATCAAGGACCTCGACACCCTTCCCTCCCCATTCTCTTCCGGGCTGTTCGGCCAGGGTCGTGGGTTTACCTACTATGAATCCACCCGGGGATGCCCGTACCGCTGTGCCTATTGCCTCAGTTCGGTCCTGGGCCCTCTGCGCGTGTTTTCCCTCGATCGGGTCAAGGCCGACCTTGACTGGTTCTTCACCTCCGGTTTCACCCAGATCCGGTTCGCCGACCGTACCTTCAACCAGGATCCGGCGCGTGCTGCGTCCATCCTCGAACACATCCTCCGGGGCAACACCCGGCACATCGGGTTTCATTTCGAACTGAAAGCCGACACCCTCGATGAGCGTCTGATCGACCTGCTGGGGGAAGCCCCCCCCGGGGTATTCCATCTCGAGATCGGTGTGCAATCCACACACCAGCCTGCCCTGGCGGCAGTCGACCGACGTTCCGACCTGGACCGCTTGCGCGAGAACGTTGTCCGACTGCGCGAGCGCACCCGTTGCCATATCCATCTCGATCTTCTGGCAGGACTTCCTGAGGAAGACCTGCCAGCCTTCCGGCGCACCCTCGACGACGCCTTCCACATGCGCCCCACCACCATCCAGGTTGGCCTGGTGAAGGTGCTGAAGGGAACCGCCCTCGAAGGGGCGGTGGCCCGTGGCGACCTCGCGTGCGCGCCAATGCCGCCCTATGCGGTGGTGCGGTCGCGCTGGCTCGCCCCCGACGAGGTGGTTCGCATTCAGGATGTGGGCAAGCTGGTGGAAGGCATCCACAACCCGGGCCGCTTCGCGGCCAGCCTGGAGTTCCTCATCCGGGAAGGGTTCGGCGGGTCACCCGCCGCTTTTTTCGAAGCCCTGGCGGCCTTCTGGCGGGCGAGCGAACGCCCCTTCTTCCAGTTCGGCCCCGATACGGTAGCGGAAGGACTGCGCGCCTTTGTGACCGGGCATCCCGGCTTGCCGGAGCCCATCCGGGTGGGTTTCGACGCCCTGTTGTCCCACAACGCCCGTCTGGCCCAGAAAGTACCCTCGGGCCCACCCGGGCCTCGACCTTCCCTTCCCCCACCCGACCGCGCACCGGCCTGGAAACTGGCGCCAGGCCTGCGCGTGTTCTGGTATCGCACCGACCCGCTGGCCCTTCTGCCAATTTCCCAGGACGCCCATCCCTCGGCAGGGCCTCTCAATCAGCCACCGCCCTCGCCCGACCAGCCGGCTTCAGAGAACGACGCCGCTTCTTCGAAGGTGCCGAGAGTCCCGGAGACCCGACGAACGCCACTCCTCGGCGGGCCTGCCCCGATGGTCTACCGCTACGAAACCGATCTGTCCCGCCCCCCCCGCACCACCTTCCTCGATCTGCCCCTGAT
>CALLCO010000073.1 GCA_937998695.1 Candidatus Ozemibacteraceae bacterium
GATCGAGGCCAGCAGGCAAGGCACCAGCACTCCGACCAGGGCGAACCCGAACCGGGCGGCTTCTTCGATCCAGGGCAGGGGGCTCATCGGGGGTGCAGGGTGGGGGCGGGCGGCGGCGGGGGAGGATGCGGCCGGGCCGCCCGGGTCCGCGTGCCGGTCAGGGCATCTTGAGCTTCATCAGCAGAAGCTCGACGAGCATCTTGGTCACCTGGTCGGAGACCCCGGCCTTGCCCAGGTGGATGGCCAGACGGCCGTTCTCCATCGACAGGGGGAGGGCCATGAGCGTGCCGGACGCCGGGGCGGCCTTCCCCTCGAGCAGACGGCCCAGCGGCGAGATCTTGACCGGCCGCGTCAGCCGGAAGGTGTTGCCCGCGAACGATACGTGCTGGAGCAAGACCGCCGCTTTCTGGGGCACTCCGAACAGGGTGTCGAGGAACGAGGTCACCGACTGCTGCAGGGAAGGGTCGGTCGTCAGGTTTATCCCCTCTGGCAACAGGCCGCGCACCGCGAACTCCCGCAGGTCGAGGTCGAGCGACTGCGGAACGATCGCCGCCTTCAGCGCGGTGCCCCCGGTCGTCACCAGGGTGAATCGGATCTGGTTGCCCTCGGGTTCGACCTCGAACTCCTTGAACAGGGTCGTCCGGTCCTTGGCCAGCTTGCCGACAAATTTCAGCACCAGGGGCGAGAACTCGAGGATGCCGCGCTGGGCGTCGAACCGGACCAGCTGGTCGGCCACGACCTCCTTGACCTTCTCCTTGAGGGTGGCCTGCAGCGCTTTGAGCAGGTCCTCGGCGGGATTGCCGGCCCGGGCGGGAGGCAGGGCCAGCAGAATGACCGCAACCACTACCAGGCCATGGGCCCACGGACTGCCGCGACGGTGTGTCATGCTCCAACCTCCTGCGCAGATGGGAGCGGAACGTCTCCCACCCGTATCCTACCGCAATTCCCGCCTGAATGCGAGCCATTTGCCTCCTCGGCTGCGCGTGACCGTTGAACCGCCGGGCGGGGGCGGCTATAATGCCGGAGAGAACCGCGAACCAGAGGAGCCCGACATGTTGAATCGCATCCTTCGCCCGGCGCTGCTGCCAGGCCTCACCGGCGTCCTGATCCTCGTTTTCGTCCTCGGTCCCGCCCGGCCCGCCCGCAGCGGGCCGGCCGGCCAGTCCTACGAGGCCATGACCCGGCGTTACATGGAGACCTACCAGGCCTACCTGCGTGCCAAGATGGCCGGAGACCCCGCCGCTCCACAGCGACTGAAGGAGTTCAACGAGGCCTACCAGGAGTTCCTCGCTCTTTTGAACAAAGGGCAGGGAAAGGGCCGCCCCGCCGCTCTCCCCGCCTCCAGCCCTGGGCCTGCGCCCACTCCTGATCCGGTCCCTCCCCCAACGGAGGTTCTGCCTTTGCCACCGACGGCCCCGTCGGCCGCTCAGAATGCCTCTCCACTCCCCGGTGAGCCCTCTCTGGCCACGGAATCTTCTCCCACAGGGAATCCCATCCCGGCGGAGGGGGCCCAATCAGGCGCCGATTCCGCCAGCGTATCCCTGCCTGCCGTGACCCCCGTGACCCCAGTGACCCCTGCGACCCTGGTGACCCCGGATCCCCCTGCCACTGCCGGGGAGGGCGAGCTCCCCCGCCCGGCCGAACCCGGGGTGACTCCGGCAGTCGCTTCCAAACTGCCCGCCGTGGTACTTCCCCCCCTGGATGGCGCCTCCCCCGAGCCCGCCCTGCCGGAACCGCCGCCCGCCGGTTCGGGTGACCCCGCTCCCGTGCCCACCCCGCTCCCTCCGGATACCTCGGCGGTCCCTGAAGGGCCGACCCCGGCCCCTGGTGAGTCAGCCCCGGCCACCGAAGAATCACCCTCCGAGCCCGGCAACTAACCGAAAATCCAGGCCAGCAGGTCGCTCGTCAGGGCGACGACCCCGCCTCCCGCCACCAGCACCCACAGTGCCCAGAACCGGCCGGGCGGCGGCCCCGCTTCCGGCCGGGGCCCGCCCCGACGTCGGGGGGTGGGTTCCTCCTCTTCCTCGGGATCGCCCAGCAGGCGGTCCCAGGCGCTCAGCCCGTAGAAGAAAAAGGCGACCAACAGCAGGAACAGGCAGAAATCCAGCAACGCGATCCACATGGCAGGGTGCTCGGCGGCATTCTACCTGCCTTCCCGGCTCTGGGCAAGCCACGATGCCAGGCCGGGTCTGGGACAATGGGCTTGGCGTTCAACTGGCCGCTCTCCCTGCGAGGGAAGCTGGGCATTCTGCGAGCAGGGGGAAAGACCCGGGACCTGGCCTGGGTTGGGTCGGGGGTTTGGCCAACCTGGCGAGAAGGTGATGCCGGTGGGACCTGGTGCGGCTGGCGGTGTGAATCGATGCCATCCCCCTGGCCTTCCGGAACGCAACCCTCCCGCCCCGGCGTGTCCTCCTCAGCTGCGCGAGCCCTGCAGGCGGATCAGTTCCGAGACCGTCACGAACCGGTAGCCGCACTGCCGGAGGGCGGGCAACAGCACCGGCAGCACCCGCAGCACCCCCGGGTGGATATCGTGGAACAGCAGCACCGCGCCCGGCGAGGTCTTCCGCAGCGTCCGGGCCAGTATCTGGTTGGCGTCGCTCAGCTGCCAGTCGCGGCTGTCCGCGTCCCACATGATGTGCGCCCAGCCCAGGCGGTGGATCATCTCCCGCACCTCGGCATTGGTGTGGCCGTATGGCGGGCGCACCAACCGGCAGGGTTGGTTGGTGTAGGCCTCGATCGTGGCGGCCGCCCGGAGGAGGTCGGCCCGGGCGGCGGCCATCCCCTGCCGCACCAGCGACTTGTGGTTCCAGCTATGGTTGCCGACCTCGTGACCCTCTCGGGCCATGCGCTCGAGCAGGTCAGGATACGACTCGGCCCGGCTGCCCAGCACGAAGAAGGTGCCTTTGGCGCCATTGGCCTGCAGCAGGTCAAGCAGGCGCGGCGTGATCGCCGGATGGGGCCCGTCGTCGAACGTCAGCGCCACCAGTCGGGTGGGTGCGCCCTGGGCCATCTTCTCGAGATAGGCGGCGCAGGCCTCGACCGTCATCGTCACCGGCAGCTCGGCCCCCCCGCCGGCTCGCCAGGGCCGGCGCGTATCGCTCGGCGCCCCGGCTGGGCGGGGCGCTGCCCCTTCCCCGCTTTCCCCCTCTTCCCCCTCCATCCGTTCGAGTATGGTCAGACTGAGGTTTTCGAGGCTGGTCGGGGGTTTGAAGGGAATGCCCGCGCCCGCTTGCTGGGAGGCCAGCACGTAGCCGAGGTCTTCCAGTTTCTGGGCGGCCGCCTCGAACCGGGGATTCTGCCGCAGACATTCCCGGAAGCACTGGGCCGCCTCCCGGTAGCGGCCGCGGTCTTTCTCGAGCAGGCCGAGGTTGTAGAAGATCCAGAACGATGGTGTGATCGCCAGCCCGGCATGGTAGACCCGGACCGCCTCTTCCACCCGCCCCTGGGCCTTCAGCGCCGATCCCAGGTTGTTGTACAGGTGGATGTAGCGCGGGTTGATGGTCAGGGCGCGGTTCCACAGCACAATGGCATCGTTCAGCTGTCCTGCCCGCGCATACAGGATCCCCAGCGAGTTCAGCACCGTCACGTCGTGGGGGTTCCGGCGCAACCGGGCCGACAGGAGGGCGAACTCCTGCCGGGCGTCCTGCGGCGAGACCGGGGTGGCTCCATAGCCGAAGAGGGGCGGCGCGGCCACCAGCAGCGCCACCCCCAGCAGCAGCAGAATCCGTTGACGGTGCCAGGGAAGCATCTTCCCGGGCTTCATCGGCAGGTTGCGGGGAATCCTGAACCCTACGGTTCGTTGGCCAGATCCCTGACCAGGCCCCACGCTTCCTGCCGGAAGTCGCCCCCGCCAATCGATTCCGGGGTCTGGACGGGGGCGGGGGAACCACGGCCACGCCCACCCGAGGCCGGTGACCCAGGATTCCTCCCCTGGGGATGGACCCACTCCAGCAGCGCCGTCAACTCGGGGTCGTGCGCGGGGTGCAGGGTCCGCTGGAAACTCGCCACCTCGTCAACTCCATCCCTGCCCGAAAGGGGCTCGCCCACCCTCGCCAGCCAGCCGAACAACGCCTGGTCGGGGCGGGCCCGGACTGCTTCTGCCAGCCAGGTTTCCGCCCGTTGCTGCGCCCAGGCGAATCGGGGGATGGGGGCAAACCCCCGCCGCTCCAGGATCCCCGCCATCTCCCGCAAGGCATGCACGAACAGCCAGCCCATGGCGGGCCGCCCGGTCAGCAGAGGAGGAAAGGTGAAGTCGGGGACGAGGCTGCCGTCAGGCTGCTGCTGCGACACCAGGAACGAGACCGCCTTCAGCAGGGCGGTTTCCAGAGCAGGGTTTAGGTCCTGGAGCCATCCCAGCACGGCCGCCGCCGCCAGGGTGGGGGTCACCACCCCGAACTCGGGGGCGGCCGGAAAGGAGAAGGACCCGTCGGCCCGTTGCCAGCGGGCCAGTTCGAGCGCCCAGGTGGCCAGCCGGGCTTGCGGCCGAGGCAGATGGCGGGCTTGCGCCAGGTGGGCGGCCAGGGCCAGCGGCATCACCTGGTGGCAGCAGAAACACCCCTGACGGGTCTGCCGGCCGGCCACCTCGGTGACCAGGGCGGTGAGCCGGTTTGCCAGGCGCCGCTGGTGGGCCCAGGTTCCTTCCACCCGCAGGTCCCAGGACGGAGTGGCGGGCGCCGTGACGGTGGACAGCGCGATCAGCTCGATCCGGTCGGTCCAGGGGTCGGCCAATGAAAAGACCAGCTGGTCCCCCTGGCCGGGTCGCCACCCAGCCACCGCCGAGTGGGAGGCGGTCTTGGCCACCCCGATCCGGGCCGCCCGGCCCATGCCCCAGACCCCCGGATGCGTGGCCGACACCAGCAGGCGGTCGACCGCCATCGGTTTCGGGAAGACCATGGCCACGCCTTCCGCGCTCTGGTCCAGGCGATAAGGGACCGGCGGCTCGCCACCGACCGGGTGTCCCGATCCCAGAAACAGGATCACGAGGCAGGCTCCGAGCACCATGATCTGCCCCCATCCACTCGGTCGGGGGGGGACCGGTGATACCCCCGCCGTCATGATTCCTCTTGCGTGGTCGGACGGCCTCGCCTCGCCCTCCTTCCCCTCCGCCTGTTGGCCCATCGTTTCCACGTCCCGCCTCCCCGTGGCGCAACCCATTGCCCGGCAATGGGCCACCATTGGCCCATTCCTCCGAAGGGCGTTCACCGGGCGGGAGACAGGCTCGATCTGCCCGCCCCTCCGCCTCGCTGCGCGCCTGGCTGGCGTGCCCCGGTTCCCAGCTGACGGGGGCAGGCCCCGCCCTGGGGGATGATCCGCGCCGTCACGTGGTCTGCGATTCCTTGCGCAGGTGGTATTTCTTCAGCTTGTAGTGCAGGTTCTGACGGGTCACTCCCAGCAGTTCCGCTGCCCGGGAGTAGTTCCAGCCGGAGGTGTTCAGGGCCCGCCTGATCAGCTCCTCCTCGATCTGGTCCATCGTCTGGTCGAGGGGCAGCAGACCGGGAGGCAATCCGGCCAGAGCAGGGTTCTTGCCGCCCCCGGCCAGCGGGATGTCCTCCGGTTGCAGCACCCCGGCCCGCTTCAGGATCACCGCCCGCTCCAGCACGTTCTCCAGTTCCCGCACGTTACCGGGCCAGGAATGACGGCGAAGATGAGCCAGGAACGCCTCATCCACCGTGAACGGCCCCCGTCGGTGTTTGCGCCCGAACCGCTCGAGCAGGAAGGCCACCAGGTCGGGCAGGTCTTCTCCCCGCTCTCGCAATGGGGGAAGGTCGATCTCCACGACGTTGATCCGGTACCACAGATCCTCCCGGAAACGTCCGGCCGCCACCTCCTCGCGCAGGTTTCGGTTGGTGGCGGCGATGATCCGCACGTCGGCCGCCGCCGCCCGGGGGTCGCCCACCCGCTTGTAGCTGCCGTCCTGGAGCACGCGGAGCAGCTTGGCCTGGCTTCCGGCGGCCAGGTCGCCGATCTCGTCGAGGAACAGGGTGCCGCCCTCCGCCGCCTGGAACAAGCCGGGTTTGTCGGACACGGCGCCGGTGAAGCTTCCCTTGATGTGTCCGAACAACTCGCTTTCGAAGAGGGTCTCGGGAATGGCACTGCAGTTGACCGCGACGAACGGCCGGCTCGCCCGCGCCGACCGCTCGTGGAGCAGTCGGGCCACCAGTTCCTTGCCGGTGCCGCTTTCCCCCTGCACGAGTACCGTGCTCTCGGTGCCGGCCACCGCCTCGATCAGCTCGAGAACCCCTTTCATGCGGGGCGAACGGCCGACCAGGCGGGGTCCCCCGTCCGGGGCGGCCGGGCCCTCGGCGGCCTCCAGGGCCCGCCGCACCGCCGCCTTGAAATCGGCCACCTCGAAGGGCTTCAGCAGGTAGTCGCGCGCCCCCAGCCGGACCGCCGCCACCGCGGTCTCCACCGAGGAATACGCGGTCATCAGGATACAGGGCACCCCCGGCGTCGTCTCCCGCAGCCGGGCCAGCAGATCGAGCCCCGACATCCCCTCCATTCTGATGTCCGATACCACCAGGGCGGGGGGGTGGGCCTGGATCTGCCGCAGCGCCTGCTGCGGGTCCAGGAAATCGCTCACCGAGTGCCCGTCCGTCTCCAGGGCCCGCTTCAGGGCGCGCAGCAGCCGCGCTTCGTCATCGATCAGGACGATGGGATGGCCCATCTTTTCATGCTCCTTCGGCGGGCGCGCCTCCGGCCCCCTCGGGGGCCGGGGCGGTCGCCCGCACCGTGAAATGGAAGGCGGTCCACCCGTCCGCCGTCCGCTCCGCCCAGATCCGCCCGCCGTGTCCCTCGACGATCGACTGGCAGATGGCCAGGCCCAGCCCGGTCCCCTGGGCTTTGGTGGTCATCAATGGTTCGAACAGGTGAGCCGAGACTTCCCCCGGCAGGCCGGGGCCGTTGTCGGCCACCGTCAGCCGCACGGCATCGTGACCCACCGGCCTCGCCGTCACCCGGATCCGCGGCGCGGCCTCGCCCGCCACCGCGTCGCGCGCGTTCTCCAGCAGGTTGCGCAGCACCTGGGAAAACCCGGTGGCATCGGCCAGCACGGTCACCGGCGGGAACGGCTCCGTCTCGACCGTCAGACCGCGCCAGGCGGCCCCGCCCGACAGCCGGTGCAGGATGCCCGCCACCAGATCGGGCAGGAAATACGCCTGCAGGTCGGGCGGCCGGTTGTGCGCGTAGCGCAACAGCGATTCGACGATCGCCCGGCAGCGCTTGGTCTCCTCGACGATCGCCTCCAGGTCGCCCGCATCGGGGGGCTGGCCCGCCTGCAGGGCCTCCTGGATCAGACCCGCGCTGATCAGGATCGTGCCGAGCGGATTGTTGATCTCGTGGGCCACGTTGGCGGAAAACCGTCCCAGCACCGCCATCTTCTCTTTCTGCAGCAATTGGGTCTGCACCTCGAGCAGGCGGTCCTGGGCCGCCCGCAGCTCCCGCACCATCCGGTTGAAACTGCGCGCCAGCACCCCGATCTCGTCCCCTTCGGTGCGGAAGGCGTCCTCCTCGAGGGGCAGTTCCTGCCAATGGCCCTCCGCCACCCGCTCGATGCCGCTCTTCAAGCGGCTCAACGGGTGGAACAACCGCCGGCCCAGAAAATAGCCCAGCACCAGCAGTCCCCCCATCTCCAGCAGGGCGAGCCGGATCATCAGCGCGTTCACCCCCGTGCGCGACAAGGTGGCCATGTCCGCCTCGTAGCCCACCAGCAAATACGGGCCTGCCGGCTCCAGCGGCTCGGCCCGCAGGCGCAGGAACCGGCCACGATGCAACCGCTGGAAGGTGACCCCGCCCGGTTCGAACTCCCGCAGGTCGGCCGGGGGAGGGCTGTCGGGGGAATGCGCCAGCAGGCCGTCCTGGTCCCAGAAGGCGTAGAACGGCACCCGGACCTCGCCCGGCCGCCGCGCCACCACTACCAGCAGAGGATGGTCGGGCACCCGGCTGGCCGCCACCAGGTAGGGCGCCCCCGACAACGGTCCCGCCGTCGTCAGACGCACCGGCCATCGGCGCGCCGGCACGAACGGCCCTCGCAACCGGATCGACGGATGCAGCAGGGGGATGCCGTCGCGGTAGACCTCGATCCAGTCGAGAGACAGGTGACGTTTGAGTTGTTCGGCCACCCCGAGCGCTTCCTCCAGACCGGCTTCCGAAAAATCGAGAACCCCGAGGGCCGCGCCCACCTGCTGGGAAATCGAGGCGAGGGCGGCATGTTCGGCCGCGAACGTCTGCAGGACCTGCCCCCGCAGCCCCTGCAGTTTCCCGAGGTCGGAGGCCTCGAGCGAAATGCTGAGCGTCTGGGCCGCCCAGAACGACGTGGCCGTGGTTAACAGGATGGTCAGGATGGCGAACCCCAGGCCGATCTTCAGCTGGATGCTCATGCGCGCAGGGGGACACTTTCCCCGGGGACCGGCCCGCCCGCCGGCGGGGCCAGGGGCCGCACCCAGACCTCGCTGGCGGCCCGCTTGTCGGGAACCGGGGTCGGCACCCACTCGCCGGTCGGCCGGAACCCCACTCGGGTCAGGAACTTCCCTCCCCGGCGGGTCGCGGCGGGCAGTTCCACCCGCAGCTGCCGCACCTCGGGCCAGGCCTGCACCCTCTCCAGCAGCAGAGCCATCGCCCGGGTGCCCCATCCCCGGTGCTGCCAGGATTCGGCCAGCAGGAAGGGCTCCACCAGCACCGTCTCAGGAAGCGGATGCCCTCGCACCAGCCCGATCACCCCGATCATCTGGTCATCGAGCCGGAGACCGAACAAGAACTTGTCGGCAAAGGTGCGTCCCGCGGGTAGGTCGGCAAACAGCCGGGTGGCCGCCTGGGGATCGGCCGGCCGCCCGTAGACCCGGAAATGGTATTCGGGAGCCTCCTCGAGCAGGCGTTGAACGGCGGCGACCTCGGCCGGCCGCCCGCTCAGCTCGTGCATGCTCAGCTCCGCCATCCTTCCCCTCGCTGGTCCCGGATTCGTCGTTCCCCCACTATACCGCGCCCCCCATCTCCGCGACAAACCGCCCTGCCGGCCTATGGTCGCTCTTTTCCCGGTCAGCGGCCGCCCTCTTCGCCACCGACTCCGTTCCTCTGCGGTATTCCGCGGGGCCCCGCCATGGAAAACCCGCCCGACGCTGGGGCGCCGGGCGGGCGGGAACGAACGAAACGGGTCAGTAGGTGACGAGTTTGGCGAACGACTCCGGGTCGAGGCTGGCGCCGCCGACCAGGGCGCCGTCGATGCCCTCCTCGTGCATGTAGGTGGCCATGTTGTCGGGCTTGACCGAGCCGCCGTACAGGATGCGCAGCTTGTCGGCCGCTCCGCTGCCGAACCGGCTGTGGATGAACTCCCGGATCAGCGCGATGGCATCGTGGGCATCCTTGGCCGAGGCGTTGCGCCCGGTGCCGATGGCCCAGACGGGCTCGTAGGCGATGACCATGGTGCCGATCACGTTTTCGGGAACGTTCTTCACGCCCAGGTCCATCTGGTTCAGGATCACCTGCTCGGTCAGGTTCTTCTCGCGCTCCTCGAGCTTCTCGCCTACGCAGAGGATGGGGATCAACCCATGGGTGACCGCCGCCAGCACCTTCTTGTTGATCAGCTCGTCGGTCTCCCCGAACACCCAGCGGCGCTCGGAGTGGCCGAGAATGACGAACTCGCAGTGCAGGTCCTTGAGCATGGGGCCCGACACCTCACCGGTGAAGGCACCCTTCTCCTCGAAATACATGTTCTGGGCGCCCAGCAGGATCGGGGTCTCCTTCCGGGCCTGATCGACCGCGTGGATCAGGGGGAAGGGCGGGCAGATCAGCACGTCGCGTTCGCGCACCGTGGCGATCTTGGGCTGCAGGGCGGCGACGAAGGATTTGGCCTCCTGCACGGTCTTGTGCATCTTCCAGTTGGCGGCGATCAGGGGCCGTCTGGCCATGTCAGGCGCCTCCGACCATGTTCTTGATGTCGCGGGAGAAGATCTCGATGCCGGGCAGCGTCTTCCCCTCGAGGAACTCGAGGCAGGCGCCTCCGCCGGTCGAAACGTGCGACACCTTGTCGGCCGCCCCCATCTGCTCGATGGCGGCCACGGAATCGCCGCCGCCGACCACGGTCACGGCTTTCAGGCCGGCCAGGCACTCGGCGATCTTGCGGGTGGCGGCGTCGAAGGGCTTGGTCTCGAACACGCCCATCGGGCCGTTCCACAGCACCGTCTTCGCCTTCTGCAGCTCGGCGGTGAACTTCGCGACCGTCTTGGGGCCCACGTCGAGGCCCAGCTCGTCGGCGGGAATGGCCGTGATGTCGACCGTTTTGGTCGCCACGCCGGCCTTGATCTCGGGCGCGGTGACGACATCGACCGGCAGCACCAGGTTCTTGCCGGTGGCCTTGGCCTGCTCGAGGATCTTCTTGGCGACGTCGAGCCGGTCGGCCTCGCACAGCGACTTGCCGATCTGGTGGCCCATCGCCTTCAGGAAGGTGAAGGCCATGCCGCCGCCGATCAGCAGCGAATCGACCTTGCCCAGCAGGTTCTCGATGACCAGGATCTTGTCGCTGACCTTGGCCCCGCCCATGATCGCAACCATCGGCCGCTCCGGGTTCTGGGTCACCTTGTTCAGGTAGGTGATCTCTTTCTCCATCAGGAAGCCCGCGTAGGCCGGCAGCGTGTCGGCGATCCCCGCCGTCGAGGCGTGGGCCCGGTGGGCCGTGCCGAACGCGTCGCTGACGTAGATGTCACCCAGGGACGCCAGGGCCTTGGCGAAGGTCGGGTCGTTCTTCTCCTCCCCGGCATGGAAGCGCAGGTTCTCGAGCAGCAGCACCTCGCCGTCCTTCAGGCCCTTGGCCAGCTTCGCCACCTCGTCGCCGATGCAGTCGGGAGCGAAGGTGACGTTCCGGCCGAGCAGTTCCTGCAACCGCTGATGGACGGGCTTCAGCGAGAACTTCGGGTCGGGGGTGCCCTTGGCCTTGCCCAGGTGGCTCATGATGATCAGCCGGCCGCCCTGGTCGAGGATGTGCTTGAGGGTCGGTACCGCCCCGCGGATGCGGGTGTCGTCGGTGATGGCGCCGGTCGCCTTGTCCAGGGGGACGTTGAAATCGACCCGGACCAGCGCGCGCTTGCCTTTGAACTGGATATCCCGGATGGTGCGGAACATGGGTGGAATATGCCTCCTTGTCGGTGTTGGAATCGGGGGCGTCAGGGTTGGCGCGGGTCGGGCCGGAGCCGCCGGGGCCCCGGCCCGCCGCGTCGCGATGGAGCGCTTACAGGCTCGCCATGTGGGCGGCCAGGTCGAGCAGCTTGCAGGAGTAGCCCCACTCGTTGTCATACCAGGCCACGATCTTGACGAAGTTCGGGTTCAGCATGATGCCGGCCTTGGCGTCGAAGATCGAGGTGCGGGGGTCGCCGATAAAGTCGGAGGAAACCACGTCCTCGTCGGTGTAGCCGAGGATGCCCTTCAGCTCTCCCTCGCTGGCCTTCTTCATCGCCGCCTTGATCGCCTCGTAGGCCTTGGCGGTGTCGGCGTCGGGAGCCTTGTCGAGGCGCGCCGTCAGGTCGACGACCGAGACGTTGATGGTTGGCACCCGGAACGCCATGCCGGTCAGCTTGCCCTTCAGGGCGGGAATGACCTTGGTGACCGCCTTGGCGGCGCCGGTCGAAGACGGGATGATGTTGGTCGAGGCGGCGCGCCCGCCGCGCCAGTCTTTTTTTGAGGGGCCGTCGACCGTCTTCTGGGTGGCGGTGGTGGCATGCACCGTGGTCATCAGGCCTTCCACCAGGCCCCAGTTATCGTGCAGGACCTTCGTGATGGGGGCCAGGCAGTTCGTGGTACAAGAGGCGTTGGAGACGATCACGTCGTCGCGGGTCATCGTTTTGTGGTTGACGCCCATGACGAACATCTTGGTGTCGTCCTTCGAGGGGGCGGAGATGACCACCTTCTTGGCCCCGGCCTTCAGGTGCGCCTCACAGCCAGCCTTGTCGAGGAACAGTCCGGTACATTCGGCCACGATCTGGGCGCCGACCTCGTTCCACTTCAGGGCGGCGGGGTCTTTCTCGCCGGTGACGCGGATCTTCTTGCCGTTGACCACGAGCTGGCCGCCTTCGGCGGCGACGGTGCCCTTGAACTGCCCGTGGACGGAGTCATATTTCAGCATGTACGCCAGGTATTCGGCGTCGAACAGATCGTTGATGCCGACCACTTCGATATCGGAACGCTGCATGGCGGCCCGGAACACCAGGCGGCCGATGCGCCCGAACCCGTTGATCCCGATCTTGATGGCCATGGAAAGAACCTCCTGTAGGATGAGATGTGGGGGGAATATACCACGAACCGGGGAAAAAGATAAGCCCCGCACGTGGCGGG
>CALLCO010000074.1 GCA_937998695.1 Candidatus Ozemibacteraceae bacterium
AATACGAGCATTTCCGCGAGCACCTGGCCGACATCCAGGCCATTGCCACGAAATTCCAGGAGTATAAACTGGCCCACGGGCTGCTCGACTACGACGATTTGCTGGTCGACCTCCGGGTACTGCTCGAGGACTACCCTGACCTGCGCCGTGCCCTGGCCGGGCGCTTCCGTTACGTGATGGCCGACGAGTACCAGGACACCAACCCCATCCAGGCCCGCATCACCACCCTGCTCGGGCAAGAACACGGGAACGTCATGGTGGTCGGCGACGATGCCCAGAGCATTTACTCGTTCCGCGGGGCCAGCGTCCGCAACATCCTCGAGTTCCCGCAACAGTTCCCCGCCGCCCGGATGATCCGGCTCGAGCAGAACTACCGGAGCACGGGCGCCATTCTGGCGGCCACCAACCATCTGATGACCCACGCCCGCGAGGGGTTCCCCAAGCAGTTGTTCTCGACGCGGCCGCTCGGCGAAAAACCGGCCCTGCTGGCCTGCGGGGATGAGGCCGAGCAGTCGCTGTTCGTCGCCCAGCGCATCCTCGAACTGCGCGAGGAAGGCATCCCTCTGTCGCGCATCGCGGTGCTGTTCCGATCGGGGTATCACTCGTTCCATCTCGAACTCGAACTGCGCAAGCGCAACATCCCCTTCACCAAGTGGGGCGGGTTCAAGTTTCTCGAGGCGGCCCACATCAAGGATCTGCTGGCCCACCTGCGGGTCGTCCAGAACCCGGCCGACCGGGTCGCCTGGCAGCGTATCCTGCTGCTGGTCGAGGGGGTGGGCACCAAGAGTCTGCCCGCCTTGTTCGAGGCCATCCGCGGGGCGGCCGACCCCTACGATCTGCCGGCGGTGAAAGCGCCCAAGCGAGCCAGGGAAGGGCTCGACCGGCTGTCGGCCACCCTGCGGGAGGCCTGGCGCCGGCGTGAGGGGCCACCCGAGCGGGTGATCGAGGTGTTCACCGACTACTATCTGCCGATTCTCAAGGCGCGGTATTTCGACGATTACCCCCAGCGGATGCGCGATCTCGACCAGGTGGCGCTGATGAGTGGCCGGTTCGACAGTCTGACCGGCTTCCTCAGCGAACTTGCCCTGGAGCCGCCCCGCGACAGCCGCGACGACCAGTTGGCGGTGTCATCCGACGACGAGGAGCGGCTGGTGCTGTCGACCATCCATTCTGCCAAGGGCCTCGAATGGCACTCGGTCTTCGTCATCTGGACGCTCGAGGGGCGCTTCCCCTCGTTCGGGGCCCTGCGCGACCCCGAGGGTCTCGAGGAAGAACGCCGCCTGATGTATGTGGCCATGACCCGGGCCCAGGAGAACCTCTACCTCAGCTACCCGCTCTATGCCTACGACCCCGCCTCGGGGGGCATCCTGGCCAAGCCGTCCCGCTTCCTCGAGGAGATCGGCCCCGACCTGCTCGAACGCTGGGAACTGCGACGCGCCGGGGGATGACCGCCGGAGGATCACCCCCGGACCCAGGGACCGGACCCTCGCCGTGAGCCATTCCCAGGGTCATGTGCAGCTCACGCGCTTTTGTGCATGGCCAGGGCCTTGGAAGAACGTTCCCCATTTTCACCCTTTCAAGCGCCGAGCATCAAGTGACCCTGTGGGCCATCCCGGCAGGGCAAATGCACTAAACCGTACATCTCTGGAGGTGGGGCTGCTCAAAAACCGCGCGCCCACTGCCGCACCTCGCCCTCGTTGGAAACCCGCATCAATTTTTCAATCGTACAGAGAGGGAGACTGGAAAACGGGCTTCCAGCGCGAAATATTTAATGCGATTGCCCTGGCCATCCCGGCGGTTTCTTGACAGGCCTCTCTCCTTCTGATAGGCTCAGCCTCCAGCATGATCGGACCGTCCTCTATTCACCCCACCCCTGACAGAAACTGCGGGAGCCGTCCCCGCTGCGGGTCTCCGACCACCCTCCATCCGTGGTCCCAGCGCCACCGGGCAACCTCCGCCACAGCCCCTCTCGCCGGGCCGGACCACCTGCGATGACCGACCTGCTGCGACATCTGACGATCCTGGCGGTGGTGCTGGTGGCCCTGCTGGTGGGCCTGCTTGTTCGCGATCACTACAACATCCCCTCGCGACACCTCGTCATCTTCTATACCTCGAACCTGCGCGGGCAAATCAACCCGTTCAGCACCACGATCAATGATCAACCCTACGAGAAGGCGGGTGGGCTGGCTTTCATCCGGGGCCTGATCGACGACACCGTCAAGCGGTTCCAGTTTGATCCAGAGTATGTGCTGCTCCTCGATACGGGTGACGCCCTGTTCGGGTCGGCCGAGGCCTCGCTGACCCTGGGCGAAGCCCCCCTGGACCTGATGGTGAAGATGGGCTACCAAGCCCTGGCCGTGGGCAACATGGAATTCGAGCTCGGTCTCGACACGCTCCGGCGCTACGCCGAACAAGGTCGACTGCCCCTACTGGCCTGCAACTACCGCGACCTGAAGTCGCCGCTGGGCAACACGTTCCTGCCGTCGGTCCTCGTCCAGAAGGGGCCGCACAAGATCGGCATCATCGGCCTGGGCCACGGGGAACTCGCCCGCAACACCCGCCAGGAAAACGTCTTGGAGGTCGAGGTGACCGATCTGCAGACCTCGGTCCAGAAAGCCGCGGCCACCCTCAAACTGCAGGGCGCGGAGCTGGTCATCCTGTTGAGCCACCACCCCTCCCTCGATACCCGCACCGACCTGCCCGAGCTCTTTCCCGACGTCGATGTCGTCATCGGCGACCTGATCGGCCCCCGCCACTCCGCCCCGCCAAGCCGGCCGGTGCTCTGCCAGACGGCACCCGCCCGCGGGGCAGGACTGGGGATGGTCAAGATCCCCTACATCGGCCAGGCCTGGAACGTGGAACGGGCCTTCCATGCCATCATGCCCGTCGATGCCACGCGGGTGCCTCCCTCCCCGCGTTTGATCGAGGAGATCGCCCGGATCGAATCCCGGGTCGAATCTCTCCTCGAAGAGGTGGTAGCGCGGTCGATCGGCGACTTCAAGCGCACCTACGAGGACGAGTCGACGATGGGCAACCTGGTCGCCGATGCCGTCCGCGAGGCGGCTCAGGCCGACATCGCCCTGCAGAATTCCGGCGGCATCAAAGCCTCGCTCGCTTCGGGGTCCATTTCCCTCCGTGATCTCTACGATGCCCTGCCCTTCGAAAACTCCATCGTACGGATGACCCTCAAGGGGTGGCAGATCGAGAACCTCATCGAGGAGAGCCTCAGCGGCAAGGGCACCTTTTTGCAGGCGTCCGGTCTGCGTTGCACCTACTCCGGACGAAATCCCCCCGGGTTCCGCCTGATCCAGATCAGCGTCGGGGAAGACCCCCTCGAACCTGAGCGCGACTACCTCGTGGCGGTCAACGACTTCATGGTGTCGACCCCCGTCTCCTGGCCAGAGCTGACCCAAGGCCGCGACCGGGCCGTGGTCGGTCTTCTGCGGGAAAGCCTGAAGAGGTATCTGGCCGCTCGGAAGGTCGTCACCCCGAGCACCGACCGCCGGTTCGTCGACATCGGGGACACCGACGAGACCCTGCGGTTCCAGGCCCTCGGGTTCGAACTGGCCAGCCTGAGCGAGCCGCTCGCCCACGACGGCACTCCTGGTTCCCCTCTGGCCCGGCTTATTGCCGACACCTTGCGCACCGAGACCGACTCCGATTTCGCGCTGCTGCCCCTGAGTCTGGTGAAATCGGCCGGTGACCCCCTCGACGTGTTGACACCGGGGCGCCTTCTCGCAGACCTGCCGGAGTATGTCCTGGTCGAGACGGCCGATCTGCCCGGGACGGCCGTGCGCCGAATCCTCGAGCATGCCCTGGCCTCCGGCGGTCCTCCGCTCACCTTCTCGGGCCTCAGCGTCGAATTACAGGATGGCCGGGTCAACCGCCTCTACCCCTGGGAGGGCGACTTCGACCCCACCCGGATCTACAAAGTGGCGTTGCCCGGACGGTTCGCCGAGGAAATCGCCCGCCCGGCCGGCGTCGTCCTGCCCAAGACCGTGCCCTGGGCGACCGACCTGCGACGGGTCTTCCTCCACGGGGTTCGCCGCCGCCAGGGACAGGTCAACCTCAAGCCCGCCCTGCTCTGATGCCGGCCATGATCGGGTTGAAGAGCAAGTTCCTGCTGTTCTTCCTGGTGATCCTGGTGGTCCCCTTCTCGCTGTTCATGGCCTTTTCGCTGCGCCGGGCCGAAGAAGCCGCCCGCCAGGATTTTCGCCGGCGGCTCGAGTATGCGGGAAGCCTGTTCCGGGCCACCCTCTCAGACCAGATGAACGGGTTGCGCGCCCGGGTCAAGACCCTGGCCGACTTCGATTTCTACGCGGCGACCAAGGATGGCTTCGACGCTTCCGCCACCCTGCCCCTCATGCAGGATCGTCTGCCCCGTCTGGGCCTCGACTACCTCGCGCTGATCGGCGACAGCTCGCACGTGCTGATCGCGGAAGGGGTTCCTCCCGGGGAGAACCTCGAGAAGATCATTCCCTCGGTCTGCCATTCGCCGCTGACCAAGAACCTGTTCGTCCTCAACAAGGAACCCTGGCTCCTCGCCGCGGCCGAGATCACCAAGGTGCGACAGGGCGGCAAGGTGCACGTGGTGGCCGCCTGGCGCCTACCCCGCGACTTCGCCGACCCGCTGAAACCCTTGACCGGTGCTGAATTCAGCCTGATCTACGCCAACCGGCGCATTCTCACCACCAAAATGGATGTCTACATGAAGCGGATGGTCGACACCTCGCCCGAATCCCCCGATGCCGTTTCGGGCGAGACGATGATCTTGGGCCGGAAACACCTGTTCGTCCGCGAGGAAGCCCTGCCCGGGCAGATCTCCGAGACCATCCGGCTCGAGATCACCCTTCCCGAATCCGAGTTCATCAACCTGGCAAGCAGCCTCCACCGTGACCTGCTGCTGTTCGGCGGGATCGGCATCCTGTTGGCTTTGGTGACCGGTTCCCTGCTCTACATGAATGTCGGAACCCCGATCACCCAGTTGGCCGAAATCACCACCCGGGTGGCGGCGGGCGATTTCGCCATCGACCTGGCGTCCGACCGCTCCGACGAAATCGGACTGCTGCACCGCAATTTCACCGCCATGGTGCGCAGCCTCCGTGAAGAGCAAGAACAGAAAACCCGCCGCATGTATGAGCTGAACACCCTGTTCGAGATCAGCAACGCGGTCAACTTCATCAATGACTCCGAGGAGCTGCTGAAGTTCCTGTTGAGCCACGCCGTGGAAGTGCTCGGCGCGGAACGCGGGTCGATCATGCTCCTCGACGACCAGACCGACGAACTGGTCGTGCGGGTCGGGTACGGTGGCCGCTACCGTCTGTTGTCCTCAACCCCCGTCAAACTGGGCTTCGGCATCTGCGGCCTCGTGGCCAAGGAAGGGAAGGGCCGCATCTGCAACGCGGGTTTCCGTGACGCCGAATTCAGGAATTTCGGCAGCCTCCTGCCCGTGGAAGATATCAAGACCCTCCTCTGCTCACCCCTCAAAATCAAGGAAGGGACCATAGGGGTGATCAACATCGTCAACAAACGGGACGGCCTCGACTTCGGCGAGAGCGATCTCTCGATGCTCAATCTAATCGCCACCCAGGCAGCGGTCACCATCGAGAATACCAAACTCTACCAGTTGTCGATCACCGACGGCCTGACCCGGCTGTTCGTCCATCGCTACTTCATGGCCCGCCTGTCCGAGGAAGTTCTGCGTGCCCGCCGCTATGGCCTGAAGTTGTCGCTGATCATGATCGACATCGACAACTTCAAACAGTTCAACGATCTCTATGGACACCAGGTCGGCGATCAGGTGCTGCAGCGCGTGGCTCTGACGATCCGCGAGACGATCCGGGCCGGGATCGACATTCCCTGCCGATACGGCGGGGAGGAAATGGCGATCATCCTGCCCGAAACCCGTTCGGACGAGGCCTTCCACACGGCCGAACGCCTCAGGGAAGCGATCGCCGCCCAGACGATCAGCCATCCCCTTGGCAACCTCCGGATCACCTGCAGCCTGGGGGTAGCCTCCTACCCGCCCGATGCCCACGATCGCGACACCCTGGTGATGGCCGCCGACAAGGCTATGTATGTCAGCAAGCACCAAGGCAAGAACCGGACCACGGCCGCCGGTCAAGCCTGAACCCATCATGCCCGGAGAACTTCGTCATTCCCCTGGAACGGCTGTCCAGGCGTTCCGAGGCGGCCCACACCCGGAGGCAACCGGCACGGCTTGTGGCCATCATGGCCGGAGAGGGCGACCGGAAGCAGCGGTGGGGGGGCCTCCCCGAGTGGGTGTCGTCCTCGTCCCGCCCCTCGGAGCAGACCGGGAATGACGACCGCACTGACCTTATGGGGACCGCTCCTGATGGCGGTCTGCCACCTGTTGCGCAGTTCCGATCTGTTCTTCCGGGTCGGGGCGGTCAAGGCTCTTCCGGTCAGCCTGCTCATCTTCTGGGAGCACCTTTTCAACCTGTTGGTGCTGGTCCCCGCGCTGTGGCACCATCGACGGGCCTATTCCCTCCTGACCGGTCGCGACGTCGGCCTGTTCGTGCTCGTGGGTTGGGGGGCCTCGGCCATGGGTATCCTTTGTTTCACCCAGGCCTTCCATTTCATGAACCCGGCCCTGGTGATCCTCTTGCAGAAACTGCAACCGCTGGTGACCATCTTCCTGGGCATGGTCCTGTTGAAGGAACGGTTCCGTCCGTCGTTCTACGGATGGGCAGCCCTGGCCGTGACCGCATCGTATTTCGTCAGTTTCTCCCTGACCAATCCGTTTTCGGGGGAATGGTCCCGGGTCGGCACCGGTACCCTGCTCGCCCTAGCCGCCGTATTCTTCTGGGGTTCGGGAACGGTGTGGGGGAAACTGCTGCTCACCCGGTATGACAAAGTGTTCATCCTGGGAAACCGCTTCCTGTTCGGGACCATCTTCACGTTGGTGCTTGCCTCCGTCCTCAATCCCGATCTTCAGGCCCACCTCATCCTCGATGTCGGGGGCCCCTTGTTCGGAAGCATCTTGTATATGGCCTGGGTCCCCGGCCTGCTGGCTACGGGGCTGTTCTATTTCGGGCTGGTGCACGTCGCCGCCTCGGTGGCCTCCATTCTGGAATTGATTTTTCCGTTGGCATCGGTCCTGATCATGTGGGGGTATTTCGGACAACCCTTGGATGCCGTTCAGATCGGGGCGGCGGTCGTCTTGTTCGTGAGCATGGCCCGCATCACCGCCCCTGACATGCGCCACCCCTCCTGAAGAGCGGATTCGCCGCCCGGGGCAGGGGGGCTGCAGCCCGCGATGGGGGCTCAGGGGACCGGAAAGGTGGGTCAGGGGGAAGGACTGGCGAGGCCGGGGATGTCTTTTTCGGCACTCATCAGCATCTGGTAGATCTGGTATTTTTTCTGGTAGTCGGCCAGGGCGTTGAGGGTTTCCATGGTCTGGGGGCCGCTTTCCCGAAGCATGCGAACGTAGTTTTCGTAGGCCGCCTGATAGGCCTGATGGGCTTGCTCGAGAGCCGACCCCGCGGTGGGGGTGGCTGTCGCCGGGGCGCGAGCGGGGAGGACCGCCCTGGCTCTGACCGGCGCGGCGATTTCCGTGGAAGGGGCAGGCACAGGGGCACGCTCCGTGCACCCGCTCAGGATGACAGACGTCAGGAACAGCAACGCCCCGATGGGCAGAAACCGCGTCATCGAATGCCCCTTTCTTGCCGTTTCAATTATAGGTACAAATGAAGATGACGTCAAGAGGGTGCCCTGAGAGGGGCGAGAGAGGCCCCATGACTCTGAGTGAGGCACTGGGATGGGGAAAACGGCACTTGAATTTCCCACACCGGTCGCGTTAGAATACCCCCCTAAGAAATTGATAATCCGAAGGAACGCGGTCGAGCCTCGAGGCAGGTGGAAACACAATTCCGCCGCCTCCCAACATAGAGGATGGAACTTCCCCGAAGGGTTCCTACCTCGTCACCAGGCCACACAGGAAAGGGGATAGCAGTATGAAGGTCATCATCACCAAAGGCATGGTTTTCTACCAGGGGAAATTCCAGCAATTGGGCCGGATGGTCATGGACAAAGGCAAAATCCTGGAAGTCACTCTGGCTTCCGCCAAGGTGAAGAAAGCCAAGTCAGACCCCAAGGACAAGAGTGAAGCCAATGCCCAGGTCATCGACGCCGACGGCAAGTATGTCCTGCCCGGGATGATCGATGCCCACACCCACCTCGGCTTGGAAGAGGAGGGCGTCGGCTGGATCGATGCCGACCTGAACGAGTCATTCGGCCTGGCGACCCCACACGTCCGCGCGTTCGACGCGGTCAAGATGCGCGATCGGGCGTTCAAAGATGCCCTGGCCGGTGGCATCACCACCTGCATGGTCACCCCCGGGTCCGCCAACCCCATCGGAGGCCAGACCTGCATCCTGAAGATGGCCGGCAACGTCGTCGACGAGGCGGTCGTCAAGGAATCGTCCGGCATGAAATTCGCCTTCGGCGAGAACCCGAAGCGGGTGTACGGCGAGCAGAAGCAGTTCCCCTGCACCCGGATGGGTACCGCGGCCGTGATCCGCGATTGGCTCATGAAGGCCCAGGATTACTCGAAAAAGAAGAAATCCAAGGACTTCAAGGAGCGCGAAATCAAGCTCGAGGCCCTGCTTCCCCTATTGGAAGGCAAGATCCAGGCTCGGGCGCACGCCCACTTGGCCGACGACATCATCACCGCCTACCGCATCGCCCAGGAGTTCAACCTCGACCTGGTCATCGACCACTGCACCGAGGGACACCTCATCGCCAAGGAACTCGGCCGCTGGAAGGCCCGCGCCGTGGTCGGTCCGACCCTCTCCAGCCGCTGCAAGCCCGAACTCAAGCACAAGACCTTCGACACCGTCCGTGCCCTCCTCGATGAGGGATGCCTGGTCGCGATCACCACCGACCACCCGGTCATTCCCATCGAGGGATTGTCCCTCTGCGCCGCCTTGTGCGTGCGCAACGGCCTCGATGAAGAGCGGGCGATCAAGACGGTCACCGAGTATCCGGCCGCCATCCTGGGTCTCGACAAGCGGCTCGGCAAACTCGAGGTCGGCTATGACGCTGACGTCGTGGTCTGGAACGGCCACCCCCTCGACGTGCGGTCCACGGTCGACGTCGCCCTCATCGACGGAAAAAAAGTCCTCTGACCCTTCGGGCGCCCATCGCGCAGAAGGGAGACATGCATGTCGATTCTATTCGATAACATCCGACTCTATACGGCCGGCGCTTTTTTCCCAGGCCAGAAGGTTCTGGTCGAAAAGGGAAAGATCGCCGCCGTCGGCTCCAAGGTCCTGAAAACCGTCGATGTGACGATCGACGGCAAGGGAAAATACCTGATGCCCGCCCTGATCGACGCCCACACCCACCTGGGGCTGTTCGAACGGGGTACCTTGACTCCGGGGTCGGACATGGCCGAGGTCTTCCAACCGATCACCCCGCACCTGCGTCCCCTCGATGGCATCAAAATGCGCGACCAGGCCCTGGACGACGCACGCCGTGCAGGCGTCGCCGTCTGCATGGTCTGCCCCGGCCCCACCAATCCGATCGCCGGCCAGTGCTCCATTCTGAAAACCAACGGCAATTCGGCCGACGTCGGCCTGATCGTCGAGCAGGCGGGCATCAAGGTCTGCTTCGGCGAGGAACCCAAGAATACCTACCACAAACAGAAGAAAGCCCCATCGACCCGCATGGGGATCGCCGCCCTGATTCGCGACACCCTCATGCGGGCCCAGGATTATGCCGAGCAAAAAGCCTCCAAAAAAGGCATTCGCGACCGCAGCATCCAGTTCGAGGCCTTACTGCCCATGCTGGAAGGCCGGGTTCCGATGCGGGCCAATGCACACCGGGTCGAGGACATCATGACCGCGATCCGGATCGCGGAAGAGTTCAAACTGAAGCTCATCATCGAACACGGGACCGAAGCCCACCTCCTCGCCCCGATGCTGGCCGAGAAGAAGATTCCCGTCGTCCTCGGACCCGCCCTGGTTCCCCACCTGCGATTCGAACTCCGGGAAAAGACGTTCGAAAGCGCCGTCCTCCTCATGAACGCCGGGGTGGACGTGGCCCTTACCTGCGATTTTCCTGGCCTGCCCATTGAAGCCCTCCGGATCGTGGCCGCCATGGCAGTCCAGTTTGGCCTCGACGAGAAGAGGGCCATCACCGCCATCACCGAGAACCCCGCCCGGATCCTCGGCATCCATGCCCGGTGCGGCCAGATCAAGAAGGGGTATGACGCCGACCTCGCCCTGTTTTCCGGACATCCCTTGGACATCCGATCCAAGCTTGAGTTGATCGTGGTTGACGGGGAGTTGTTCCAGTTCTGAATCGGTTTCGGAACCGACCACGCCCAGCCCCGGCCACCTTGTCGAGGTGGCCGGTTTGGTTATTGGGCGCGGGGTTTTGTTTCTTGGATGCAGGTCGCAGGAGAACCCCTTGCTGGAGTGGTGGGTTCGGATTTCTTTGCATCCCGTCGATACCTAATGGACAATTCCAACCCGCCCGCCCCCCCGCCGGGCATGAGGGTGCATGGCGAGCCTCGTTCAGGACAAGATACGGGCCATT
The DNA here is from genome assembly GCA_937998695.1 of Candidatus Ozemibacteraceae bacterium. Lineage (GTDB taxonomy): Bacteria > Muiribacteriota > Ozemobacteria > Ozemobacterales > Ozemobacteraceae > Ozemobacter. Next base: position 10,564 of record CALLCO010000074.1, read on the forward strand.
CTCAAGGTTGAGGGGAAGGGAATCCTCCTCAATAGCCTGAGATTCGACCAGCTTTTGCAGAAAGCCCTGCCCGATTTCCGCCGGGAGGCCTTTGTCGTCGCACGACTCCTCGAGGCGGGGGTCCCTCAATCCTTCCAACTGGCGGCCCACCGGCTCGACCTGGACTTCCTCCAAGGCCAGTTCCAGAACGTCGTCAGCATGTATCGTTTCAGTGAGGAGGCCATTGCCCTGGGATTCTCTGCCTGGGCCCATGCCCTCGACCTCCCCTACCCCGCCGACGGTACCCCGCGCACCCTCATGTCCGGCTTGCCCGATCGCGCCTACCCCCCCTTGGGAAACCGGGTGGCCCATGGGCTGGCCGAATTGCTGTTGCGGTACGGGCAGACCACCTGTTTCGCCAAGAACTGGTTGGAAGCCCGCCTGAAGAAGACCTTCCCCCTCTACCGGGGAGAGGTGTTCCTGTTGGCGTGCCTACTCGAGCGGAAGGTCCCCCAGGAATTGGCCCAGTTGGGAAAGGGGAAACCGATCGACCCGATCCTTCCCCGTCTGGAAAACCGGATCCTGGCGGAAATCCCCTTCGACCCCACCGCCCTCCGCTGGGGCATCGAAAGCTGGGGGTTCGCCCTCGGCCTCGACATCCCTCCCCACAGTCAGGTTCTGTCCAATACGATCATCCGGGTCGCCCGCGCTGACGCCCCCAAGCCGGTCGTCGTGGCGGACCCTTCGGGACCTCCGTCGAAGGCTGCCGCTCCGCCACTCCCCCTTGAGGAAGGGGCCTCGCCCGAGAAGCCCTTGCTACGACCAGCCTTCGTGTACCTCCTGATTTTGACCACCTGCCTCCTCATCTACAACCAGGGGGTCATGATGAGGGAAAAACAACGCCTTGAACGCAACTCCGTGCCCGCCCCGGTCCGGCCATTCCTGCCCCCCGAAGAAGGTCAGGAGCCCGTGACCGACGATACCGAGCTGTTGGCCAAGATCCCCCGGGTGGAAGGCCCCGAAGCGTTCCGATTGGGCATACGCTGTTTCACAGGCGAAACTGGCCAGGAGGACAAATCCCTCGCCCGGGCCTATTTCCGCATGGCGGCCGAGCAGAACACCCCAGGCGCCAAGGCGTACCTGATCTACATGCTCATGACCGGTGAAGGCGGCGTGGATGACCAGGAGGGGGCCGACCGGATCATGGCGGAACTCGAAGAACAGGAAGACCGTCTCGAACAGGCCCGCCTGTATGACCTCCTGCGGCGCGGCGCCTATGCCGGGCATCCGATTGCCGAGAAAATGGTGGAAGACCTCAAGGCCGGCAAGGGGCCGTTCAACTTGTCCGATCTGCCGCCGGCCTCGGTTGCCCGGGTACTCAGACAGCTTGCCACCGGGAGTCTCCCGATTGCCGGCGGAAAAAAGACAGAAGAGAAAGCCCCCTCCCCTGCGTCGGGGACCCGGTCACCAGCCCCCTGACAATTTCCGGATGCCGGAATCCTGTCCGGGATCAGGCATTCCTCTCCCGACGAATCGCCACCGTCTCGAGGGTAACTTCCAGAGTCGCCTCTTCCCACCGACGACCATACGGGCCGTCCTTATCAACCGGAGACACCCCCGGCGACGGAAGACCCTTCGGGGAATGACAGAACGCACCCGACCGCCTCAACCAGCGTACGGCAGTGGATCGGGAACGCGGGCCTGCCGGAAGCCTTTCAATCGCAAACGACAGGAATCGCACACCCCACAGGCGACATCCTCCCTCTGATAGCAGCTCCAGGTCAGGTGGAAGGGGGCCCCAAGCGTGGCTCCCAAACGGACGATCTCCTTCTTCGACAGATGGACGAGTGGGGCCTCCAGGCCGAGAGCCCGCCCCGCCCCGGTGCCGGCTTTGATCGCCCGGTCGAAGGCCCGGATGAAGGTTTCGCGACAGTCGGGGTACCCTGAGGAGTCTTCTTCGACAACACCGATGAACACCCGGACCGCCCCGATGACCTCGGCCCACGATACGGCCATGGCCAGGATGTTGGCATTGCGGAACGGCACATAGGTCACCGGGAGGCCATCATGCCCACCGGTGGCGCGGGCCACCGCCCGCCCGGTAGGGACGGCGATGCGGGGGTCCGTGAGGGCACTGCCGCCGATCTGGGCGAAGTGGGCGGCCTTGACGACCAGGGTGTGCCGGGCCCCGAAATGGCGGGCCAGATCGCGGAACGCGCGTCGCTCGCGTCGCTCGGTACGCTGCCCGTAATCCAGGTGGAAGAGCGCGGGCTCATACCCCCGATCGACGGCGATCGAGATGCAGACGGTGGAATCCATACCGCCCGAAGCGACGATGACCGCGAGGGGACGGTCGGGTTCCCCGCGGGAGGGGGGTCGCGGGGAAGCAGCGACCCCTGCGGCGCGGGGCCGGAGGGCGGGGGAAGGGGCGCGGGAAACGGCGCGGGAAACGGGACAACGAGGAGGGGTGATGGCGGACCTTCCAGTTCGGGAACGGCGAGGGCTCATCGCTTTCCCTCCGGCCCTTCATCGGGTGTGTACTCGGCGCAGTTGTCGGGAGTCTCCCAGATCTGGACGCGGGTGAGGCGAACCCGCCCGTCCTCAACCCGCCGGGCCAGTTCCCGGTGGATGACTCGACAAAGGTGTTCGGCGGTCGGAACGACGCCGGCCAGGAGGGGAATTTCGTTGAGCATCCGATGGTCGAACTGGTCGCAGGTCTCGGCCAGGGCTTTTTTGAGCACGGAAAAATCGATGACCATCCCCTGTCCGTCGAGGTCGGCGGCCGCGGCGGTCACCCGCACGCGCCAGTTGTGACCATGCAGGTTGCGGCACTTGCCGGGATGATCGGGCAAGGTGTGAGCTGAACTGAAGGTCTTTTCGACGGTGATGCGATACATGGTCAACCTTCCGGAGGGTGGGGATGGCCGGCGCACGCGCCCCATTTGATCGCGATGCCCACGCCCATCCCCATGAAGATCGGAAAGACGATCACCAGATCGATGAACTGGGGGACCAGACCCGCCAGGAGGCCGACGCTCAGCGCCCCTCCCAGCCCGAAACCGATGAGGGCGGGCCACGACCCCGAATCGAGTTGTCCACTGGCTTGATAGACCTGCATGCCCAATTCTCCCCGGGTACCTGATGGTCGGGATTATATCCCATCGTCGAGACAAGTGCAGCTCTGAGGGTGCCGGTCTGAGCGCGGGTCCCTCCGACGCTTCCCGGCCAGGAAAAGCCGAGGGCCCATCCGCCGTCTCCGATTACGAAAGAAAGGCCTCGCGGGAATTCACGCCATGGCCATGCCAGGTCACAACAGGTCGAGCGCCTGGGCCAGCGCCAGCATCTGGGTGGCGGGATCGGTGACGTGGATGGCCTGCATACCGAGGGCGCGCGCGGCCTCGACGTAGGTGACAATGTCGTCGAGGTAGACGACTTCTTTCGGGGGCCCGCCGAACTTGGCGAGAGCGTCCTCGAAGATGCGGGGGTCGGGTTTCATCGCGCCGACCTCCCAGGACAGGGTGACCTGGTCGAAACACGGATACACCTCGCGGTCGCGGATGACCCGCTCGAAGTGGATCCGGCTGGTGTTCGACAGGAGGCCGACCCGATACCGTCCCCGCAGTCGGGGCAGCAATGCCCGGGTGGCGGCCACCGGTTCGAACAGGTCGCAGTAGGCCGCGCTCAGCGCTTCCCGCGTCGGGGCCGCCCCCCGAAAAAACGTGGCGACGCGGTCGAAGAAAGCAGCGGTCTCCAGCTCGCCGGTCTCGAGCCGCCGCAGGGCGGGGTCCGGCCCCTCGTGCACATCCCGCCAGAGGGCGTCGAGATCGACGTTCCCCAGTCTCTGCAGGTTCCGCAGAAAACGGCGATGGTCGACGAACGAGATGACGTTCCCGTAATCGAACAGCACGAGCCGGACGGGGTGATGCAGCATGCGCCCTCCTGCACAGGATGATCGGATGTGGTATCTTACCTGATCACGCATCGAACGGCCAGGAGAAGAACATGGCAATGACACACGCTCCAGGAGCGGGAGACCGGGTTTTCGTCAACCGCACCCTCAACCTCAACAGCATCAAGATGATCGGTTTCGACATGGACTACACGGTGGCCACCTACAACGTGCCCCAACTCGAGGGGAAAGCCTTCGAGCTCATGGTCGAACGCCTGATCAGGGACAAGGGCTTCCCCGAAGAGATCCGGGAACTGGCCTTCGACCCGGAGTTCATCATCCGCGGCCTGGTCATCGACCAGGAACGGGGCAATTTCCTGAAGGTCAACCGCTACGGCTACGTCAAGCGGGCCACGCACGGCACCCGCCCCCTCACCATCGAGGAGCAGAAGAAAACCTACGACACGCGCGGGATCGACCTCACGGACCCGCGATTCTACATCATCCACACCCTGTTCTCCCTGGCCGAGGGGTGCCTGTATGCCAGGCTCGTCGATTGGTATGACCGGGTTCAGAAGCCGGTCAACCTGGCCACCCTGTTCAAGGACATCCGGGCCCTGGTCGACGACATCCATCAGGATGGCAGCCTGAAAGGGTTTGTCACCCGTGAGCCCCACAAATACCTGATCCAGGATGAGAAAACGGTCGAGGCGCTGAAGAAGTTCCGGCATTACGGCAAGAAACTGGCGCTGATCACCAACTCCGATTACGAGTACAGCCAGGCGGTCATGCACTACTGCTTTGACCCCTTCCTGCCCAAGTCGAGCTGGCACAACCTGTTCCATATCGTCATCGTCACCAGCAACAAACCCGGATTTTTCCTGCACTCCCAGAAATTCCTGAAGGTCGATCCGAAGACCGGGTTGCTGTCGAACTTCCACGGCCCGCTCGAGCTGGGCGGCATCTACCAGGGCGGCAACGCCCGCACCTTCGAACGCGACCTCGGGCTGCAGCCGTCCGAGATCCTGTATCTGGGCGATCACATTCTCGGTGACGTCATCACCCTCAAGAAGACGACCGGCTGGCGGACCGGCCTGGTCGTGCAGGAACTGGCCACCGAGGTGCCGGCGCTCGAGGCCAACCGCGAACTGCAGCGGCAGATCAACGAGCGGATGGCCGAAAAAGACCAGCTCGAGAACGAGTCCTACGCCATCAAAGAGGAATTGTGGGATCGTACCGACCGCACCCGGCGCGCCCCGGCCCCTTTGCCGGCCCGACGCACGCAAGCGGGGGCCGGTGGTTCGAGCCCAGGTCGGGGGGAAGAGGCGACCCGCCGTCAAGTCGGCCCTTCAACCGTGGTTGCCGCCGCCGCGCCCTCCCCCACCCCGCTGCCTCCCGTCGGC
>CALLCO010000075.1 GCA_937998695.1 Candidatus Ozemibacteraceae bacterium
GCAGGTCGATGATGTAGATGCCGTTGCGGCTGGTGAAGATGTACTTCGCCATCTTCGGGTTCCAACGACGGGTCTGGTGGCCGAAGTGGACCCCCGCCTCGAGCAACGCCTTCATGGAAACCAGGGCCATGGGAGACCTCCGATGAAATTCCCTCCCCGGACACGGGGAGTGTAGTCTGGCCATGATAGCGCATGACAGGCCTCCCGTCAAGGTCTTAATGGATTGGAAGATCCCACCGATGACAAAGTGGGAAATTTTCTATTTCCCTGGTATACTCTGTTCACCTGAACCGGGAGGACCGGTCCCGCTACCATGATTGAAGAAATCCTCATCAGTTTGCAGGATAAGCTGCGCAGTTCCGACTTCCTCGACAACGAGACCGCCATCGACAAGTTCGGGGCGCTCCTGCAATCCCAGAATACCGAGAAACAGCGCAAGATCATCTCGACGATCCTGCCCCTGGCGCTGGGCAGCAAGTTCGAGACGATCCAGAAGAAGGTCGTCCAGGTCGTCAGCAACTATCCCACCGTCCTGAAGGACGTCTTGCCGGCGCTCAAACTGTCGACCGATCCCACCGTGCGGTTCTGGGCGCACTACATCATGATCCAGCTCGACTTCTTCGCCCGCGAGGAATTGCTGGACATCTCCAAGAGCCGGGAAAGCGACGAGATCCGGATGCTGGCCATGGAACAACTGGCCCGCAAGCCCGACAAGCAGGTCATCCTGTGTTTTCTCGAGCGGATCTCCGACCCCAGCTGGATCATCCGGCGGCTGGCCAAGAAGCTCCTGATCGATCAGGGAGACGGCATCTACCAGATCATCCAGGAATATTTCATGACCTGCCCCAGCCGGCAGAAGTACGACTGTATCAAAATCATCCCCCTGATCCTGAAAGACAAGGCTTTCAGCCTGTTCCAGCGCATGCTGGAATCGGATACCAAAGGGGTGGTCCGGCCCTACATCTGCGCCGGCCTCGCCGAGATCAAGACCGAGAACTCCCTGCAGACCCTGTTCGGCATGCTCCAGGACGGCAGCATGCTGGTGCGCGAGGAGGCGATCAAAGCCCTCACCAACTGGGGCCGGGAAGTGGTCCATCCCCTGTTGGCCATCTTCCCCAGCGCTTCGCTCGAGACCCGCACCTGTATCATGATCCTGCTCGGGCGCATCCTGGGCCTCGACGTGGTCAAAGAACTCACCGATTTCTTCGGTCCCCCCACATCCGAATCCAAGTATTTCATCATGACGGCCCTCTCCCAGGTCCGCGATTCCGCCGTCGTCCAGGACCTGCTGCCCTACCTGCGGGACGACTCGGTCTTCATCCAGGAACATGCCAGCCGGATTCTGGCCAGCATGGGGGTGCACGCCCTCGATCCGCTTCTCGCCTGCCTTGACAGCGAAGACGACAAACTGCTTCTTCCTGTGTTGCGTGTCATCGGCGAAATCGGGTCGAAGGATGCCTTGCGCCCTCTGCTGTTCCTGATCGACAATTCCCGCAACACCCTGGTGCGCACCTGCGCCATCGAAGCCATCGCCAAGCTCCAGAAATTCGAGACGGTGGCCGGTCTGCTCCTGCTCAAGCTCGACGACAAGGATCATGCCATCCGCCACACCATCGTCGAGAACCTGGCGAAGCATCCCCGGTCGGCCTTCCTGAAGGACCTCGTTCTGGCCTGTCTCGATCGCAATGCCGACGTGGCCCGCGGGGCCCGCGAGATCCTGTCGCGACGTGATTACCCAGGGGTGCCCGCCTTCTTCACCCTGTTCGAGACCGCGACCGATTTCGAGAAAGACAAGATCATCTCGTTGTCGTCCAAATTGAGCGCCGAACAGTTCGATTCCGTGCTGAAAAAAGAAAAGATCGGGATCGAGTCCCTGCAGCCCGAGAACGTGGAAACCCGCGTTCACCGCCGGAAATACACCAAGGAAAACATCACCGATATCAAGGAACTCCTCTACTTCCTGCACGAGGAGCGCGGATCGGACATGCACCTCAACATCGGTCTGCCCCCCAGCATCCGCATTCACGGCGACCTGGTGCGCACCACGTTTGAAACGATCACTCCCGAAAAGAGCCGCTACCTGCTTTATTCACTGATGAACGAGGCTCAGAAAAAGACCTTCGCCGAGCGCATGGAGCTCGATTTCTCGTTCGAGATTGCCGACTGCGCCCGGTTCCGGGCCAACGTGTTCATGCAAAAGAACGGCATGTCGGCCGTTTTCCGGATCATTCCCAATGTGGTCCCGACCTTTGAGGAACTGTCCCTCGACAAAGAGACCATGATCCGGGTCTGCAACCACAAGACCGGGCTGATTCTGGTCACGGGCGCCACCGGCTCGGGCAAATCGACGACCCTGGCCGCCATGATCGATTTCATCAACCGTTCCCGCTACGATCACATCATCACCATCGAAGACCCGATCGAGTTCGTCCACCCCCACAAGCGGTGCGTCATCACCCAGCGTGAACTCGGCACCAACACCCTCAGTTTCGCCAACGCCCTGCGCAGTGCCTTGCGTGAAGACCCGGACGTCATTCTGGTCGGCGAAATGCGCGACTACGAAACCATGCACCTCGCCATCACCGCGGCCGAAACGGGTCACCTCGTCTTCTCGACCCTGCATACCATCAACGCCTACGAATCGATCCACCGCATCATCGGGTCGTTCCCCGGCGATCAGCAGCACACCATCCGGATGCAGCTTGCCGGCAGCTTGCGCGGCATCGTTTCGCAGCGCCTCATCCCCGCCTACCTGTCCTCCGGCCGGGTTCTGGCGTATGAGGTGCTGGTGGCCACCCAGCCCATCCGCCGCTGCATCAAGGAGGACAAGATCGACCAGATCATCTCCATCATGCAGACCAGCCGCGGCGACGGCATGATCACCATGGATATGTGCCTCGAAGACTTGGTCATCCGCAAGAAGATCACCTACGAGGACGGCTTGAAGAACGCGGAAGACAAGAAGGAATTCGAGAAACGCATGACCGAACGTCTTGGGGGGAAGGCCACCGGGGTGACGCAGGTCACACCCGGGGGCGGTGGTGGGGCTCCCGCGCCTGGAGGACAACCCCCCGGGGTCGGCAAACCCGTCATCTCCACCACCCCCCAAGTCAAAGGCCCGAGCCGATGATCGTCCGCGGCCGGCCCCACGAAGCCCAGGACCGTCGCATCGGTGACCGCGGGCCAGGGTGGGCCTGAATCGCCAGGGCCGCGGAAGCGTGCGACCGGATTGCCGGGAAGGGATTGCCATGGCTCAACTCAACGTGCTGATGCTTAAAGTTCAGATGTATTGGCAGATTCCCGGTGTCCGGGTGGGCCTGGGAGTCGTTCTGCTGGCTGTCGGAATCATCATGGTCCTCCTTCCTGAGGGAAGAAAGGATGTGGGTCTTGTCCTGACCGTGGTCGGCCTGGGAACACTCCTACACGGGGCATCGGAAGTTGCTGGGTTGTCCCGGCGACGGCCGACGGCGGCTCCCCCCACGAGCGCCTCCGCCCCACCCAAATCCCCCAGTTTCATGCACATCCAGGTGGCTCCCCCCACCGGGGGGAAATAGCAGGAGGGGTTCATGTCGGCCGCTGTTTCGGATGCCAACCTCCTGGCCGTCAATCGAGTGACGGTTCTGGGCCTGCTGGTGAATCTGTTCCTGGCCCTGGCCAAATTCCTGGCCGGAATCACCGGGCAAAGCCAGGCGGTGGTGGCCGATGCGGTCCACAGCCTGTCCGATGCGGCAACCGACCTCGTGGTGCTCTGGGGAGCCAAGTTCTGGGGGAAACCCGCCGATGCCGATCATCCCTACGGGCATCGCAAGGTGGAGAGTTTCGCTACCGCCTTTATCGGTCTGGCCCTGGGCGCGGTCGGACTCGGTCTCGGCTACAACGCCATCGTGACCATGCACGAGCAACACGAGGCCTCCCCCGGTCTGGAACCCCTGTTGGCCGCCCTCCTGTCGATCGTGGTGAAGGAGTGGCTCTACCGCTGGACCATCCGAGTCGGCAAGCAGGTCAAATCATCGGCGGTCATTGCCAACGCCTGGCACCATCGGTCCGATGCCTTGTCCTCGATCCCCGTCGCCGTCGCCGTGGGCACCTCGTTCGTGTTGCCCGGGTGGTCGTTTCTCGACCACGTCGCCACCGTGGCGGTCAGCCTGTTCATCTTGCAGGCCACCTGGAAGATCATGTCCCAGCCGATTCATGACCTGCTCGAGCGAGGGGTCGAGGAGGCAGTCATTCAGCAGATCGAACGCGTGGTCCGAGCGATTCCCGAAGTTCGCGATCTCCACAAGATCCGCACCCGTTCGGTTTCGTCCGCCATCTTCGTCGATCTGCACGTCCATGTCGATGCCCATCTCGATATCGCCCAAGGGCACGACATCGCCGGGCAGGTCAAGAAGACGCTGCTGGATTCAGACCTGGGCATCGTGGACGTCCTTGTCCACATGGAGCCGTACGATCCCGCCGAAGCGGCCGGCGAGCACGCCCGGAGTTGATCCGTCTGGCCCGGTGCGCCACAGGCTCTCGTGGTTTGCCGGAAGCCATGCCGCGGTGACTTGGCTGGCGTCTCCCTCTTCCAACGGCGCGGGGAAAATTGCCCCTCCAGGCAGAATGGGGTATGCTGCGGAGGGGACGGGACGATGACCAACGAAAGCGACCGACGCCGCGAAGCCAGAATCAGGTTCGAATCCTTGCGGCTGCCGTTTCAGGGAATCCGCCAAGAGGACTCCCTGGGGTTTCAGTATGTGGTGATGGATTTCAGTCCCCAGGGGCTGCAGATAGCCGTTCCCGGGTGGGTATCCGCCTGGGAGAAACTCCTGGTCGGGGATGTGATCGATTTTGGCATTCCCTTCCGGAGCGGGGTGGGGACGACCGGGCACCTGGGGACCATCCGATGGCTTCGCTGGCAGGAGGAGGCCCGGGAGCAGTATTGCGGAGCCCAGTTGCAACCCCCCGGACCGTATGGCGAACCGGGGGCGATTGCGGTCGAATACCGCCAGGACGGGGCCCGGGTCGTCCTGGACGGCAGCCGCAGCCTTCCCGAGCTGGCCCATGCCACGTTTCGGGATTCGGAGTTGCTGAAAAAGAGCCTGCTGATCAATCTCGATCACCTACTGCCGTTCTTCCAGCGCGTGACCACCGACCGGGAGACCTACGCGGAGCTCCGCGATCTCGTGCTGGATGACATCCGGGATCGCGTGACCGCCCACCATGCCAGATTGCAGGAATGGGCCCGCGCTACCGGGGCGGGGCCGGCCGAACGGTTTCCCTTGCCCGCCGGCTTCGATCTCGAAGAATTCCGCCAGTGCATGGAATCGGAGATCCCGACCGTGCTCTTCCGCCTCACCTTCGAAGGGGAACTGGTGTTGCGCTACCTCGAGGAAATCAAGCGAGTGGAGCAACGCCTCTGCCGAAATTTCAATACCATCGTTCTGGTCAATGTCCTGCTCCTCGAAGACGGCGGCTGACAGGCCCGCCTCGCCGGCAGCCTGGACCCACGACCGCCCGGTCAATGTCCTGCTCCTGGAGAACGGCCGCTACGGGCTTCCCGCGGGCGGTCCACCCGGCAATCCCCTCCCGTTGCCGCATGCTCTTGCCGACCGCCGGTGTCGGAGGTCCTTTCGGTTATCGCGGTCAGGGGCCGGTTCGTCGGTGCCGGGGGCGCCAGTCCGGGCGGGCCGGGGGCGGGACACGGGAGGCAATGGCGGCGGTTTCCGAGGCGGTGAGAGCCCAGGCCAGCTCCTTGTCGATCTGGAACCAGAGGATTCCTTCGATCCCCAGGCGGGGCGCGGCGGCGAGGGCCTCAGCGAGCCAGGCGGCGCGATCGCCGCCGGTCGGGGCGCAGCCGGTTTCCCAGACCACCAACGGGATTCCCGGGGCCAATCGGCGGAGTTCGGCCACCGGGTGGGCGAACAGGTCGGCAAACGACATCCAGACACTGTTCCAGCCGTGCTGGCTGCTGGTGCGGGTCGGGCCCCAGTTGTAGCCGTCGACGCCTATCAAATCAACCCATGCCTTCCCGGGAAACCAGGCCTCGAAGGTATTCCAGTGTCGGTGGTCGTGGGCGTCCGGTCCCGGGTCCGGTTGGTGGTTGGGGCAGAAGGCCCACAGCACCTGGGTGGCTCCCTCCTGGCGGAAGATGGTGACGACATGCCGCCAGAGACGTCGATAGAGCTGCGGGGTGGCAGGTCCATAGTTTTCCCGCGAGGTTCCCCAGTGGTAGTCGACCAGATTCATCTCGTGGGCAAAACGAATCACGAGGGGCTTTCCCCAGTCCCTGGCTCCCTGGGCCCAGCGGCGCAGGAAAGGGTCATAGACACCCCCTAGAATCTCGTTGGCAGGAATGGCGACCGTGCCGGTGCCGCTCAAAACCATGGGCTCCCAGGTCACCACCGGAAGGGCGCCAAACGCCCAGATGGCATCGCACGAGGTGAGGGGGAAGTGATCCAGATCGAGGGCGGTCGAGGCGGGCCACTGCCGGTAGAACCCAACCAGCGAAGGGACCACCCCTGCACGAGTCGTTTCCCCGATTAGACGTTCAACAGTGATCGGATCCCCGGCCACCTGGAATCCGAACCACAGGGGCCGGTTCGGGTCCTGGGACAGCGGGGCAGTGGGCCAAGGCAGGAAAGACCCCTCATCGACGAGGGATGGAGGAGGCCCGGGGGCCGCCAGAGAAACCGTGGCGGCCAGAAGGCCGGCCACCCCGGCGAGGAATGCCCTGCTCACCCATGCCGGCCGGTTCACCCGTCAACCTTCATGCTGGCGGGATCGTTAAAATACAGCACAGAGTACAAAATAAACGAATGGTACAGACACCAGAACATGTTGGCGAGAATGGCCGCCCACTCCTCGCGCTCAAACCAGAGCCGGTTGGCCCCCCAGACGGCAGCCACGAAGCTCAGGGTGGCCATGGTCAGCTGGGGCCACAGCCCGGACAGGGGAAGGGCGACGCCGCCTGCCTTGGGGGTGACCTGGAAGGTGCCCCGGATTCCCAGAAACCCTTGCAGGGAGGCTTTCATGTAGACGGGAAAGGAGGCGGCCAACAGGAGCTGGCCGCGGATCGCCTCGCCCAAACGGTATTTGCGATGGGTCAGGGTCCAGAAGAAGGTGGTCATCGACAGGATGATATAGGGGGTGAAGAACAGGAAGTAGAATCCGGGCCAGGCGAAATAGCTGGGAACTTCGAACAGAAGGTAGAGAATGGGGCAGAGGAACATAACGAACAGGGCCCAGCCGATGAAATAATGGGTTCCTGAAAGCAGGTATTCCCACCACTTATAGGTGGTCATTTGCCGGGGGTTGGCCCACCATTCGGCCAGGATGCGGCGGAACAGGCCGGTGGTGCCGAGCGCCCAGCGGAACTGCTGCTTGAAGAAGCCGCCGAGATCTTCCGGGCCCATGCCGAAAGCGCTCACGAAGTTGCGATACGCCGAGCTCCAGCCATGTTGATGGAACCGCAGCGAGGTGGCGAAATCCTCGGTCACCGAGTGCTCGTCGAACTTGCCCACGTCCATCAACGCTTCCCGCCGGAAGATGACGTTGGTGCCGCAACAGAACATGGCGTCTTTGAGGCTCTTGCCTTCGCAGATATATTCGTAGAAGACGGCCTGCTGCATGCCCGCCGCATGAGCCACCCGGTTGGTTTCGAAGTTCGAATAATACTGGGGAGTTTGGATGAAGGCTAGCCGAGGGTTCTGTTCCATCATCGAGACCAGGGGTTCAGCAAATCCTGGCAGAGGGTTCATATCGGCATCGAAGACGAGGAGATACTTTTCGGTCTCGGCGGGGCGTGGCCCATGGAGGTCCAGGGTGGAGCCTTCCGGTGGGGTGCCGGCCAAATAATCCAGGAAATCGTTGAGGATGCCGGCTTTGGCTCCGCGCCAGCGGCGCCGGAAGACGTGGACTCCTAGGCTTGCGGCCAGCTCATCGACCTGGCGACGGTAGGCGGCCATCTGTTGGGGATCTTGGCCGGGTAGGTCGTAGCGGGTGTCGTCGAGCAGGTAGAGGCGCTTGTTGGGATACGTCAGGTTGTAGAAGCAGGTCAGAGTGTTTTCCAGGACGGAGAGCGGCTCTTTGTAGGAGGGCACGACCACCGCGATGGGGGGAAACTCCGCCAGCGGAGGGGGAAGCATGGTTCGGCGGTCCAGGAGTTTTTTTTCCCCCAGCAGATGGAGCAGGTTGAGGAAATACCCCACCCCATGCACCAGGATGAACCCCTCGGCCAGCAATAGGGCGAGAGCCAAGGCCTTTTCATACCAGAGGTAGTCGGCAAGCAGGAAGAAAGCCGTGCGGGCGAACAGGTAGGAGAAGACCGAGACCAGAGCAAACCCGGCCAGAAAGAGAAAGAACAGACTGCGCGAGGGAAGGTCCCGGAAGAGGTCGGCCATGGTCAGAAGTTCCGGTGCATGAAGAACCCGTAGGAGGACGCGTCCCAATTGCGGGAACGGTGCATCATGCCGCGCAGTTCAACGGCCCATCGCCGATCGAACTCATACTGCCAGCTCAGTTCGAAGCGAGTGGCATGGCTGTCGTCGGTATCGTTGCCCCGAGTCAGCCACGCATCGACCAGGTGATGGTCGGTCGAGGCCAGAAGCCGCTTGGAGAGGTCGGCCTGATAGTGCAGGGTGAGAGCCCGACTCTGGTAGGACCGGGGGGTCCAATAGGGGTGGATGATATTGACCAGCCGGCCCTGTCTGGTGAGGAAAACCGAGGAACGATCGACGTCGCGGGTATCTCCGGACAGGATCACCCGCAACCGACGGGGATGGTCGGACACCTGGAAGCCGGTTTCCCATTCGAAAAGTCGGCCGTGATTGCTGTCGGTGAAATTTTGGCGGGTCCAGCGACCGTGGAGGAGCCAGCGGCGGGTCGCAGACCAGGCGGCCGACAGCCAACGCTGCCGGGCCTGGACACCGTCACGTACCCCGATCTCATTCACGAACTGATTGACCCGGTCGAGGCCGAGGCCGATTTCCAGTCGGTCGAGCAGCGCCACCTGCACGCGGGCATAGCCTGAATCCCGTTCGGGAATAGGCTGATTGGGGAACTCCCGATGTCCGGCGAACTCTTGGCGTTCCCATCCGGCTTCGGCCTTCACCCAGGGGTTTGCCACTCCACGCAGCGTCAGGGTGGGGCCGGTCGCTTGAAAGGTCCTTCCCCAGAGGTCGGAATGGTATTTCCAGCGGTTCTGGCCGAAGGCCAGCCGCCAGCGTGGCCCCACCGGCGTCTCACCTTCCAGGCGCCACCGCCAGCGGGACATGCGGGCCAACTCGCCCCGGCCTTCTTCGCGCCACTGGTCGAACAGCGCCCGCACCAGGGGATGCCGGGCCACCTGGTGCTTGCGCTGGGCATGGCGAACCAGGGAATGCAGCGGGTCGAGCCGGAGGATTTCCCGATAGCTGGCAGCCTCATGGTCACGCAGACCCAGCCGGTTTTGCACCTGGGAGAGATCGAACCGGCATTCGAGGTTGCCCGGCTCGAGGGCCAAAACCCGTCGGAAGAGGGGAAGAGAAGCCTGCAGGCGGCCTTCCCACACGGCCCGTTTGGCCCGCTCTTCCAGATCGAATAGCTTCTGTTGGCGGGCGTCGGCGAGGGTTGCCGTACGGATATTCTCGAGGGCCGCCTTCATGTCGGGCGAAAGGGTGGCCGGCGGGTCGCGGAGCAGGGCATTGAGGCGGTCCCATCCGTCCCAGTCGGGGGGGCGGTCGAGGGAAGACCCCAGATCGACCGACAGCCCTTCCTTCTGCAACCAGTCGGCGATCTGGGTGTCGGCCGCCGGACGTCGCCGCATCCCGTACAGGGTTCGTGCTTCCCCGGGCCGTTTGGCCCAGAAGGCGAGGCGCGCACTTTCGCGCTGTGCCACGGGGTCGTCGGGGTCGGCCTCACGCAGAGCGATATAGGCCCGACGCGCTTCGTCATATCGGCGATCCCACGCTAGCAGTCGAGCGTGCCACAGGCGAATCAGAAAGTGATCGGGCAGATCGCGCCTCGCGGGTTCAAGGATCAAAGATGCCTCCCGCCGACGCTCGGTGGCGGCGAGGAGCATGACCAAGCCCAGCCGGGCGGGCAGGCAGTCCGGCTGGCGACGCAGGGCCTGCCGGAACGCCGCCTCGGCCCCCTTGAGGCGTTGCCGTCCCATCAGGAGGTGACCCCATTGAGCCAGGTGGCTGGGAGAGGCTTCCTGGTTGAGGGTGATCATGCGTGCGAAGGCACTGTGATCGGTTGGGTACTGGCGGATCCAGCGAGCCAGCTGGAGGTTAGGGTGGCGGGGCCTTTGTCGCTCCAGACACTCCAACAGCCGCTCGGCCGCGCTGGCCTGACCGGTCAGGTCGAGGAGGCGCTGTAGGTCGACCAGGCGTTCGATTGGGTGCGGGTCATCGATTCGGAAATCGAGGGGCAGGCCAACCAATTCGGCCGCGGCCGAAGCGGGCTGGGCCAGCCCCAACCAGGCCTCCGCCCGCAGGATCCGGGTTTCCAGAGCGGCCGGGCCGGATGCTCGGTTGGCGGGGCTCGACAACGCCAGGCATCCCTCGAAATCTTTCTCGAGGAGGCGGATCCGGGCTTCCAACAAGTCCAGACGGGGGGTGTCAGGCCAGGCAAGGCGGAGCTGGGCGCAGGCTTGGCGCGCTTCCGGATACCGCTCGGCGCTGGCCAAGCACCAGGCCAGCGCCATCCCCAGATCGAGGTCGGCAGGGGCGGAGGCCAATAGCTCCTGATAAACCTTCAAGGCCCGCGCCAGGTCACCGGCCGCCCTGAGGGCGTCCGCCCACCGACGCTTCAGCCCAGAAGTTGCCGATTCGGGAGAGGAGGCCAGCGCCCGCTCATAGGTGTCAAGAAAGGATCTGATTCGGCCCTGGTTCAGGTGGATATCGCCCCAGAGGGCTAGGTCAGCCGCGCAAGGGTGAGGTCCTTCGATGAGAGGACAGATCGTGGCCTCGGCGGAAGCTGGATTGGAGGCCCGCAGATACTGCCGGCCCAGCTCTCGCCGGACCTCATCGTCGGTGGGGTTGTCGGCCAAGATCGCTTCCAGAGCAGGAAGGGCCTGCTCGGTCAGGTCGCGCCATCCGATGACCAGGGCAACCTGGCGATGGAACGTACGCCTGGCGGTTTGACGCGCCAGCGGATCCAGGGGGAGGGCGGGGTCGGCCAGCTCGGCGAGAGCCCGGCGCCAGGCCGCCTCGGCGTCTTCAAGGTGGCCGGCGCGGAGAGCCAACTGCCCCTCTAGATCGGCGACCCGCCAGGCAAGGGTCGAAGGTAGGGGGTGGAGGCGCCGAAGGGTCGCCTGCGCTTCCTCGACCTCACCCGTCCAGAGGGCGACCTCGGCCAATTGCAGGAGCAAATGGGGATCGGACGAATCGAGTTGGACGGCTTCCCGCAGGGCGATGAGCGCCTCGGGCAGCCGGCCCGCACGGATCAGCAGGTCGGCAAGTCGTGACGGCTGGACGACGGAGTCTTCGCGGTGGGCCTGGATGACATCGAGATGAGAATTGGCCTCGACCTTCCGGCCTTGACGGATCAGCAGGTCGGCCAGCCGGAACCGCGCCTCCAGGTTCGTCGGCCGGTCATCAATCACCCGTTCGAGCAGGGCCAGGGCATCAGCCTGATGGGCGGGTTCGTTGGCCCACAGGTCGGCCAGTTGCAGTCGGGCCTCCTCATCGGTCTGCCAGGCGGCTGGGGGAACCAGGCTCTGCGTCGGAGGTGCCGGTTTCGCCCCGGCCAGTCCCGCCAGCAGGATGATGACGGCGGTCAGGGTTGGGATCAGCCGGTACATGCCGTTCCCGCTCAGGTGGGCCTGACAGGGTCTGCACCAGTGATGACCCGAGGGCAAGCGAGCCGCGGGGCGAACGACGTCCGCGCGACCGCCGCGGGAAAGACCGGTGGGCCGGCCGGAAGGTGGGTGGCGGGTAAGATCAGCCCGGGAGGCGATTTCCGGGTCGGTTAAGGGTTGGCGGTTGGGCATGGAAACGCGGGAAGGCGGCTCAACGCCCCTGCAAAGACTTGCGCAACTCTTCCGCCGCCTCGGTCTTGCGGTCAGCCCAGATCAGGACATTCGCCAACCGGCGCCGCACCTGCACATCCTCAGGGCGTGCCTCCAGAATCCGCCGGAATTCAGCGATTGAGGCGTCGTACCGCTTGGTCCAGCTCAGCACCTCGGCCAGCTTCAGCCGGGCGGCCAGGTCCCCGGAGTCGGAGGCCAGATGCGCCTGCAACAAGGTAGCGGCGGCATCGAATTCCTGGCGGGCGATGTGCAGGTCGACCAGGGCAAGCCGCAGCGAGCCATCGACCAGGTGGGGTGGAAGCGTTTCGGCCAGAGCCCTGGCCTCGGTGGCCTGCCCGCTCCAGAGCAGGACGGCGGCCAGCTCCGCCTTGGCTTCCAGCAACTGGGGCCGGTCGGCGAGCAGGCGGCGGTATTCCTTGATCGATTCGTCGTAGGCCTTGGTGTAGCTCAGAACCTTAGCGAGTTCCCACCGGGCCTGCCAGTCGGAGATCGGGTCGCCGAACCCCGGGGGAAGGCCGGCCGTCGGGCTGGCGGGGGGAGCGGCACCCAGCGGGTGGGAGAGGACAACCAGGAGGCCGACCAGGCACACCAAAACGGGCTGGGAAAGTTTCATGAGGCGGGTTCCCCCAACAACAGGCGAAACTCCCGGGCGGCTTCGGCAAAGCGCCCGAGGCGGGATAACAACCGAGCATACAAGAGCCGGAGAACAGCCGAATCGGGGTGCTGCGCCACCGCTTCGGCCAGGACAAGCAAGGCCGACTCTCCCTGGCGGAACCGCAGGAACAGTTCGACCAACGCCTCCGCGGTGAACGGGCGAAACCAGCGTTCGTGAAAGGCTTGCGCCATGGCTTGCCGGGCGGCCTCGACCTGGCCGAGAAACAGACGGACCTCGGTCAAGCGCAGCAGCAGCTCCCGGCTTGGGATGCCAGCCGCTTCGGCCGCCTCGAAGAGGGGAAGTGCTCCCTTCAGGTCGCCTTGAAGGAAGAGGGTTTCCCCGTGCCGGTAGGTCACCCAGCCCGATTTCACGTTCTGGTAGACCAGACTGGTCAAGACCGCGACGACGACCAGGAACAGGACCAGCCGTTTCAAGTTCACGGCGCATTTCCCGGCGGGGTGGCCAAAGCGGCGGAGAGGTCAGAAAACAGAGGGATGGCCTTTTCGACCCGGGTCAGTTGAAATACCCGAAGCACCGGCCCTCGGACCCCGCACACCCGCAAACTGCCCTGGAGGCGGTGGAGCGTCGTCCAGATGCCGACGAGGGTGGTCAACCCGATGGAATCGAGAAAGTCGAGACCCGCCAGGTCGAGCACGAGATGGACCCGGCCAGCCTGCAGGTGTCCGTTCACGGTCGATTTCAGAATGGGCGCACTCTGGACGCCAAGGTTGCCTTCCAGATGCAAGATGGTAAAAGGTGGCCGTTCCTCGTGGGTGATCTTCATGGCAAGGTTCCCTTGAACGTCAAGCGGGAGGCGGCCAGTCGTGGCCCGCCCAGGAAATTAAGGTCGGCGAGGCCCTGCGGTAGATGGCAGTGACTGTTGGCTTGACGCGCAGTCGCCAGTCAACCTCGCCGCCCACCTCGGAGGCGAATTGGCGCTGCTCGAACCAGACAATGGCCTTGATGGCGGGGAAGCGTGCGGGCAGCGAAGGAAGGGCAGGATCGGTCGGATTGTAGACCTGCCGGATCCAGGCCTGCTTGATGGCGACCTCGTCGGCCCCGCTCCCCTGGCGATCGGCGGGGTCGAACAAGGCGTGCGGCCGTTGCATCCGCTCATTGAAGTCCGCCATCGAGGTTTGGCCTTCGAGCCGGATGGCTCCGAGGTAGACGCCCCGCTCGGGGACGGACGGTCGAAATGCGGTGGCGGAGGGTTCCGGGCCGACCGGCATTCCGAGCCAGCCTCCGTCAGATCGGGCTTGGCAGCCTGCGAGGAATACTGCCCACCCAGCCATGATCAGAGCAAATAACGACCACCGTCTCATCGGCGCAGATTCTAGCATAACTGCCGAAAAAGCAGAATGCCCATCGCCGGCGGTGTTCCACGCCTGCTTGGCCGAAGCCCCGGGTTCCCGGGGCGAGAGCGTGGAGCCCCAACGATGGGGGAAGACCCGCCTTCAGGTTCCTATGGGCCAGGTGGCGATAGGGGGTCCAGAAGGCCTCGCCGATACTGATCGGATGGGAGACCAGTTTGACGTTGGTGGTTTCCCCATCGCGGCCCTGGCGATCGAGAAAGATGCCGTTACGACCCACGATCAGTTCGATCTTCGCCTCGAGGGCCCGAAACTGGTCGAATGTCCCTTCGGTTTTGTCCTGGAGGGGCAACACCGCCGGGTCGGCGGTCGCCTTTCGGGTGCCTGGGACACACGCGCCGGGCCGGCATGGCAGGGCAATGGGAGAGGCTTGGCCGGCAATGCTGATCGGCATTTTCGAAGGTAGGCTTTCCTGTTGGGCCCGGAAAACGGGGAAACACCCGAGCGGTTCGGTTCTCCGTGCCCCTGTTCTCGCCTGCCTCCCAGGGGGCGAGGAAATCTTTGGAGCGCGGGAGGAAGACCTGGTAAGATGGAATCATCCCCTCACGAGGAGGCCCTCGCCACCGTGGCCATTTCTGCCATCTATTCCCATGCCCAATTTTGCGATGAGATGCGCGATCTGCTCGCGCGCCTGCGGGCTCAACCCACCTTGCAGGCGGCCCGGCAGGAGTTGTTCGTGTGGGTCAACCACCGCCAGCGCATCGCCCTGTCATCGACCAACCTCCGGTGGAATCGGACGGTCACCATCATCCGGGACTGTGCCCGGGCCCTGCGCTCGCTGCTGAGCGAGCGGGGCGAAACCCTCTCGGGGACGAGCCTCGCCTGCGCCCTCTATGACCTGGCCCGCGGTGTGGCCCGGGCCGATCTCACGCCGGCCTTCTTTGGCGAGATTACTCATCTCTTGCGGGGGATTGCCAGTACCCCCGATGACGAGACCTTTCCCATGGAGAACCATTTCGACCGGCTGGTTGGCCGGGAGGCCGCCCTCGCCCGTTCGGCCGACCTCGACGCCCTATGGGGCAAGGTCGACCAGCGGCTGCGGCGGTATCCGTCAGGACTCGATCCCGAGGTCATCGAGCGGCGCACCGTCCGTCGCCGGCGTCTGCAGGAGGCATTGCAGGCGTCCGACCAGGACTGGCAGTCGTGGGAATGGCAGACCCGGCACCTGATCACCGATCTGCCCGGCCTGACCGCCCTGACCGCCCTAACCGACGAAGAGCGCGAGGCGGTCGGGATCGTCACCGAACACCGTCTGCCCTTCGGCATCACTCCCTACTATCTGTCGCTGATGGACGACGACCCCGCCGCCGGCCACGATCGGGCGGTGCGGGCCCAGGTGCTGCCCACCCTGACCCTGGCGCGGGCCATGGTGGCGCGCGGGGCCGATCGCCGCGAAACTCTCGACTTCATGAGGGAAAACGATACCTCGCCGGTCGATCTCGTTACCCGGAGGTATCCTTCCATCTGTATTCTCAAGCCGTACAACACCTGTCCGCAGATCTGCGCCTACTGTCAGCGCAACTGGGAGATCGACCAGGTCATGGACCCCTGCGCCCTGGCCGGTCCCGACCAGATCGACCGCGCCCTCGACTGGATCGCCACCCACCCTTCAATCCAGGAGGTGCTGATCACCGGCGGCGACCCGTTGGCCATGACCGACGGCCAGATCGCCCACCTGCTCGACCGGGTCGCGGCCATTCCCCACGTCGGGGTGGTGCGGTTCGGCACGCGGGTGCCCGCCACCCTGCCGATGCGTCTCACGCCGGAGCTCTTGCAGATCCTGGGGTCCCATCGCGATCCCGGTCGCCGGGAGATCTGCCTGGTGACCCACATGCAGCATTCCTACGAGATCACCCCCGATCTGGTCGCCGCCATCGACCGGGTGCGGCGGCAGGGTATCGGGGTCTACAACCAGCTCGTCTACACCTTCCACGTGTCGCGGCGGTTCGAGGCAGCGCGCCTTCGCCTGCTACTGCGCCGGGTCGGCATCGACCCCTACTACACCTTCGTTCCCAAAGGGAAGGAGGAGACCAGCGCCTACCGTGTACCCGTCGCCCGCCTGCTGCAGGAGCGCAAAGAGGAAGCACGTCTGTTGCCGGGCCTGTGCCGTACCGACGAACCCGTCTACAATCTGCCCGCGCTGGGCAAGAACCACATCCGTGCTACCCAGGACCGCGACCTGATCGGCATCCACCCCGACGGCTCGCGGGTCTACGAGTTCCACCCCTGGGAGAAGAACATCCTCGACCGCGGGTCGTACGTCGGCCGTGACGTGCCCATCCTCGAGTATCTCGAGCGCCTTGCCGCCATCGGCGAGGACCCTGCCGATTACGCAGGCATCTGGTATTATTACTGAGCATTTCATTGCGCAAGGAGGATCGATCATGAGAGGGTTTCCGGGAACGAAGCGGGGATGGGCCTGGGTGTTCGCGCTGATGCCGGTCTGGCCCATCGCCGTCATCGCCCCTGAGAGGCCTCGGCGGATGTGACGCCGCGTCCCCGAGGGCATCGGCGCCCTTCGGGTGATGGTTCCGCCCACGTCGACTGCCGAGCGGCGAACCGGCCCGTTCCCTCAGAGGGCGGCGCCGCAGTATTTGCAGAAGCGGGCGTCCGCGTCGTGACCGTCCGCGCTGCAGGCCATGCAGGCCTTGGTACTGACCGGTTTTTCGGCTTGGCCCGGCCCTCGGACGATCTCGGCGGTGACGATGCCGGTAGGCACCGCCAGGATGCCCCAGCCCAGCAGCATGACCACGCTGGCGAAAAACTGGCCCAGAGATGTTTTGGGGGTGATATCCCCGAAGCCCACGGTCGTCAGGGTGACGATGGCCCAGTAGATCGAGATCGGGATGCTGGTGTAGCCGTTTTCCGGGCCCTCGATGACGTACATGACCGACCCGATGATGATGACCAGGGCGGTCACGCCCAACACGAACACGGCGATCCGCGGCACGCTGGCCAGCAGGGCCCGCTGCAGCTCGGCCGCCTCCTTGACGTAGGAGGTCAGCTTGAGGATCCGGAAGATGCGCAGCAGCCGTAGCGTGCGCAGCGACAGGAACACGTTGGCGCCCGGAACGATCGTCCCCATCCAGGTGGGCAGGATGGCCAGCAGGTCGATGATTCCCATGCCGCTGAGCACGTAGTTCCAGGGACGCGTCGCGCAGACGATCCGCATGGCATACTCGGCGGTGAACAGCAGGGTCAGAGCCCATTCCGCCGCATAAAACCACGAGCGATAGGCGGTTTCGATGGTGACGACGCTCTCCAGCATCACCAGGGCGACGCCGAACATAATGGCGACGATCAGCATGAGATCGAAGGCCTTGCCGGCGGGAGTGTCGGCTTCGTAGATGATCTCGTGCCAGGTCCGGCGCCAGCCGGTGAGGGTGTTCTTGTCTGGGGTATCGACCATGGGGGGGCCCTCCGCGGGAACGCTCACCGGGGGAGGGGAGGGGGGGAGCGTGTGGGCCCCCGCCCTGGTGAGTAGAATTGGTGTACTCAGAGGTGATTCCGCCTTTGATATACCATAATCTTGGGGGGAAGGATGCCATCGAGAGGCTCCGCGGCCAATCCTGGTCAGAAGTCTGGCCCTCAATCCGGGGGAAGGGGGGACTGCCACGTCGCCCGAGGACGGGTTGTTGGCCTCATCCTGGTCCTGCTCGTGTCGGGATGGGCGTGGGCCGGATCGCCACCGGAAGACCAGTTCCGCTAGGAGATGCCGCGTTCCCTCGATCTGGCCTTGACGCATGCCTCGGGCTCCCTGCAGGTCGAGGCCCGAGTCGAGAGCCGGCGCGGCACCCTGACCGATCTCGAACTGTTCGTCGATACCTCTCCCGATCTGCGCTGCGATCTGACCCTGCCCCGGCTGGCCGAGGTGCGTCCTGGGCACCCGGCGCGCCTGACTCTGCCGTTGGCCCGCACGGCTTCGGCGGCCGATGAACTCGGCACCTGGGTCCGGCTGGGGGTCCGTTATTCTCCTGATTATGAGGCCTTGCGGACGGCGGTCGCCAATCCCGCATCGTTCCCGATCGACTCGGAACGCCGTCGCCTGCTCGACATCGTCACCCGTAACCAGAAATCCCGCGCTCGCTTCACCGATGCCACGCGGGTGTTCCTGCCTCGCCCCTAAGGCGGGCCCATGGCCACCTCACGAAGGTTCATTCCCCTTCTCGCAGGCCTGCTCCTGCTGGGTGCCTGCCTGGTCGAAGCCGCGCCGCCCACCATGGTCCACGTCTACAAGGCGGTGAAAGACTACGGGCGTGTGGGCGATCTGCGACGGGCCCACCCGACGGGAGATACCATCGACGAGTCTGAAGATGGCGTCAATGGGTACCTCGTGCGCCGGGTAAAGGTCCGCGACGAGGCGCACCTGCTTAGCCTCATGGGGCCATCCGGGAAGCCGACTGCTCTCCCCGCCGAAGCAAGACAAGACTCATCGAGCTTCGTCCGGGCCCCTTGTGCCCCTGGCGGAGACACTGGGCAGGAGGTTTGGATCCCGGGTTTGCCACGAATCGGCTGACTTGTGGGAAAACGCGCTGCCCGCGGCCGGGTCAGGAGGCCCTGCCGCAGGCGTTGAGCCCGGGAATCAGGGGCGCCGGTCCGGAAGGGCGTGCAAAGCTCCGAAGCGTCGCTTCAAGGCGAGCAGGCGTTGCAGACTCGCCGGAGCGTCGGCGGCCGCCAGGTCGTCGGGAAGGCCATCGAACAGCGCCCGAGCCAAGTCGGCTGCGGCGGCGGGGTGGGTCGCTTCGAGACGGCGCAGGGCGGCGAACCAGCGCCGGGCCGTCGCCGGGTCGATGATCTCAGACGTATTGACGTAGATGAGCAACTCGTCGTGCGGATCGTCGAGTACCCCCCGGTCGATCAGCATCCGGACCCGGTAGAAGTCGTCGCGCACCGAAATCTCGCACGAGTTCTGGATCGGCCAGCCGTACCCCGGTTGGTTGACGTAGACATTGGCCGGGCTGGGGTGGGGCCAGGTTTTGACCGGCACCATCAGGTTGATCGCATACTGGTCGGTCGGGGTGCCGCCCTGGTCGGGCTCGACGAAACACGACACCAGGGGCTTGTGCTGGAAATCGAAGATGTCGAACCGTTTGGGGCGGTCACGCAACGGGATCATCACGGCGTAGGTGCTGACCCCGGTCTTGACCGGAATCTCCCGCTGTTCGGCGAGGTAGCCGGGCGCCCATGCCGAAACCCGGATGCGGGTGCCGACCAGTTGCACCTGCACCGTGGCATGGGGGATGATCAGGTACAGGCTCGTGCGAACATCGACATCGACCTTGTAAGGGCCCGCCGCATAGGGTCCGGCCCGCGCGATACCTGGCACCGCCAGCCACAGGGCGAGGGCGAGCAGGCCGGTCAGGCCGAACGAAAACCACCTCATTTCTCGGGGGCGCATCGGTTGTTGACCACCTCCGACTCCAGGATCATGTCCTGTCGATGGGACCACGGCGAACCCCTGGGCGCCACAGGGTAAAGCTGCCGGGGAACCATGACCGATCGAAAACCCCTGACGTTCCGTCACCCGACCACCCGGCCATCATGGCCAGGGATCCGGTGCAAAGGGCAAGCGAGGCGGCATCGTGGTTTTGGGGATGTACTCACGACGGGCTTGGGGGAACGCTCAATCCCAGGCCACGCCGTCAACGCCTTCGATGCCGAGCCCGGGAACCTCGGGCACGGTCAGCCAGGGCCCGTCGATGCTCACGCCGCCCCGCACCGGGTCGGCGGCGCACAGCGAGGGGCTGTCGAGGTCGTAACGGGTGAAGATGCCGCGCCCGCAGGCCAGGTGGGCGGCGGCGGTCACGGCCAGCTTGCTCTCCATCATGCAGCCCATGAAACACGGCACGGCATGAAGTTCGGCCAGGGCGCAGATGCGCAGGGCTCCGCGCAGGCCGCCGGATTTCATCAATTTGATGTTGAGGAAGTCGGCCGCTCCGAGGGCGATCAGCCGCTCGGCGTCGAGGCCCGAAAACACGCTCTCGTCGGCCATCACCGGGGTGGCGATGGCGCGCCGCACCTCGCGCAGACCCTCGAAATCGTGGGCGGCGACCGGCTGCTCGACGAGTTCGATGCCGAGGCGGGCCTCCTCGATGGTGCGCATGATGGCGACGGCTTCGCGCGCCGTCCAGCCCTGGTTGGCGTCGAGCCGCAGGACGACGTCGGGACCCGCCGCCTCGCGCACCGCCCGGATGCGGGCGATGTCGAGGGCCGGGTCCTTCCCCACCTTGGTCTTCAGGATGCGGAATCCCCGCCCGACCGCTTCCCGGGCGTCGCGGGCCATCTCCTCGGGACTGTTGACGCTGATCGTCAGGTCTGACTCGATTTTCGGCCGCCGGCCGCCGAACAGGCGATACAGCGGCACGCCGTGCAATTTCCCGAACAGATCGTGCAGGGCGATGTCGACCGCCG
>CALLCO010000076.1 GCA_937998695.1 Candidatus Ozemibacteraceae bacterium
CCAGTATGACTTCATCGTGCTCGACGCCGCGCCCCACATCGACGACCATTGCAACCCCTACCTGGTGATCGACGGCGAGGAAGCCGTTCTCATCGACGGGGGCAGCCGCCCTGACTTCTCGACGGTGATCTTCAAGCACGCCGGGCAGGGGTGGGGGCCTTGTCGATACGGTTCATCCACCCAGGGGGACGACAGCGGGAGCCGGGTCAGGATGTCCTGCCGGGGGAATGGCTCTCCAATTCCTTCGACAAGGCGCGAGCGACAAAGTGAACGTGGCTGAGCAGCGAGGAATACCGGTGGAGGAAAGGCAGGTTCAGGACTTCCTTGAAGTATTCCTGGGCCTTGCCAAGGTGCCCCAAACGGCGGTGCAATTCCCCGACCAGGAAGCCGGTGACGATGATCCCGCGTTCGTTGAGGGGCTCCTGCCCCGCCTCCATGCGCTGAGCGATCTGGGCCGTCGAGGGATAGCGGTCATCGATGGGGCGATACGGAGCATACGCCCGGCTCAGGCATTCCAGGGCCTTCTCCTGGGCGTGTCGCTCCTGGGGGACATGGCCGACCCGCCGGCAGAGCCAGGAGCACTTCAGGTAGAACTCCCCGGCCAACTTGAGGCTGCCGCGCAGCTTCAGATCGAGGGCGCTGAGGGCGGCCAGTTCGAAGCTCTTGATCCCGTGCAGAATGGTGCGTTCCCCGACGAATTCGAGATTGAACGCCACCTGACGACGCTCGGCCCTCGCCTGCGCGGCGAGGAATTGGCACCGCAAAGCTTCTTGGCAGATGGTCTGTTCGAACTTGCCCACGTAATGGGCGAACAGGCAGCCCGGGCAGACCACCGTCGTGTACAACTCGGGGTGGACGCTTTCGGGACAGATGGGACAGAAATCGGTGTCGGTGTCGCTGACCGGCACCGTCCATAACTTGAACCGCAATCCCTCGAAGGCCCGACCGCAGATGGGGCAGGTCAGGTTGACCTGGCGCAGGAATGGGTGATCGCTGAAATCGGGAGCCTGCTCCCGGGTATCACGTTCGACCCGGTCACCCTTGGGCGAGGGCAGGACATCGTCGTGCTCGAGGAGTTCGACCTCTTGGCGGAGGCTGTTGAGACACTGGATCAGGCGGGGGATGACAATGGGCTTGACCAGCAAGGCCAGGGCCTGCTGCCGGATACAGGACTGGGCCAGGGCGCCGTCGAACCGGGAGCTGAGGAAGATCAACTTGGCGTCGGCGGCTTTCAATCTCGCTTTGGCCGCGACCTCTTCGACGGTCAGGGTCTGATGGTCGAGGTCGATGAACCAGGCCACGGTGAGAGCGGCGGTCGACCACCGTTCGACCAGTTCGATGTTGGCGGCGAGACGGGGCTGGAACCCGTGCTCCCGGATGGTCATTTCCAGGAAGACGGAATAGATGGGATCCCGGGACAGGATCATGACCTGCAGGTGCGGCATGCCGGCTACCTGGCGGGAGCGCAGGGGCAGGGCAAGGGTCCCATGGGAGCGTTCTTCCTCCAAGAGGAGAATCCGTTGTTGCCAAATCAGACCGGGGTTGAGTACTATATACCTGTCGGGCGGTCGCTCCGTCCAGTTTATAGATCGGGCAGATTCAGCCGATAGATGCTGGGAGGGGCCGAACGCCCCGGACGGCGAAGGAAGGATCTGGTATGGCGAACGACAAACCAGCGGCAGGCGGGGCAGCACCCCTGCCCAAGAACGTCTGCCCGGCCTGCAAGACTCCCAACGAGCTGAACTCCCTGACCTGCAAGAAGTGCGGGGAGATCATCAAGAAATCCGGCAAGGGCAGCAAAGCTCCCCAGGAATACGACGCCACCGAGGGCAGTTTTTCGCC
Organism: Candidatus Ozemibacteraceae bacterium; assembly: GCA_937998695.1. Taxonomy (GTDB): domain Bacteria; phylum Muiribacteriota; class Ozemobacteria; order Ozemobacterales; family Ozemobacteraceae; genus Ozemobacter. The sequence continues at coordinate 1,843 of CALLCO010000076.1, forward strand.
CGCCTGCATCGTCATTCCCGCCGTGCTCATCCTCGGCGCCGTCCTCTTCTTCCTGTTGGCGGTGGGCCGCGGGCCCAAGCCCGGAACCTGCGAGTACAATCAGGGCCAGCTGGGCAAAGCGCTCTGGCGCTACAACAAAGCGCACCCCGAAAGCCGCATGACCACCCTCAACCAGGACGAGTTGATCCGCCCCAGCCGGGGCGGCAAGCCTCAGCTCAAGGAGCGGCTGACCTGCCCGGTCGATCCTTCTGCCCGGTACGAGATCGACACGGACGGGGTCACCGTGATCTGCACCCGCTGTACGAAGAAGCGCTGATCTTCTCCCTTCTCCCCGCCCCGGTCGATTCACGGGCAGGTCCACCCGCGGCAAACCATGGTTCTCATACCGGCAGAGGCCGCCCCCCATCCTTTGGGGTTGGTTCACGAGCTTTCTGTTCGGGCACCGTCCACCCGGTCATTCCCTGCAAGGCCCCTCTGGCATAGACCTCCCAACCGATCGGCGGCCCCTCCTTCCCCTCTCGCCGCGCTTCGCCGATCCATGCGGCGAAACGCTTCCGGAGGCTTGTCCCACGTCCACCCCGTCCCCGTTTTCGAGTGGCCTTTCCCGAGGGGGCGGACGCTGGACGGAAATCTTCGTAAGGATGCGGATTTGACGCTGGAGGGATGGGTTGCTATCCTGGGGAAGCGCCGGCGTGCCGATGGGTAGGAATGGGGCCGCGGCGCGTGCCCTGAATCCGCTCGTTCCCGGGAGGACACGATGAACCGATTGCCAGGCCTCCGCCGGTGGGTATTCCTGCTGCTGCTCGTGGCGACAGCCGTCTCCGGCCAGGATCTGATCAACTCCCTTCTCGACCAGGGCATGCGTCACTATGCCCAGCAAAACTGGGCCGCGGCGGCCGACTACCTGGGCCAGGTCTGCGACATGGCCCCCGATCACCATACCGCCCGGTATTACCTGGTCTATAGCCTCCTCATGATGAAGAAATACCCCGCCGCCCTGAAGGAAGCCTCCACCCTGGTGGAGCGGCAACCTGGAGTGCCGCAGTATGTTCAATTGCGGGACCAGGTCCAGCAGGCCATGGCCGCCACCCTGGCCGCCCAGACCGGCCCGGGAGCCCCCGCCGGCACCCGTCGGCCGGGGGTTCCCCCCAAAGAGGTCGTGTTGGGAGGGTATGAGCCCTTGAAGGGCAAAACCCTGGAAGAACCCAAAATGCCGACCGGCCCCCGGCCCGGCAAACCGACCCCGGCCAAGCCCCCTACCCCACTCGAGCAGGCCATCTCCTACCTCGATGGGGGTGACTACGCCGAAGCCACGCGGCTCCTCGACGACCTGCTGAAGAAGGAGCCCAAGAACGCCAAGGTGCTCCACCACCGCGGTGTCGTCGAGCTCAACCAGCGCCTCTACCCCGCCGCCGTCAGTTGGTTCAAGAAAGCGGTCGAGGCCGATCCCAAGAGTTTCGAGACCTGGTTCCTCCTGGGCGAGATCGCAGCCCGCGAGGGGCGCCTGAAGGATGCGGAAGACGCCTTCCAGAAGGCCGTCGCCATCAAGCAGGACGTCTTCGCCCTGGTCAACCTGGGCGACGTCCTGCGCCGCCAGGGCCAGCCCAAGAAAGCCCTCGAGATCTACGAGAAGGTCATCAAGCTCGATTCCAACGTGCTCGAGGCCAAGATCAACCTCGCCGAGGCGCAACTCGACCTCGGCCGGATCGATGACGCCACCGTCCTGATCAACGAGGTGCTGACGGCCAACCCGTCCAACGGGCAGGCCCACTTCGTCAAAGGCAAACTCCTCTACCGCTCCGACCTTCTCGACGACGCCATTTCCGAGATCAAGCTCGCCCTCAACACCGCCAGCGACAACGCCGAGTATCAACTGTTCCTGGGCAAGGTACTGCTGAAAGCCTTCCGGACCGGCGAAGCCAGCGAGCGAGGGGCCGCCGTCCTGCGCGACAATCCCCAGAGTTTCGAAGCCCGCCTGCTCTTAGCCGAGGCCATGCTGATGGAAGGCCAGACCGGCGACGCCGAGGAACACGTCAACCAGGCAGAGAAGATTCGATCTTCGCCCGAGCTGGCCCGCCTGCGGGCGCTGATCGCCCGCCGCAACGGCGACAATGACAAAGCCAAGACCTTTTTCCAGACCTACCTGTCCCAGGACCCCGACAACGGGTATGCCTACCTCGAATACGGCGACATGCTCGAGAAATCGGGGGACATTCCCTCCGCCCTCGAAGTCTACCGCCTGATCAAGACCCGCTTCGCCGGGACCCAGTTCGCCGACAACGCCGAGATCCGGTTGGCCGCCCTCGGGGGCAGCGCCGCCGGCAACGAGCCCGCCCTGCCGGGCGGCGGCTACACCCCGCCCCCGATCGCCAAGCCACCGGCCAAACCCGGCAAAGTCCGCTATTGAGCAGGCTTTCCGGCCACCACCCTCGAAGACCCCGAGCGAAAGGATCCCCCACCCACCATGTGCGGAATCATCGGTTACATCGGTGACCAACCGGCCAACGACATCATCTTCGACGGCCTGACCCGTCTGGAATACCGCGGCTACGACAGCGCCGGCATCGCCGTCCTCGACGGCGGCAAGATCGTGCTGGCCAAAGACATGGGGAAACTCCGCCACCTGCGGGAGATCCTGGTGACGGGCTTCCCTTCCCGCTCCTCGCCGGGCATCGGCCATACCCGCTGGGCCACCCACGGCCGCCCCAGCTCGTTCAACGCCCACCCGCACGGGGATTGCCACGGCACCCTGATGGTGGCCCACAACGGCATCATCGAGAACTACATGAAGCTGAAGCGGTCCCTGACCGCCGCTGGACACGTGTTCCAGAGCGAGACCGACACCGAAGTGCTGGCCCACTTGATCGAATCGCACTACCACGGCGACCTCGAAGCGGCGGTGCTGAAAGCCCTCGGCGAGGTCGAAGGGGCCTATGCCCTCGTCGTCCTGCACCGCAATCACCCGGACCGATTGGTCTGCGTCCGCAAGGAGAGCCCGCTGATCGTCGGCCTCGGCCGGGGCGAGAACTTCATCGCCTCCGACGTCACGGCGATCATGCAGCACACCCGGCAGGTCGTCTACCTCGAGAACGGCGAAGGCGCGGTGGTGCGGCGCAACGGGGTGACCTTCTTCGATCTGGCGGGACGACACATCGACAAGACCCCCGCCACCCTCGACTGGAACCCGGTCGCCGCCGAGAAGGGGGGCTTCCCCCACTTCATGCTCAAGGAGATCTACGAGCAGCCGCAGGTGATCCGCAACACCATCGGCGGCCGCACCTCGGAAGAGGAAGGCAAGATCTACCTGACCGAACTGGGACTGAGCGGCCCCGACATCTTCCGCACCCAGCGCATCGTCATGGTCGCCTGCGGCACCGCCTTCTACGCCGGCTGCGTCGGGAAGTACCTGATCGAGCAACTGGTGCGGGTGCCGGTCGAGTGCGACCTGGCCAGCGAATTCCGCTACCGGCAGCCCCTGGTGGATGCCAACACCCTGGTCGTCGCCATCAGCCAGTCGGGCGAGACGGCCGACACCCTGGCCGCCGTGCGCGAGGCCCGTTCGCGCGGGGCCAAGGTGCTGGGCATCGTCAACGCCAAGGAGTCATCGCTCACCCGCGAGGTCGACGGCCTGGTCTATATCCATGCCGGCCCCGAGATCGGGGTCGCCTCGACCAAGGCCTATATCGCCATGCTGACCGCCCAGGTGCTGCTGGCCCTGCTGCTCGGCAAGATCCGCGGCGTGCTCGACACGCCGTTCGTGCAACAGACGATTCGCGATCTCAAGGTGCTGCCCCAGCTGATCGAGCGGCTGTTGGCCGACACCAGCGGCATCAAGGCCCTGGCCGAGAAGTTCAAGGACGCCCACAACTTCCTCTACCTCGGACGCGGCATCAATTTCCCCACCGCCATGGAGGGGGCGCTCAAACTCAAGGAGATCAGTTACATCCATGCCGAGGCCTACGCCGCCGGCGAGATGAAGCACGGGCCCATCGCCCTCATCGACAAGGACCTGCCGGTGATGGCCATCGCCGCCAACCAGGGCGCCTACGACAAGCTGGTCAGCAACCTCAAGGAGGTGCAGGCCCGCTCCGGCACCGTCATCGCGGTGGCCTCGGAACGCAACGAGGAGATCCGGCACGTCACCGAGCACGTCATCGCCATTCCCGACTGCCCCGACATCCTCAGCCCCATCCTGAGCGTCATTCCCCTGCAACTGTTCGCCTATTACGTGGCCGACCTGCGCGGCCTCGACGTCGACCAGCCCCGCAACCTGGCCAAATCGGTGACGGTGGAATAAGGCCCCCGGCCGCAGCGGGTGGTGCGCACCGGGCGA
>CALLCO010000077.1 GCA_937998695.1 Candidatus Ozemibacteraceae bacterium
GCTGCCCTACGTGGTGGCCGTGCCCGCCGGCACCTGCTACGAATCGTTCAACTGCCCGGCCATCGTCAAGCGCGAAGACGGCCGTCTGGCCATCGACGACCTGTTGTGCGCCCGCTGCGGGGTCTGCGTGGCGATCTGCCCGAACGACGCCATCCTGTCGGTGAAGGTGCGGCGGCCATGATCCGCAACGTCATCATCACCGGGATCGGCGGGCAGGGCGTGGTGACGGCCGCCGGCTTGCTGCGCTGGGCGGCGCTGGGCGCGGGGTTCGCCGTCACCGGCTCGGACAACCGGGGCGGGGCCCAGCGACTCGGGCATGTCTCGGCGCTGGTGCGTCTGACCGACGAATCCGACCGGCTGCTGGCCCCGGATGTGCCCGTGGGCGGGTGCGACCTGCTGCTGACCTACGAGGGCAGTGAGGGTCTGCGGTTCGCGCGGCATCTCAGCCGGCGGACCCGGGTGTTGTTCTCGCCGATGATCTTCATTCCCACCAACCAGCGGCGCCAGCAACCGCCCTCAGCCCCCGAAGCGGGTCATCCTCACGAAGTGCCACCGCGGGGGTCCGGGGCGCGGGAGGGGGTGCCGTCTCGCGGAATGCCATGGATGGCGCGGGTTTTGCGGGGGTATCCCCAGGAGGGGGTGTATCCCCGCGAAGCGCCACGGATGGCGCGGGTTTTGCGGGGGTATCCCGATCTGGCCGCCTGCCGGGCCGCCTATGAGGCGCGGTGCGACCAGGTGCTGATGGTCGATTTTTTCCGCGAAGCGCAGACCCGCCTTGGCGACGCCCGTCTCGGCAATCTGGTCGGGGTGGGGGCGGCGCTGGCGATGCTCGACCTGCCGGAGGTCGGGCGGTTCCTCGAGGAGCACCTCGAGCCGACGATGCGCGAAGCGGTCGCCCTGGGCCAGGAGCTGGCGGGATGATCATCTACGGGCTGATGAAGTTCATCGAGCAGATCCCGGAGCGGTATGATCGCCTGATCGGCTGGCTGACCCTGGGTGGCCACCTGACCGCCCGCGACCGGATGCTGGCCGCCGTGGCGCCGGGCCGGCGGGTGCTCGACATCGGGTGCGGCACCGAGGCGTTCCTGATCGAGGCGGCGCGGCGCGGCGCGCAGGGGTGGGGGGTCGATACCTCGGGGCCGATGCTGCGGGTCTTCCGTCGCAAGCTCGCGGCGGAGCCCGCCGAGGTGCGGGAACGGATCGCCATCCTGCACCAGAGCGCATCGTTGCTGGGCAAGACGTTCGCGGGGCGGCCGGGGTTCGACCTGGTCACCTCGAGCCTGGCCCTGGGCGAGATGCCCCCCATCGTGCTGGAGGCGGTGCTGCGGCAGATTCCGGCGGTGCTGGCCCCGGGGGGACGGGTGCTGATCTGCGACGAGCTGTGGCCCGAAACGACGTGGCGCAGCCTGTTCTACACGGGTTTGCTGGCCATGACCTTCGTGCCGAACTTCATCCTGACGCGGACGGTCATCCGGCCGGTCAAGGGCCTGCCCGGCAAACTGGCCGCGGCTGGCCTGCGGGTCACGGGCCGGCACGACTTCGCGGGAGGGGTGGTTTCCCTGCTCGAGGCGGAACAGGCGGCATGACCCTGTTCGAGCGGGTGCGGCGGTGGCATCGCCTGCTGCATCGCTATACCTCGTACCGCACCGAGGTCGGGCTGCGCCGGGTGGGGAATCCCGGCCCCGAGGCGCCGGTGCTGGTGACGGGAAACTTCGAGCATACGGTCGAACGGCTCGAGGAGATCCTGGCCGGGTATGATGTCTGGCTGCTGGTGGCCGACTCGGCCGGCATCAACGTCTGGTGTGCGGCGGGGGTCGGCGATTTCGACGAGAACAAGATCATCGACGTGGTTGAGGCGACGGGGCTGGCCGACCTGGTTCGGCACCGACAACTGGTGCTGCCGCCGCTGGCCGCGGTGGGTATCGATCGGGAGCGCCTGGCCGCCATGACCGGGTTCCGGGTGGTGTGGGGGCCGGCCCACTTCGACGACCTGCCCGCCTTTCTCGCGCAGTTCCCGCGCTGCGACCCGGCGATGAAGCTGGTCTGCTTCCCCGTGCGCGACCGGCTCGAGATGGGCGTGGGGATGATGGGGGTGTTTTCCTTTCCCCTTTTGCTGGCCTGGTGGTGGCCTCGGCAGGTGCTGTGGTTCATGGGGTCGGTGGCCCATGCCGTGTTTGGCACCTTGCTCGCCTACGACCGCCTCCCCCCGAAATACCCCGCCAACAAAGCCGCCCTGATCGGGGCGTTGCAGTTGATCGCCATCTGGATCACCCGCCGGTCGCGCTGGCCGCGGCTTCCCCTCTGGCAGCGGTTCGCGCTGGGCGGCTGGCCCACCTGCTGATCGCCATCGACATGATCGGATCGACCCCGTTCTCCAAGACGACGATCGCGCACTGGCTGGCCACGGGCACGAACGATTCCCTGTTCCAGCCGGCGTTGAACGACCGCTGCACCTCGTGCGGAGCCTGTCTGGAAGTCTGCCCCAAGGGCCTGTTCGAGCGCGGGCCAGGCAAAAAGATCCGGCTCGATCTGAGCCGCGAGTGCTGCGAATGCCTGGTCTGCCTGCGGCAATGCCCGCATCGCGCCATCGACAACGTCGGCGTCGGATTCAAGGACGACATCAAGGCCCTGCCTGACGAATTCCGCCCCTGATTCTCGGGGCCGTGACCGCCGCACAGAACGCCTGAATACTGGTTGCTTCGAGACGAAGATAGGCTTATGCTAAACCCCTCAGGGAGATGAATCCAGCCCCCTGGGAGTGAACGTGCAGGCCTACCTGATCAAGACGAACACCGTCATCGAACCGTTCGGTGACCCCGTCGGGCAGACGTTGCTGCTCGACCGGCCCCTGCAGGTCGTCCAGGATGAGACGCTGCGGGAGGCCGGATGCGAGCCCGCGGTGATCGAGGGCCCCGACCGCATCGGCACGCCGACCGCTCCCTACCTGGTACTCGAGGACCGTTTGTATTTCTCGCGGGCCCTGCTGGCCGAGTTCCTCGAACGGGCCCGCTTCATGGGCGGGACGGCGCCGGTGCGGCTGGTGGTGAAGAAGGGCCTGTTCACCCGATTGATGGCGGTCGTGCAGGATGTCCCGCAGGACGAAGAGACGTTCTCCTTCCCGATGTGGTATGTGCCGGGCGGGACTTTCCGGCCGGAGGAGGCCGCGGTGGTGGTGCTCGACATCGACGAGGACAGCTACGAGGGCCACTTCCCGCGGCACATGATCAAGAAGGAAGGGTACCGGTTCTGCGTGACCTCGCGGCCGGTGATGACCATCACCCATCCGTTGCACCTGGCCCTGGCCAACGTGGCTGCCAACTTCGCGCGGCTGGCCGAGCAGAAGAAGATGCCATTGTGGCAGAAGCTGGCGACCGCCCTGAAAGCCCGCTCGCTGAACAAGTTCCACGTGTTGGCGGCGATCTCGCAGATCCATCCCGAGGCCGAGGTGCATCCGACCGCGGTGATCGAGGGCAGTGTCATCGGGAAGGGGGCCAAGATCGGGGCCTATGCCGTGGTGCGGTTCTCGTACGTCGGCGAGCGGGCCTTCGTCGACGATCACGCCGGCCTCAAGTTCAGCGTGGTCGGCAACGAGGCCTACATCGCCAACAACTGCGTGCTGTTCTTCACGGTGGTCTACCCGCGGGCCTTCCTGATCAGCGGGTCGTACCAGTTCACGTTGTTCGGCTACGACAGCGCCATGTTCAACGCCATTCCGTCCGATTACCGGCTCGATGGCGAGCCTATTTCCGTGCTCACCGCCCGCGGCATCGAAAACACCGGTCTGCGCTTCGTGGGGTCGGTGATCGGCCATCGCACCAAGATCGCCGCCGGGGTCATCATCGCGCCCGGGCGGCTCATTCCCAATGACCTGCAGATCTTCCCCGACCCCGCCCGTGTCATCACCCGGGTGCCGGCCGGGGTGCGACCCCACACCACGTTGTATCTGGTGAACGGGCGGCTGCAGACTCTCGACGAATTGGCCGCGGCCAGATCCCAGTAAGGAGCCAGATCATCATGTACGAAGGTATCTTCGACCGGGTGTGCGACGCCATCCAGGAATCGCTCGGGGTGGCCAAGGAGCGGATCACCCTCAAGGCCCGCATCATCGACGATCTGGGCAGCGATTCGCTCGACCTGCTCGACATCCTGTTCGCGCTGGAAGAGAAGTTCGGCATCAAGATCAAGCGCGGGCAGATCGAGGCGATGGCGCGGCAGGGCATTCCCGAGGGCGAGTTCGAGAAGGACGGCCAGGTCACCGAGCTGGGCGCGGCGCGGCTCCGCGAAGTGCTGCCCGAGGTCGATCAGAGCCGGATCGTGGCCGGCATGCCGCTGGCGACCATTCCCCACCTGCTGACGGTCGAGACCTTCTGCCGGCTGGTCGCCGCCAAGTTGGCGGAAAAGAAGGGAAGCTGAGCCGGATGGAGGTGCAGTTGCAGGGGCGCACCGCCCTGATCACGGGGGGCACCCGCGGCATCGGCCGGGCCATCGCCCTGACCTTCGCGCGGGCCGGGGCGCGTGTCGTGGTCAACTATGCCCGCAACGACAAGGCCGCCCGCGACACGCTGGCCGCCATCGAGGCGGACGGCGGCCAGGCGGTGCTGCTGAAAGGCAATGCCTCGCACCTGGAAGGCGGACAGGCCCTGGTTCGGAAGGCCATCGAGGCGTTCGGGGACTCGAGATCCTGGTCAACAATGCCGGCGTCAGTCACAACACCCCGTTCCTGATGCTCGAACCCGAGGAATGGCAGGCCGCCGTCGACGTCAACGTGAACACGCTCTATGCCGTGACCCATGCGGTGCTCAAGCACATGATCCAGCGCAAGGTGGCCGGGCGGGTGCTGAACATCACCTCGGTCTGCGGGGTGCGGCCGGTGGCGGCCGTGCCGGTGCATTACGCGACGACCGAGGCGGCGGTGACCCACGCCGATGCAGTGGTGATCGGTGACGGGGAAGAGGCCATGGCCGAGATCGTCGGCGGCCGTCCCCTGGGCGAGGTGGCGGGCCCATTCCCCCGCCTATGTGGTGGCCGAGGCGCGTCGGCTCTGGCAACGGGGGGCCCGCTACGTCATGGTGACCGACGATCATTTCTCGGGCGACCTCGACCGCTGCAAGGCGATCGCGGAGGGCATTACGGCAGCGGGCATTCGCATCGCGTTTTTCGGCTTTTTGCGGCCGTTCCTGGGGCGGATGGACGTCAAACGGGCCATGGTCGAGGCCGGGTTCGTCATGCTGAGCTACGGCGCCGAGTCGCCCAATCCCGAGCAGTTGCGGAAATACGGCAAGGGGTTCGACGACCCGGTCGATTTCGTGCGGGAGGTCAACCGGGAATGGCACGCGGCCGGGGCCCGCTACATCGGCAACTCGTTCGTCTTCGGCGACCCCGACGAACGGGCCGCCGACCTGAGGGCGATGGGCGATTACGCGCGGGGGCTCGATCCCACCTACATCGAGCCCTTGTACTCGCAGCCGTTTCCTGGCACGCGCTACCGCGAGTCGCTGGCCCAGCGGGGATTGCTGGTGCCGCACGGCTGGGATCAGTTCACCGAAGGGCGCCAGCTGGCCCGCCACCCCGAGCTGGACGAAGAGGCCCTGCGGCGGGCCAGGGTCCGGCTGTGGCTGCGGTTCTTCTCGCCGCGCAAGATCGTGGGGGCCTTCCGAGTGCCCTTGTACCTTCATCAGAAGATTGGCATTCCGGTGCGCACCGTGCTGAAATACATGAAGGCCTGCGACTACTGCATGTTCGGCTGCATCCTGGAGGACAAGTTCTACTTCCACCTGCGGCGGCAGATGGTGCGGGAATACCTGCGCGAGCACATCAACACCTTCGAGCCGCACGAGCGCGACATGACCCCGTTCACCGACGAGTTCCTCGACATGCTCGGGCTGGGGCCGGTCAAGCGCCTGCTGGGCGAGCGGACTTTCGTCGTGGAGGTGGTGGAGGCGGGGCGGGGCGGTGGCGGAACGACGGTGGTTTCCGGCCGTTCGGCGAGCCGGCCGGCGGGGCGGGTGCTGACCCGGTTCACCGCCCGGTTCGCCGGCGGTCGTCTGGTGCGATTGACCGCAGGGCTCGATCCGGTCTCCGGGCCGAGTGTCTTCTCTGGCGCCTCTGAGGCTTCCGGGCGTTCGCCCGGGGCCTCGGGGCAGGTGTCCGGTGCGGGAAGGGGAACGGCCGACCCCGGCGCGATCGTCTCGGAGAGCCCGACGACGTGTTTCCAGGTGCGCCTGGAGGATGTCGTGCGCCTGCTGTGCGGCAGGGAAGGCCACAAACTGGCGGCCGTGGCGCGCACCGCCTTGTTCAACCTCGCCCGGCGGCTGGTATCCGCTGGGTGAACGGGGTCCCCGTGATCTGGCCGGCCGCCCCCCTGCGGGAGGAACCGACCTGCCGGCCAGGGCCCGAGCCGGCCGCTGACACGGGCCCAAGCCTTTGGCGTGGGGCCAGGCGTTGGCCAGGATCCTTCGACCATGCCCCCGTCGGGGACCTCCCCGTGGGGTGGCCGGCCCTGCGACGAAGGGAGTTGCGTATCACGTCTCCGGAATTGCGTATCACGTCCCCGGAATTCGCGTATCACGTCCCCGGAATTCGCGGAATTCGCGGAATTCCAGGAATCAGCGAAATTATGGCCGGGATCATGGGAATGCTGCCCGCCGGTGGCTCGGACGGTCTGATGAACAGCCTGTTCGGGCGGCGGTGGGTCGGGTGGGTGGGGCTGGCGCTGGTGCTGGCCGGCACCGCCTTCTTCGGGCGCTATGCCCGGCTCGACCGCATCGACAACCGGCTCGAGGACAACGTGGTCTCGAACGAGACGCTGGCAGCCTACTACCGCTTCCTGCGCGTGTTCGGCAATGACCGCATCCTGCTGGTGGGGTTCGAGGCCCCGGCCATCGACCCCGGGTTGGTGCGGCGCCTGTTGGACGCCGAGCTGGCTCTGCTGCGGCTCGACAACGTGCAGAGCGTGCTGTCCCCCGTCTCGCCGCTGCGCACCCAGTTCGGCATCGGCTCGCGCTGGCGGCTCGAGCGGTTCCTGGGGGAACCGCGTCAGCTCGAACGCTACCTCGAAAACCTGCGCAAGACCAGGTCGTATGACCGGCTCATCGTCTCGCCTGACTGGAAGGCCGGGGGCATCGTCATCCGCCTGAAGGCGGAGACGGGCGACCTGGTCGAGGCGTCCCTGGCCGAGGTGCGCGCCGTGCTGCAGGATCGGCTGACCATTCCCCACCACCTGACCGGCATCCCCGAGATCACCCGCCTCATCCTCGAGATGACGCGGCGCGACCAGAAGCTGTTCTCGCCCCTCTCCGTGCTGCTGATTGGGATCGTGCTGTGGGCCCTGTACCGCACCTGGTTCGGCATGGCCATCCCGCTGCTGGCCATCGTCAGCGCCTTCGTCTGGACGAAAGAGCTGCTGATCGCCAACGGCAACTCGGTCAATTTCGTCACCTCGATCCTGCCGCCGATGGTACTGTCGATCGCGCTGACCTACTGCATCCATCTGCTGACCTACTACTATACGCTGGCGGAGGGGCAGCGGGAGTTCCGGCCCGACCTGCTGGCCGAGGCGGTGCGGCATGAGGCCCACCCGGTCTTCCTGTCGGTCCTGACCACCGTGGTCGGGTTTGGGTCGCTGCTCTCCAACGACATTTATGCGATCGGGGTGTTCGGCCTCTACTCGTCGATCGGCACGCTGCTGTCCGGGGTGCTGGCCTTTCTCGTGATCCCGGCGGGGGTGGTGGCCTTCCGGCGGGTCGAGGCGACGGCCCCGTCGATCGAGGGTCTGGAACCGCGCCTGGCCCGGTTCGCCGCCGGGGTCATCCGGCACCGGTGGTGGGTCTGGGTGGTCAACTTCGTGGGGCTGGGACTGGCCGCGGTCGGCATTGCCCGGCTGCCGGTCGAAACGAGCCTGATCCGCTATCTGCCCGACGACCACCAGATCCAGGCGGCCAACCGGTTCGTGGAAGAGCGGCTGTGCGGCATCGTTCCCATCGAGGTGCTGCTGGAGAGCGACGGGCGGCGGTTCACCGAGCCGGAGGTCGTCCACGCGGTGCGTCGCTTCCAGGCCGAGGTGGCCAGCGTTTCCTTCTGCGATCGCAGCCTCTCCTACGTCGATCTGCTCCAGGATTTCGACCGGATGTTCTCGGGCGAACCCGACCACGTGCCGGCCACGGAAGAAGAGATCTGGGACTACCTGCGATTCTATGGCCCGCCGATCGAGGAAGCGGAAGAGGGCGAGGAGGACGATGGCTCGGGAGGGATGGCCTCGACGACGTTCAAGCCGTTGCCCGAGGGAGGGCTGCTGCCCGAGTTCATCGCGTCGGAAGCGCGGATCGCGCACGTGTCGCTGCGGTTCCGCGACCGGTCCTCGAAGGAGCTGGTGGCGGGCTTCCGGGAGGTCGAGCGGCTGGTGGGGAAGCATTTCGGCGGGCTGGGCGTGCGGACCACCATCACGGGGCGGGCGGCCATGTGGGCCGAGGTCTCGGAGATCATCGTCTGGCAGGAGTTCATCAGCTTCTTCGGGGCGCTGGTGGTGATCTTCCTGGTGTTCGTGGCCTATTTCCGGTCGTGGCGGGTGGGGGCGATCGGCATCCTGCCGAACATTCTGCCGACGATCTACACGTTCGGCATCATGGGGTTCACCAACACCACGTTCAACACCGTGACGGCGATGATCGGCAGCATCGTCATCGGGCTGGCGGTCGACGACACCCTGCACCTGATCTGCGAGTTTCGGGATGAACTGGGCAAGGGCGCCGGTCCCGAGGACGCCATCGCGCATACCATGGTGCAGAAGGGGCGGGCTACCATCTTCACCAGCCTGGTGCTGACGGCGGGGTTTTCCGTGCTGTCGTTCTCGGGCTTCGGCCCCACCCGCTACTTCGGGATCTTCCTGTCGATCGCCATTTTGACGGCCCTGGCCGTCGAACTGTTGGTGACCCCCGTGGCCCTCTACTGCTTCCAGCCGTTCCCCCGAAAAGAGAGGAAGGCCGCCGACGGAGCAGCTGG
>CALLCO010000078.1 GCA_937998695.1 Candidatus Ozemibacteraceae bacterium
GGGTGCGATCCTGGAAAAAGCTACCCTGCCGAATGACCCCAATATGACTACCGCATTTGAAACATCCACCCTGGGGCCGGATTCGCCGGAAGACACACATGGAGCAGGCCGGATCGGTCTGAGGGAGAGGCCGATTCGACGTCTCGCGAGGCCAGGATGGCCTCGCGCCTCGCAGATCGCCATGGATGGCGATTCTGCGAGGTTTGGACGACGAATCGAGCCGAACCCGAGGCCACCGATCCGAGCCTGCGGAATGGTGTCTGGAGGCGAACCCGGCCCCAGGGTTTGGGAAACGACGGGAGTCCTACGAAGGTGGTTCTGATCGTTCGCCGCCCCCAGCGCCGATCCCCGATTCGGGTCGGCTGAAGCTCGGTGGGGTCGGTCCCTCGCCGATGGGGTGAAAATCTTTGGCAGAGCCAGGAGAAAACGGGACATCAGCCACCTTTCAGAAAATGAGACGGAGGGAAAGAGGGGCGACGGATGCCCTGTGGTATAATCTCCGCAACCATGACTGGCCATTCGATCCGTAACCCTACGAAAGGTGGCAAAACCTGGGTTCCGCGGTTTATCGACCGCCTCGATCGCCGGGTCTGTACTCGTTGCGGGTTTTGCGCCAAAATATGTCCGGCCGGCGTGCTGCACCGCGTGGACGACGGCGAGGTGGTGATCGCCTCGTCCGACGATTGCCGTGGCTGTGAGGTGTGCGAACGGACTTGCAAGGTGGGGGCGATCCGCTGCCGGCCCCGCGAGGACAAGCCGTGACCGGGGCCATCGGGCTCGACCTGGGGTCGCGCCGCACCAAGGCGGTTCTCGTGGCGGACGGCGAGGTGGTCGAGCGTGCGGTCTTCCAGGCCTGGGCGTTCGAGCGGTCGGCCATCGTCGGGTGGGTCGAGGCGCGCCGGCCTCGTGCCGCCCGGCTGGGCGCCACCGGATACGCCCGCCAAGCCGCGGCCACCCAGCTGGGGGCCGAAGCGGTGACCGAGATCCGTGCCTTCGGGCGGGGAGCCACGGTGTTGGCGCCGGGGGCCCGCACCCTGGTCGACATCGGCGGGCAGGATGCCAAGACGATCGCCCTCACTCCCGGCGGGCAGGTCGATGGATTCGAGATGAATGACCGGTGCGCCGCCGGCACGGGAAAATTCTTCGAGCTGCTGGCCGCCACCCTCGGGGTCGAATTCGCGGCGCTGGCGCCCCTGGCCCTGGCCGCGCCGGCGGCGGCGCCGATCACCAGCACCTGCGCGGTCTTCGCCGAGTCGGAGATCGTCGGCCGGCTGGCCGAGGGAGCCGACCCGGGGACCCTGGCCCGGGGGGTGTTTCGGGCGGTGGCCGAGCGTCTGGCGGCGATGTTGCACCGGGTCGGGTTCGCCCCGCCGGCGTGGCTGGTCGGGGGCGGCGCCAACGCCTGCCTGGCGCGTGAGCTGGGTGCCCTCCTGGGCGTCGAGTTCCGTCTGCATCCAGATGGGGCCTTCTTCGGCGCCGTCGGGGCGGCCTTCCCCGCCACGGCGACCGCGGCGACCGCGGCGACCGCGGCGGCCGGGCTCGCCCCGCTCGCCCCGGAAGCCCCGCTCGCCCCGGAAGCCCCCTTTCGTGTTTCTGCCCCTTCGGCATCGGGGGAGACCCCCGCTGCCCCTGTCGTTTCTGTCACCAAAGGAGATCCCGCATGATCGCCCTCGATGGACATTCCCTCGACCTCGCCGGCCTGAAGCGCATCGCTGATGGCGAGGCCGTGTCCGTGACCGACGAGGCCCTGGCCCGCGTGCGGGCTTCCCGCGCCATCGTCGAGAAGCTGATCGCCGACGACCGCGTCGTCTACGGCATCACTACCGGGTTCGGCCACCTGTGCCACACCCGCATCGCCCGGCCCGACCTGCAACGGCTGCAGACCAACCTGATCCGCAGCCACGCCACCGGGGTGGGCGACCCCTTCACCCGGGAAGAAGTGCGGGCGATGATCGCCATCCGGCTCAACAGCCTCTTGCACGGGGTGAGCGGGGTGCGGCCGGCCGTCATCGAGGCGCTGGCCGGTCTGCTGCGCCACGACGTCATCCCGTGGGTGCCGCAGCAGGGGTCGGTGGGCAGCTCCGGTGACCTGGCGCCGCTGTCGCACATCATGCTCGTCCTGATGGGGGAAGGAGAGGTGCGGGCGCCCGACGGCAGCCGGCAACCCGCCGCCCCCGCCCTGCAGCGCGCCGGCCTCACCCCCGTCGCCCTCGAGGCCAAGGAAGGCCTGGCCCTGATCAACGGCACCTCGGTGATGACCGGCGTGCTCGGCCTCGCCGTCGAGCGGGCTCTCGACCTGGCCACCGCCGCCGACGTCATCGCCGCCCTCTCGCTCGACGTGCTGAAGGGCTCGACCAGCCCGTTCGATCCCGACTTTCTCGCTCTACGGCCCTACGAAGGCATGCGCGAGGTCGGGGCGAACATCCTGGCCTGCCTCGACGACAGCCAGGTGCGGGCCAGCCACGTCAACTGCGGCAAGGTGCAGGACGCCTACAGCCTGCGCTGCATCCCGCAGGTGCATGGCGCGTCCCGCGAGGCCCTGCGCCACGTGCAGCGGCAGGTGCTGACCGAGATGAACTCGGTCACCGACAACCCCATCCTGCTCTCGGAAGACCGCATCGTCTCGGGCGGGCACTTCCACGGGCAGCCGATGGCGCTGGCCGCCGACTATTTCGGCATCGCCGTCGCCGAACTGGCCAACATCAGCGAGCGGCGCATCGACCGCCTGCTGAACCCCCTGGTCAGCGGGATGAACCCTTTCCTCGCCAAAGACCCCGGGGTCAACTCGGGGCTGATGATCGTGCAGTACACCGCCGCCTCGCTGGTCAGCGAGAACAAAGTACTGGCTCACCCCGCCTCGGTCGACTCGATTCCCACCTCGGCGTATCAGGAAGACCACGTCAGCATGGGTACCATCGCGGCCCGCAAGGGCGCGTCGATCCTGCGCAACGCCACCCAGGTGCTGGCCATCGAGTGGGTCTGCGCGGCGCAGGGCTACGAGATGATCCGGCCCCTCGAACTGGGTCGGGGCACCAAACCCGCGTGGGAACTGCTGCGGCAGCACGTTCCCGCGCTCGACGAAGACCGTCTGCTGGCTCCCGACCTGGAGAAGGCCCGCGACCTGTTGTGGAAAGGAGAACTTGTCCGTCATGTCCGGAACACCGTCGAACTCCGCTAAAGCCCGCGTCGTGCATCCCCCGCGGGGGACGCAGGTGTCGTGCAAGGGGTGGCTGCAGGAAGCCGCCTTCCGCATGGTCCAGCACAACCTCGATCCCGAGGTGGCCGAGAAACCCGAAGAACTGATCGTCTACGGCGGCATCGGCAAAGCCGCCCGCACCTGGGACTGTTTCGACGCCATCCTGGCCACGCTCAAGCGGCTGGGCGACGACGAGACTCTGCTCGTCCAGTCGGGCAAGCCGGTCGCCGTCTTCAAGAGCCACGCCGACGCCCCGCGCGTGCTGCTGGTCAACTCGATGCTGGTGCCGCGCTTCGCCACCTGGGAGCACTTCCACGAACTCGACCGCAAGGGGCTGATGATGTACGGCCAGATGACGGCCGGCTCCTGGATCTACATCGGCACCCAGGGCATCCTGCAGGGCACCTACGAGACCCTGGCGGCGGTCGGCGCCACGCATTTCGGCGGCACCCTCGCCGGCACCATCACGTTGACCGGGGGCCTGGGCGGCATGGGCGGGGCCCAGCCGCTGGCGGTCACCATGAACGACGGCGTCTGCCTGGCCGTCGAGGTCGACCCCGCGCGCATCCAGCGCCGCATCGACCACAAATACTGCGACGTCATGTGCACCACCGTCGAGGAGGCCATCGCCAAGGCCGAAGAAGCGAAGAAGGCGAAAAGGCCCCTGTCGATCGGGCTGCTCGGCAACTGCGCCGAGGTGCTGCCGCAGATGGTGAAGATGGGCTTCCAACCCGACATCGTTACCGACCAGACCTCGGCTCACGACCCGCTCAACGGCTACGTGACGGCCGGTCTCTCGCTCGAGGCCGCGCTGGCCCTGCGCCAGAGCGACCCCGCCGGCTATCAGGAGCGGGCCAAGGATTCGATCCGCACCCACGTCGAGGCCATGTTGGCCTTCATGGATCGCGGGGCGGTGACCTTCGATTACGGCAACAACATCCGCACCGTGGCCTTCGACCGTGGCCTGAAGCGCGCGTTCGACTTCCCCGGGTTCGTGCCGGCCTACATCCGGCCGTTGTTCTGCGAGGGGAAGGGCCCCTTCCGCTGGGTGGCCCTGTCGGGCGATCCCGCCGACATCGCCGTCACCGATCGCGAGATCGTGCGGCTGTTCCCCGACAACGCGCCGCTCAACCGCTGGATCGACAAGGCTTCGCAGAAGGTCCACTTCCAGGGGCTGCCGTCGCGTATCTGCTGGCTGGGCTACGGCGAACGCGAGAAGGCCGGCGTGCTGTTCAACGACCTGGTAAAGAACGGCAAGGTCAAGGCCCCTATCGTCATCGGCCGCGATCATCTCGACACCGGCTCGGTGGCTTCGCCGTTCCGCGAGACCGAGGGGATGCGCGACGGGTCCGACGCCGTGGCCGACTGGCCGATCCTCAACGCCCTCATCAATGCCGTCAACGGCGCCACCTGGGTCAGTGTCCATCACGGCGGCGGCGTCGGCATGGGCAACTCGATCCATGCCGGTATGGTCATCGTCGCCGACGGCACGCCGGCGGCCGAGCGGCGGCTGCGCCGCGTGCTGACCAGCGACCCCGGCCTGGGTGTCGTGCGCCACGCCGATGCTGGCTACGATCTCGCCATCCAGACCGCCCGCGCCCATCGCGTCGACATGCCGATGCTCTGAGCGCCTGTCACATCACGCAAAGGAGATCCCCCATGGAAATCATCGAATGCATTCCCAACATCAGCGAAGGCCAGAACGCCGAGGTGGTCGAGTATGTCGTCGACGCCATCCGGCAGACCCCTGGGTGTTTCCTGCTCGATTTCTCGTCCGATGCCGACCACAACCGGTCGGTCATCACCTTCATCGGCCACCGTGCCGCGCTGAAGGCGGCCATCCGTGAGTTGTACAAGCGTGCTCTCGAGAAGATCGACCTGCGGCGGCACAAGGGCGAGCACCCCCGCATGGGCGCGGTCGACGTCGTGCCGTTCGTGCCCATTCAAGACGTCACCATGGATGACTGCATCGCCCTCAGTAAAGAGGTCGCGGCGATGATCTACGATGAGTTCCGGGTGCCGGTCTATCTGTATGAGGAGAGCCAGACCAACCCCGACCGCAAGAACCTGGCGAAGATCCGCAAGGGCGAGTTCGAGGGCCTGAGCGCCAAGATGCAGCAACCCGAATGGAAGCCCGACGTCGGGGCGGCGCACCCGCACGTCAGTGCGGGCGCCTCGGTGGTCGGGGCGCGCATGCCGTTGATCGCCTTCAACGTCAACCTCGGCACCGCCGACATCAAGATCGCCGACACCATCGCCAAGAACGTGCGCGGCATCGGCGGTGGCCTGCAGTTCGTCAAGGCCATGGGCGTCGAGCTCAAGGAACGCAAAATTGTACAAATATCGATGAATATGGTGAATTACAAGAAGTCGCCGCTGTTCCGGGTGTTCGAGATGATCAAGTCGGAGGCCGAGCGCTATGGGGTGCCGGTCGTCGGCTCGGAGATCATCGGCCTGGTGCCGCAGGACGCCCTGTTCGAGACCGCCGAATTCTACCTGCGCTGCGAAAACTACTCGCCGGCCTGCGTGCTCGAGAACAAGATCAACGGCGTGCTCTACCAGCAGTTGCCCAAGTAGGTCATGAAGCCCGTCGCCGACTGCGTCATCCACAGCCTGGCCGCCGCCGCCCTTTTCCCCCGGCCGTATCGGGGGAAAGGGACGATGGTCGGCTGGGAAGTCGAGGAACGGCCGCATGTCTCGATCGCCGCCCTCGACGGGGCGATCGTCTGGATCGGCCCCGCCGGGAAGCTGTCCGACGAGGTGAGGCTCGCCGCCGACTGCCGGTTCGTCAACGGGGCGGGCCTGCTGGCGGTGCCGGGGTTCGTCGATTCGCACACCCATCTGGTCTACGCGGGCGACCGCAGCGACGAGTTCGAGATGCGGGTGCAGGGTCGGCCCTACCTCGACATCCTGGCGGCGGGGGGCGGCATCCTGCGCACGGTCGAGGCGGTGCGGGCCCGTTCGGAGGACGAGTTGTACCAGGAGGCGGCGCAACGCCTGATCGAAGCCCTCACCTGGGGGACGACCACCGTCGAGATCAAGACCGGGTATGGTCTCGATCTTCCCACCGAACTGAAGATGCTGCGGGTCATCGACCGGCTGCGCCGCGACCTGCCGGTACGGATTGTCGCCACCTTCATGGGCGCCCACGCGGTACCGGCGGGCCGCCAGGCCGACCCAGACGCTTTCGTCGACGAGATCTGCCGCGACTGGATTCCCGAGGTGGCGAAGACCGGCATGGCCGTCTTCAACGATGTGTTCACCGAGAACAAGGCGTTCTCGGTGGCGCAGTCGCGCAAGATTCTCGAAGCGGGGGCGGCCCACGGTCTGCGGCCGAAGATCCATGCCGACGAGGTCAACGTGCTGGGCGGGGTCGACCTGGCGGTCGAGGTCGGGGCGGTCAGCGCCGACCACTTGCTGATGACCGGCCCGGAGGGCATCGCCAAGCTGGCGGGCAGCGGGGTGATTCCGACCGTGCTGCCCGGCACCTCGACCTATCTGATGGAGTCGCACCACGCCCCGGCCCGGGCCATGATCGCCGCCGGCCTGCCGTTGGCCATTGCGTCCGATCACAACCCTGGCAGCTGCCAGTTCCTGGGGGCAGGGATCGTGCAATCGCTGGCCATGCTGCAGTTGCGCCTGACGGCCGCCGAGGCCCTGGTGGCGGGCACCCTGCATGCCGCCCATGCTCTCGGGCAGGGCGACCGGATCGGCGCCCTCGAGGTCGGCCGGCAGCTCGATGCCGTGTTGCTCGAGGCGACGTCCTTCCGCGAGGTGGGCTACCGCGTTGGGCAGAACCTCGTCCGGCAGGTGCTCATCGGCGGCAAGCCGGTCTTCCAGGCTTGATTCCGTGAGGAATTTCCGCTATATCCGGAAAGGGCCGGGGGGTCGCCCGGTCCGGTGGGTGTTTCCCGGTTTCCGGCAAAGGATCCTCCAATGATCATCGTCATGGCTCCCTGGGCCACCGCAGAACACAAGCAGAACATCCTCGACCAGGTCGGCAAAATGGGCCTGGAGGCCCACCTCCTCGAAGACGACCGTCGCACGATCGTCGCGGTCCTAGGGGAGGAACGCCCCATGGTCGAACTCCCGTTCGAATCATGGCCAGGCGTTGAGCGCGTGCTGCCGGTGCTGCAGCCGTTCCTGCTCGCTTCGCGCGAGTACCGGGGCGAGAACAGCCTGATCAAAGTGGGCCCGGTCGGAGAGGGGAAGGACCAGGTGGTGTTCGGCGGCCCCGAAGTACAGGTCATCGCGGGGCCCTGCGCGGTCGAGTTCGAGGAGATCACTCTCAAGACGGCCCACCTTGTCAAGCAGGCGGGGTGCAAGCTCTTTCGGGGCGGCGCGTTCAAGCCCCGGACCTCACCGTATTCCTTTCAAGGATTGGGGGCCGAAGGCCTGGCCATCCTGCGCCGGGTGCGCGAGGAGACCGGCCTGCTGATCGTGACCGAGGTGATGGACGTCCACGAGGTCGACCTTGTCGCCACCACCGCCGACGTGCTGCAGATCGGCACCCGCAATATGACCAACTTCAACCTGCTGAAGGCGATGGGGGGGGTGAAGAAGCCCGTGCTGCTGAAGCGGGGCATGAGCTCCACCATCAAGGAGTTCCTGATGGCGGCGGAGTACATCCTCAGCAACGGCAACCCCAACGTCATCCTGTGCGAGCGCGGCATCCGCACGTTCGAGACCTATACGCGGTTCAATCTCGACATCAATGCCGTGCCCGCCATCAAGCACCTGTCGCATCTTCCCATCATCGTCGATCCCAGTCATGCCACCGGGTTGTGGCGCCTGGTCGAGGCGGTCACCCTGGCGGGCGTCGCGGCGGGCGCGGATGGGGTCATGGTGGAGATCCATCCCGACCCGCAGAATGCCTTGTCTGATGGCAGCCAAGCCTTGAAGCCGGAGAAACTGCCGCCCCTGCTCGAACGGATCAAGGGCATCGCCGGAGTCCTCGGTCGGACGCTGGGCTGATTTCCCACCCCTTGCCCCAGGGCCTTTCCCAAGGGAAGAACAACGCGTCGAGCAAGCCTGGTTCAGGGTGATGGCAAAAAGTGGCCATGGGTGTCACATGCGGGTGTGTTTTGCGGTTTATAATTAGTAGGGAGCTGCCTGGCTTGAAGAGGCTTTCGCCGGTAGCGGTCCGGCGGAGTTTCTCCCCCCTCATCGGCTCAAGGCAGCTTTGCTTGATGAATGGCATCTATGAAAGTGAGGGTTCTGGAGATTCATCCGGTAACCGGCCCGCGATAGTTTGGGGCAGCAATACCAAAGGAGGAGACTATGCATATTCGTTGGAAGGTATCGTGGTTGGTCCTGTTGACGGTTGTTGGTGGATGGTCGGCCATCCATGCCCAGCAGGCCCCAAAGCCCGGTCAAGGTCAAGTGGGCGAACCTCCATCGGTTTCTGTCATGCAGCCGAGCTCTCCAGCCGGGCAACCTCAATTGTTGAGCGGAGTTGGGATTGTGGCCGAGTCGCGGACGGCCGTCGAACGGGCAGCGTTTCAGGCGATGGCCATTACCCTAGGCCAGTTTGTCATGGCCTACACCAACAATGGGCTGGCCCCCATCTACGGTATTTTGCAGAAAGAGGGTCAGGAATACCGGTTGGTGCCCACGGCCTGGGACGCGGAGAAGGTCGAAGCCGATCTTTTCTCCCCCGATGCGAAATCGTCTTCTCTGGAATTGCCGGTCGGGCATATCACCCTGACCCCCATGACCGACGGACCTTACTCGGGTTGGCGAGGGCAGCTGATGATCAATACCCCCGGGGAAGCCGACGCCCGCAGTCTGGCTTGCGTGGTGTTGTCACCACCGGCTACCGCTGGAATGGATGTAGGTAATATCGCCATGGGAAAAATCTCACCGGCGTCAGTGGCGGCAACCCTGGTCAGCATGGGGTATCTTACCAACCTGGATCTTGCCCGACTATTTCCTCCGGAAGGCGCTTTGGGAACGACCTCCGTGGGCAAGGGAACGAAACCGACGGCGGACGTGCGCCAAGCCTCGCCGGTCAAGATTCAGGACCATCTTGATCGCAAGCCAGGAAGCCCGACACCGGTAGCCCCCGAGTCGTCCTCTTTGGTTCACCCGACGACCACCCGGACGGATTCTTCGAGCAAGATGGGGCCTTCCACGATTCTCCCCGGGAAAAAGGATTCGAAATAACTCCTGGAGCTGGTCATCGCGGAAAGGGGCCTCGTGCCCATCTGCCTTTTTGGCCTGGGGAGCGCGTGCCGTTTCCCAGGCCAGGCGATCGGCACACGCCCCAAACAGTTGCACGTTTTCTGGGGTTCATCGGTGTGCTTCGACGATGAGCCAACGCTCGGTTTCGCAGGGGGCTGGCGGGCGAGCAGGTCCCCGAGAAAGGATTCAGGGGTTACGCGCGGCGGGGGCCTCGGCGGCGAGACCGGCCGGAGCTGCGCCTGGTATGTCTCGCGGCAGGGGAAGAGATCTCTTCGTCCGGTGAGGAGGCGCCTCTGGCCTCGGGAACGGGAATTGGTTCCGGTCGCCCTTCCAGGCGCAGGCGGGTGGCCGTCTCGTCGAGCAGCATCAAGAAGATCTCGCTGCCCTGGTCGTGCTCGCGCAGGTCGGCGAGCAGGCGGGTGAAGCCGCGCATGCGCTCGCGGGTGGCCGAGTCGAGGTCGCGCAGCCGGGCTTCGAGCCGGGCCAGCAGGCGCTCGGCCAAACGGGCTTGCACTTCTTCGGCGGTGGGGGTGTTCTTTTTGATGAACGGCACGCCATAGCGCTTGCCCGCCCGCTTGACGTCCATCTCCTGGATCATCGAGACCAGGCTGACGGCAACGCCCCGGTTGCCGGCGCGGGCGGTGCGGCCCGCGCGGTGGATGTACTGCTCGAAATCGGGCGGGAAATCGTAGACGAACACATACTCGAGCCGGCTGACGTCGATGCCGCGCGCCGCCACGTCGGTGGCCACCATCAGGCGCAGGGTGTGCTTCTTGAGACGGGCCATGACGTTTTCGCGTTCCTTCTGGCTGACGTCACCGCTGATCTGGTCGACGTCGTAGCCGAACCGGCGGAGGAAGGCCGACAGATACTCGACCTCGCTCTTGGTGTTGCAGAAGATGATGGCGCTGCTAGGGTTCTCGATCTCGAGAATGCGCATCAGCACCCGGTCTTTCTGCATGGGGTCGACCACGTAGTAGACGTGGTCCATCGCGGTGACGTGGACGTTGTCGGCCGACAGGCCGATGAACTGCGGCTGCCGCAGGAACTCGTCCGCCATCAGGCGGACGCCGCCCGGGATGGTGGCGGAGAACATCGCCGAGACCCGTTGTTTGGGCAGATAGGACCGGATGCGGCGCATGTCGGGCCAGAAGCCCATCGATAGCAGTTCGTCGGCCTCGTCGATGACCAGATAACGCAGGTGCTGCAGCGACAGGCTCTTGCGGCCGAGGTGATCGAGCAGGCGGCCGGGGGTGCCGACCACGAGGTGGGCCCCGTCGCGGAATGCCTGTAGTTGTGGGCCGTAGCCGACGCCGCCGTAGACGGCCACCGAGCGCACGCCCATCGAGCCGGCCAGCCGGTCGCACTCGGCTTTGACCTGATGGGCCAGTTCGCGGGTGGGGGCCAGGATCAGCGCCTGGGTTACCGGTTTCGACGGGTCGATGCGGCACAGCAACGGCAGCAGGAACGCGCCCGTCTTGCCGCTTCCCGTCTGCGATTGCACGATGATGTCGTGATCGTCGAGCAGCCAGGGGATGACCCGGGCCTGCACCGGCATGGGCGCCGGCCAGCCGGCCGCCTCGACGGCGCGGCGCAGGGGCTCGGGCAGGTCGCTGAACGCGAACGGCGGATACTCGGGAGCCGGTGGGACGTCCAGCGTGGCCGGCGTGGCCGGCGTGCCGTCGGTGGTGGCCGCGATACCGCTGCCACTTTCCGCCACGGGAAGCGTTTCGAGGTGGGGGGCGGCGCCTCCCGCGGGGTCAGGGTCGTGACCGCCAGGCAGAACACCATCGGGAACGGAAGCGAATGGAACAGACATGGAACAGACCTCCAGGAAATACGACCGGCCCAACGGCCGGTCAGGTTCATTCCCCGACATTATACCCGCAATCCGTTCCACACACCTCATTTCGGGGCGGCCCACTGTGTCCCTGGCTCAGACCAGCATCTGGTGCTGGTTTTCAGGCAGGTATCGGGCGGGGCCTGGAGCCGGCCCGCGGCAGGGAGGGTGGTGAAACCTCCATCGGAAGCCAACCAGGCGCGGGACACTTTGCCCCGGTCGGGAAATTTCGGTTTGTGGAACGGGTTCTACGGGAGGAAGGCGGGGCCGTGGGGGCCGGCGGGGTTGGCGGCCTGGAGTTCGGCGAGCTCGGCTTCGGCGCGGCGCCGGCCGGGGTGGTTCAGCTCGCGGTAGGCGGCGGCGCGGGCCGACAGGAAGTCCTCGTTCCAGGGGACGAAGGGTTCGAACTCGGCGCAGAGCTCGGCGGTGAGGGAAGCGGGCAGCTTGGGGAGCAGGCCGGCCAGGGCCTGCACCCGCACCTCGTTCTCGGCCGAGAGCAGGAAACGGGGGCGCAACAGGGCGGCGATCCGCGGGGCCAGCGAAGGGGCCTGTAGGCCCATGTTCATGGCGGTCTCGAGGCCCCGCCGCAGGATCGACTTGACCGGGAACGGGCGTTCCTGGAAGACGGCCAGGCCCTTCTCGAGGCACTCGAAGGCCTGGGTGAAGCTGCCGATCTTGTGGTGGAAGGTGGCTTCGATCAGCCAGGCCTCGCCGGGAAACGCGGCCCGGGCGGATTCGAGCATACCCAGTGTTTCCGGGGCCCCGTAGCGGGCGAAGGCTTCCCCGAGCATCAGGAACTCGGCGGGGTGTGAAGGCTGGCGGGACTGATCGTTCCAGTATTTGAGGAAGGCGGCGAAATCCTCGCGGCAGAAGCTGGTGTGGGCCGCCACCCGCTGCAGGTATCCCTTCTCGGGATCCTCGATCGAGCGGCATTCGATGTCGCCGAGGGTAAGGAAGAGCAGAGCCTGGTTCTGCACCTCCTCCCAGTCGAGCTGGCCGTCCCGCAGGGGGGGGCGGTGGAACCCCTGGGCATAGGCTTCCGACCGCAGGCGGCGCATCATGCCGAGATTCTTCTTCCCCATGGTGCGCAGCAGGCCGAACTCGACGGTCATGCGATCGTCGGTGCTGATCTCCCGCTCCGGCACCCGGGTTGCCACCAGGTGGGCGAAATCGGCATTCGCCTGGTAGTGCGAAAAGTAGCCCTCGACACCGGTGGCCCGCCACCCCTGCCAGAGGGCGGTCTTCCAGGGTTCGCCGGCCAGTCGCTGCTCGAGGAGGGCCCGCGAATGGGCGAGCCGTTCCATGGTGCAGAGCAGCAGCAGGTCGCCGTCGCTGGTCTGCCAGGTCTCGATGTGAGGGAAGACGTCGTGCAGGGTGGCGTAGATGGTCCGCATCGTTTCGACGTCGATCTCGTAGCCTTGTACCCACTGCGAAAAAATACCACCGGACTGCAGCCGGCGCGCCGCCGCCCGGTAGAACTCGCGGGTGAACAAACTGGCGATGCCGGCCCGGAAGGGGTTGGACGGCTCGGAGACGATCAGGTCATAGGTCTGTCCGTCGGTCAGCAGCAGTTCGCGGGCATCGCCGAGCCGCACCTCGACCTTGGGGTGGTGCAGCACGTCGTGGTTGATCGGCGCACATCGCGAGGCCACCTCGAAGACGAGCGGCTCGAGCTCGGCCACGACCACTTTCTCCATCTCGGGCACGGCGGCCAGCCAGCCTGCCGAGCACCCGGTGCCCAGGCCGATGACGAAGGCCCGGCGCGGGGTGGGGTGGGTGAGGGCGCTGACCATGCCGAGCATGATCTGGGTGGGGGCGTCGCCGAGGGAGTTGCCGTCGACCTTGCCGTTCAGGCTGAAGGCGAGGCCGTTGGCCTCGGTTAGGGCGACGCTGCTCTCCTTGCCGTCCTTCTCCCAGATGGTGATGCGGCGTTGCAGGTTCATCCATTCGCGCAGTGCCGTGGCATCGAGGGAATGGAGAGCCACCCGGCCGAACCCGACATTGCTGTGCCGCCAGACCGCGGTGGGTCCCTCCGCCCTCATGAGGGCGAACCCGGCCCCCACGAGGATGAGCGGGGTCAGGCTGCCCAGCCGGAAGCCCTGGCGCCGGATCGCCACGCCCACGAGACCCACCGCCAGGAGGCCGCCCAGCAGCCCGGCGAACCTCCAGCAGCCTGGGGCCGACAACCACGACAGGAGCCCGAAGCCGCCCGCCAGGGCCCCGAGGATGGCTCCGAGGGTGTTGACGGCGTAGAGCAGGCCGACCTGGCGTCCGATGTCGTGGCGGCCCTGTCCCACCAGCGACAATAGCATGGGGAACTGGTAGCCCGACACCGCCGAAGCCGGGAAGACGACGATGCCGGCGATCAGCGTCCAGTGGAAGAGCTTGCCGGGGAAACCGAACAGATCGAGACAGCCCAGCAGGCCGGTCAGGATGGCCAGGCGGTCGCCCAGCGCATACGGCACCATCAACAGCAGCATGCCGAGGGCGGTGACCCCGGCGAATTCCCGCAGGCCTGCGGCCCGCCCCGCCGAACGGGCCGAGAAGAGCAACCCGCCGGCACCGATGCCGGCCAGCGCCACGGCCAGGATCAGTCCGAACGAATAGGTCGAACCGCCCAGCAGGGGCGCCAGCATGCGGTACCAGACCATTTCCATGAAGAAGAAGGTGGCGCCCGTCATGAAGGCGGCGACGGCTTCGGGCCACAACAGCGGGGAAGGGGAATCGACCGCCCCGGTCGGGGTCGCGGCTTCCCGCCCTCCCGGCCCGCGGTCAGGCGCGCCGTGCAGGTGTCGGCCGCCTTTCCCATCGTGGTCCGGGGCGCTCTCGCTACCCGTCTGCGGGCTCTGGCCCGTCGGGGTGCGCTCCGACCCGACGGTTCCGGTCGTTGGCTCGGCCGGAATCTCCGGCAGATGGTTGCCCCACCCCCAGGCGAGCAGTCCGAGCAGGATGTTGGCCGCCGCGGTCAGGAGCAGCGTGTGCTGCAGCCCGAACCACTCGAGGCAGACGAACGTGCCGGCCAGGACGCCGAGCACCGCGCCGACGGTGTTGGCCCCGTAAAGCAGGCCGAGCACCGGCCGCCCGGCCTCCTGGTCGGAAGCCACCGCCCGGGCCATGGCCGGGAAGGTGCCCCCCATCAGGAAGGTCGGCAGGCCCAGCACCAGCAGGGCCAGGATGCCCCGCACCTGCGTGGCGACCGCTCCGCCCAGGGTGGTCGTTCCCCCCGTGGCCAGGTAGATGTCGCGCACCAAAGACATCAACATCGGCGACAGCGCCGCGCACAGGCCGATCCCCACCTCGAGCTTGCCGTACAGGCTCATCGGGCGGGAGTGGGCATCGGTGCGCCGCCCCAGCCACAGGCTGCCGAACCCGATCCCGCCCATGAAGATGGCTACGACGGCGGCCGAGGCGGCCGTCGAGGTGCCGAAGATCAGCTTCAACTGCTGGAACCAGACCATCTGGTAGATTAGCCCGCACATACCGCTGCCGACCAGGAACCATGCCGCCAGGAAGGGGGAGGGTGCCATGAACCACCTCGCCGCGAGTTTCCCCCGTTATAGCCCAAATCCCGGCCAAGTACAAGCACCGGATTTTCCTTGGCTCCCTGCGCCACCGTCTACCGGTCAGACCCCGATTGCTCCGTTAGGTAGTCTGTCCTGCGCGGGCGAACGATGGCTTTCAGGCTGGTCCTTGTTCAGGCAGGGGGGTTCCGGGGTATGGGAGGGGGCAGGTATACTTAAAAAGCTTCCGTACCCCGACCGCGTCGGGGAGTCCTTCCCATCTCGAACGGAGAATCGTCATGAGAACACGGATCCTGCGGCTGACGGTGGTCATCCTCCTCGTGGGGATGGCGGGGGCGTTCGCCGGCGAGTTCAAAGACTGGCTCAAGAAACTGCCGGTCGCCGAGCACTACCAACAGGACGGCTTCCGACTGGTCGATCCCAAGGGTGACGCCTATCTGATCCGCATGCTCGACACCGTTCCGATGAAGCTGCTGTCGACCCTGGTCAAGGGAGACTACCCCCAGGCCGAGATCGACCGCGAGCGTGAGCTGAAAGCCCTCGAAGCCCAGCAAAAACAGGCCGCCGCCGCCGGCTTCAAGATCGGCAAGACCCGGCCGATCGACCCCGACCGGTTGGTCAACGCGTTTCGCCAGATCATCCAGCAGTATCCGAAGATCGTCCCGACCCTCGGCGAAGAACACGAATGGAGCCCCGAAGCGAAGCGGTATCTGTGGTACGGGTTCTGGCACCGGTTGGGCCGGGTCGTCTTCCGGCGCCAGAAAGAGTTTCCTTCACCACTCTTTTTGCGGTCGAAGCTGTTCCTGCTGCTCGCCTGCGGCTGGACCAGCCGCTACGCCGTCACCGGCCAGGAGCAGGCCCTGACCGCCCGACTCATGTCGTATCCCGATCGCGCCGTGCAGATCCACGACCTGTTCCGTGAGAGCTACGTCCTCAACCATGGGAACCTCTACCTCACCATGCTGACCGCCGAAAACGTGCTGGCCAGCAATCCCTATCGGGTCGACCGGCAGAACGACCCCCTGCAGAAGAAGCTGGCCTACCTGCGTCACGACACCTGCGAGTTCGGCGACAATTACGGCGCCTGGTACCATTTCTTCGGCATCGCTCTCTACGGGCTGGTCCGGGCGCCAGCCGTCGCCCGCGCGGTGGCCGAGATCGAGTCGCTGGGCTCCCTGTTCCTGGAGGGTGCCGACAAGCAGGAGGACTACATCAACCGGATCGGCGCCATTTTTGGCCGCAAGCTGAATCGAATGTTCGTGAACGGCGACTGGCGCCGCCCCCTGACCGCCGCCGACCGCACCGACTACATGCTTCCCAACCCGCTCCTCGACGCCGGGAAGGCGCCGGGGAACGGGGCGCCCAAATCCCCGGTCAGTGGCCAGACCGGCTCGGGGGAAATCCGCCCGGGCGTCGATCAGGCCGCTCAGACCGGTCAGGCCGACGATGCCGACCGTCCAGACGATGCCGACCGTGCCGACTCGGTGGACCATGCCGACCGGGCGGGTCAGGCCGACGAGGAGCCCACCGACCCGATGAACCTCCAGTGATTTGTCGAACGGGGCCCGGCGCGGTAGGATGAGGGGGTAAAACCTACCCCACCGGAGGAACGGACGTGAAGACGATGCACGAGTGGTATCCCAAATGGTTCGAGCGCAAGCAGAAGTATGCCCGCACCGAGGAGCGCTTCCTGTCTGAAGACCGGTTCGCCTCGATCGGCGTGGGGATCGGCCTGCCCAACATCGTCCAGAAATCGACCTTCAGTTTCCGCAATGTCAAAGACGGGGCCGATCGCTTCCTGGGCAAGTCGAAGAGCGGCGAGAAGCCCTATGCGCGCATCTACACGCGTCTGGGCAACCCGACCACCGAGTATCTGGAAAAAGTGCTGTTCCAGCTCGACTGTCAGCACATCATCGACGCCGCCCTGAAGGCCGACGAGCGCAAACCGACCATCGGTTCCCTGGTCTTCGCCTCGGGCATGGCCGCCATCGCCTGCACCACCTTTGCCCTCGTCAAGAGCGGGTCGGCGATTCTCAGCGGCAACGTCTACGGCTGCACCGACAGTTTCTTCCGGTCGCTCCAGAAGTTCGGGGTGACCAGCCGGTTCATCGACATGACCGACCTGAAAGCGGTCGAGCGGGCCCTCGACGAGACCCCGCAGGCGGCGATGCTCTTCCTCGAGACTCCCGACAACCCCACGCTGCAGATCGCCGACCTCGAGGGCATCTCGCGGTTGGCCGAGCAGCGGGGCGTGCCGCTGGTCGTCGACAACACCTTCGCCACGCCGTTCCTGCAGCAGCCGTTCCGGCTCGGGGCCGACATCACCATCCAGAGCCTGACCAAGTATGTGAATGGCCACTCGACCTGCGTCGGCGGGGTGGTGATCGGCCCCTGGAACTTCGTGGGCGAGCATCTGTTCCCCGTATACAAAGATCACGGGCCCACCCCCAGCCCCTTCGACTCGTGGCTGAACTCGCAAGGGGTGCAGACCCTGCACCTGCGCATGGAACGCGTCTGCGCCTCGGCCCTCGAGCTGGCCGGCCGCCTCGAAAAGCACCCCAAGGTGGCCCGGGTCTACTATCCCGGCCTGACATCACACCCGCAGCACGCCGTGGCCAAACGGCAGATGCGGGCTTTCGGCGGCATGATCGCTTTCGAGCTGAAGGGCGGCTTCGAGCCGGGCGCCCGCCTGATGGACTATTTCGCCACCTACACGACGCCCATGGAGCTGGCGGTCAGCCTTGGCAGCGCGGTCAGCTATATCCAGCACCCCGCCTCGATGACCCACTCGGGCATTCCCGCAGCCGACCGGCAGGCCCGCGGCATCACCGAAGGCCTGGTGCGCTGGTCGGTCGGCCTCGAGGGCGTGGAAACCCTCTGGCACGCCATGCAGGAGGGCATCGACCTGGCCTGTCGGGGCTGACGGGATGGCCTGAAGCCAGCCTCGAAGCGGAGTTGGCTCTGCGGCAGCGGTGGGTGATCCAGTGGGGGTGGCACGCCGGCGGGTGTGGAGCACGGCGCCCCGAACTCCGGTCAAGAGGCTCCCGCTGGCTCAGGCGTTCCCGATTGGCTCCTGAGACGGGATTCCAGCGAATGCTCCCACGAAAGGCCGTTCGATGGCCCATGACCAACGGAAACCACCGTTCGTCAGCCGCCATCGCCAAGCGAGGAGCTCGCTTTCGCGGAAGGTATGACCTCTGACTTTCACCCGTGAGGCCCGCCCTCCCCATGTCCGAAACGGGCCCCGGATGCCAGGGATGGTGGTGAGCCGCCGCCGCGGACCCGTTCCCGCCAAGGGGGGGCAGGAGGGGCGATTCTCGCGGGCTAGCGGGCGCCCGCTGCCGTGGTGGCCATCTCCTGCAGCAGGATGGCGAGAGTCTTGTTGCCCAGCTTGGGGAAGAGGATGCGCTGGGCGCGCTTCTGGCCGAGTTCGAGGTAGGGCCGGCCGTCGGGGCAGAACAGCATCGAGACGCTGACCGGCTGCCCGACGGTGGCGGCGTTGAACCGGGCCAGGAAGGCCTTGACGTCGCCGAGCGGGCTCTCGGGCGAGGTGGTGCGCAGCAGCTCGGTCGGCAGCACCCCGGCCGGGGCGGCGGCGAAGGTGACCTCGGCCAGGACGGGCGCTTTGAGGCCCTTCCAGGTGCCCTCGACCACCTTGACCGCCAGGCGAACGGGGCCGGTGGCCATGCCAGGCTCGGCGGGGTCGGGGGCGGGGGGCAGGCCTTCCCCGGTCAGCCAGTCGTTCCAGGTCAGGCCCAGATCGACGAAGTAGACATCGGCCAGCGGGTAGACCCCCTGGATGACGAGGTCGCGCCCCGCCGCGCTGCGGTGCAGGATGAACTCGCACGGTTGCGAGGCCAGGGCCTCGAGGCGGGCCGGCGTCAGCCAGTCGGGGGCCGCCCCGGCGGGGGGGGGCAGGCGCAGGGTGGGGCGTTGTCCCTCGACCACGGCGCCGGCGATCGTGCCGTCGGCGGCGAGCCGGCCCATCCGGCCGCTGGCCCAGCGGACCGGATCGACCTGGATGATTTCCTTTTGATAGGGCCGGTTCTTGAGGTCCCGGATCTTCTCGTCGAGTTCCTTCTTCATCTTGCGAACCGACGGAGGCAGCACCCCGGCGGGCATGACGTCC
Source organism: Candidatus Ozemibacteraceae bacterium (assembly GCA_937998695.1). GTDB lineage: Bacteria > Muiribacteriota > Ozemobacteria > Ozemobacterales > Ozemobacteraceae > Ozemobacter. The sequence goes on from CALLCO010000078.1 coordinate 18,870, forward strand.
CAGGAGGTGCGCGCGACGCCGGGGTCACCGGTTCCGCCGCTGGGAATGGGCCGGAGAGGCTGGCCCGGTTGCCCGGTCTGCCCGGACTGCCCGGCGGCGGGGTCGGCCCCTGCGGTACCAGTGCCGCCCTGGGTGCCGGTTGCCCCGGCCTGCTGGCGCTTCTCGGCGAGGTAGGCCCCGCTCTGCACGTGGCGCAGGTAGGAGGGATCCTCGAAGGCGGGGGTCTTGCTGATCTTGAATTTGTAGCCCAGACGGCGCAGATACCCGACGTAGGTCATCTTCAGGTCTTTCAGGTAGACGTCCTGCGAGAACAGCAGGTTTCCGATGCGCTTGGGGCGTCCGATCCCGTCGTGATAGAGGTGGAAGACCGCGCCCTGGCGCTTGATCCCGTCCTTGAGGGCTTTCTGCAGTTCGGCGGGATCGACCTCCTGGGTGAACTCGATGCGCGGCAGACAGACCGTCTCGCTCTTCTTGTCGATCTCGGCCTGCACCACGTCGGAGGTGGTGTTCATGATCCAGGTGCCGTCCTGCATCATGGTGTCGGCGGCCTGGGCCGGCGGCGGGGCGGGCGGGACGACGACGGCGAGGACGAGCAGCGTGAGGATGGACGTCAAGGCGACGAACGAGATGCGCATGTGGCTTCCCCTTCCGGGCAAACGCGGCGGCCTGCCCGCGGATGCAAAAAGTATAGCATGGCCTGAACCGCTCCACCTTGCCGGAGGGTGTCGGTTTGGGTACACTGGGCGGGCGGTGCGGCACGAACCTGTTCCCAAAAAGGAAGGACCACCATGACCGGGAAGGATCACCACCCTCGTCCCCCGAGTTCCGCCGGAGCGCCGGCCAAACTGGCGTTCCATGAAGCCTGGCGGGCCCAGCCGGGCCCCCTGAAGCTGGCGGCCGCCACCGGGACCCGCCAGGGCGGCGTCGTGCTGGGCGCCGACGGTGTCCTCACCTGGATCGACCACCGGGGCCAGACCCTGTGGCGGGCCGAGGTGGGGGGGGTGTTCCGGTCCGTGAGCGCGGCCGAGACCCAGGAGGTGCTGGCCGTCCAGGACAGCGGCTCGGCCATTCTGCTCGACGCCACCGGGCAGGTGCAATGGAAGAAACGGGTCTTCCCCGCCATGAGCGGCATCATCAGCGGGTCGGGGCAGCACTTCGCCTTCCTGACCCGCGACCCGACGGTCATCCTGGCCGATCGGGCCTCCCGCCCCCGCTGGACCTACCGGAACCTGCTGAAGCTGCCGGCCGCCCTCGCCATGACCCACGATGGCGAGCTGGTGGCTTTCGCCTGTCAGGACGAGCGCGGGGAAGGGTTGGCCACCGTGGGCCGCACCGGCAAACCCGCCGCCTCCTTCATGGGGCTCGATCCGGTGATCGACGTGGCCATCACGGCCGACGGCGAGCATCTGTTCGCCCTCGACCGCGGGGGCGGGGTGTTCGGCTTCCATGTGCCGACCAGCGCTGGCGTCTGGCGGGCCAAGCTGCCCTTCGAGGCGGTCGGCCTGTCCCATGCCGCGGAAACCCGGCAAACCCTTGTCTACAGCCGCACCGGGCGTCTGTGCCTGCTCGACGACCACGGCTTCCCGTTGTGGGAGGAAGAGCTGGGCGGCACGCTGCTGACCGCCCGCCTCAGCCATGACGGCCAGACGATCTGGCTGGCCACCGCCGAAGGGGCGGTCGTCGGCCTGCAGTCGGGCGCCGCCCGCGATCTGACGCGGGCCGGCTTCGCCGAGGTCGCCGCCCCTCCCGCCCAACCGGAAACCTGCGCCTTCCAGCGCCGGTGGCTGGCCGACCTGCCGCGGGCGGCCGCCGGGGACCGCCCCCGGGCCCGCCTCTGGACGGGCGCCGACCAGGTCGAATACGTTCTCCTCTGGGACGGGCAGGCCCAGTTGGCTTGTCTCAACGACCTCGGCGAGGAGATCTGGACCACCCGCCTGACCGGCGGCCCGGTCCGGGACCTGGCGGTGGATGCCGCCGCCGACCTGGCCATCGTGTTGACCGGCCAGGGGGTGCTCGGGTTCCATCTCGACGGGTCGGAGGCGTTCCGGTCGCTGGGCACCTTTGCCGAGGTCCACCTGTTCGCCAACGGGGCCTTCCTGCTGGTCGACGAGGTCCGCCGGGTCACTTTCCTGGCGAACCACCGCCACCCCCCGCAGCCGCTTCCCATCAGCGAACCGGTCCTGCGCCTCGTCGGCACGGCAACTCAGGCCGCCCTGCAGGGGAATGCGGGCATCCACCTCGTCGATCAGGACGGCGGGGTGCGCGCCACGGTGCCCACCGGCGGGCCCGGCAGCCGTCTCGGCCTGCTGCCCGGGGAGACCGGATGGGCCTTGGGAGGGGAAGGCGGGGCGATCTCCTTCCACGCGTGGACAGGAGAGGTGACCTACCGCCAGACGACGGTTGGCGGCACCCCTCCCACGGCCCTTGCGTTCCATCCTGGCGAGGATGTGGTCTTCCTCGTCTGGGAAGGGACCCCCGATCTGCTGGTCATTCAGAACCGGCTCAAGAGCCGGATCCGGGTGCCGCTGCCCGCCCCCGTGGCCCACATGGCCTTGCATGCCGAGGGGATCGTCGGGGCGACCACCCTCGATGAACTGCTGCTGATCGATGTGGCGGGAACCCTGCGGGCCCGATATCCCTATCCCGACCGGTTGCTGGGCTTGTTTCCGTCGGCTGGCAGCCCCGACTTCCACCTGTTGGCCGAGGGGGGCTTCGGCCGGTTCACCGTCCGGCACCTGGGGGCGGCGCCGTCCGCATCCCACAGGAGCGGCCTCGCCGAAGACGCATGACCGAACCAGTCGCCGACCGCGCGCCGGTGTTCGAGCGGTTACCCGACCCGCCCGCCTGGGCCGACCTGGAGGCCTTCGCCGCCCTCGACCGCGAAGCGTTCGCCGCCGACGGTCTGACCGCCGGCAATCTGCGATTGGTGAGCCTCGCTGGCCGCCTCTACATCGCCCGTCTGGAGGGCCAGGTCGCCGGCCAGGCGGTCGTGCTGGGTCGCCTCGACGGCCCGGGGGCCTTTCTGCTGGGGTTGGCGGTCGGGCGCGTCTGGCGGGGCCGGCAGGTGGGCCGGGGTCTCCTGCGGTTCGTGCTCGCCGATCTGGCGGCGGCCGAGGCCCCGTTCCTGGAACTGACCGTCGACCCTGCCAACACCCCGGCCGTGACCTTGTACGAAAAGGAAGGCTTTCACCGGGAACGGCTCGTTCCCGATCTGCTGGGGCCCGGCAAGCCGCGACTCATCATGCGGCGATCCCTGCCCTGATACGTCGGGCCCTCCCGGGCCCCAAGGAGAATCCCATGCACCGTTCATCCCGCTCCTTCAGCATCGCCGGCGTGTGGCGCCCGGGCCGCCCGGCGGAATTCCTCTCCTGCCTCGGTCAAGCCGCTTGGCGTCACGGGCCCATGGGGGGTGGCCCCCTGGTGAAAGGGTCCGGCGAAATCCGGCCTCGACCGGCGCTGGGCCACGGGCACCAACGACCGGATGGCCCCACTCCCTGGGGACTGGCCGGTCCGGCGACGGTCGGAGCCGTCCGCATCGCCCCCTGCCGGGGGGGGGGGCGTGCCGTGCTCCTGGCCGGGGTCTTGGCCTCCCTCCTGCTGACCCTCGCCTCCGCCGTCGAGGCGCGGCCGCGGGTGGCCGTGCTTCCCTTCAAGACAGGCGCGGGGTTCGACTACCCGCTGGGCGAGGGCTTGGCCCAGTTGCTGCGCAAGCGGATCATGGAGACCGGCAAGGTCCAGGTCGTCGATCGCGAAGACCTGCACAACATGAAGGGCGAACTGCAACTCGCCAACGATGGCTATTTCGATCCTTCCACCTTCCCCGAGAAGGGGGGGTTCCAGGGCGCCGACTACCTGATCGTGGGCCGGGTGCTCGACTTCGGGCACTATTCGCGCGACACCACGCTGGGCGCGCTGTCCAGCATGGTGCAGGTGCAGGGGCTGCAGCACAAGAAGACGACCGCCTACGTGCGCCTGGGCATCGAGGTGATCGACCTCGCCACCGGCCGTCTGGCGCTCTCGGAGGAAGCCGAGGGGAAGAACCAGACCTCCGGGGCCATCCTGATGGCCGGTGATCTGAAGAAGATCTTCGTCGGCGGGCTGAAGGTCGGCAACTTGCAGTTCGACAACTCCATGATCGGCCGCGCCACCAAGCAGTCGCTCGACCGCCTGATCGGCCGTCTGGCCGCGCTGTTCGTCAAGGAGGCCAAGGTGCTGGCGGTCAGCCCCGAGGGGATCGTCATCGACATGGGGGCGAGCTCGGGTTTGCAGGTCGGCATGAAGGGCCGGATCTTCGCCACGCGTGAGATCAAAAACACCGCCGGCCGCGTCGTCTGGAAGTCGCGGCGCCAGGTGGCGGAAGGCGTAGTGGCCGAGGTGCAGCCCGAGGATGCCCTGTTGCACTGCCCGGCGACCGGCGAGCTCAAGGAGGGCGACGTCGTCATTTTTGACCAATGACCCGCCTGAAGGCAAGCGATGGCCAGCCTCGTCCTCTGTCATCCTCGACGCGGGGGGGCCGCTCCTGTCGCTGCTGCGGTGGTTTTGGGGAGCCGCAGGCGGGAAAACCACAAAATCCTCGGTGACGGAGGGCTGGCTGGCTGCCCGGAAGACATGGGGATTCCTCCAGGGCGGAAAAAGGAAACAAGGATAGTTCCCCCTGGTGGGTTGGCGGGCCAAAGCCCCTTCGGCTGGTGTGGGCGCGGACCATGGTGGTTGAATGACCGACCGATGGCGGGGCGAGGGCGGCGGGCCGGGCTTGTGGTGGCGGGTTTGACCGGCCGAAGGATCGTGGTGTGTCTGGGGCTGGTGGTCTTTCTTCTCGGGGGGATGCCCGCCCCAGGGGCCGGATCCGCCGCCCCGACGATTCCGGAGGGCCCCGACTATGGCCGGGAAGAGCATTGGGCGGCGCTTCCCTGGAAAGCGGATGGCGCCGATTTTCTGCCGGATGGGGTGGCTGGGTTGGTCGATGGGCAGGCCACAGCGGCGGTCGATACGTTTTTCATCCACCCCACGACCTGTCTCGACGAAACGGTGCGCAACGCTGGCTTGGATGAGGCCGCGGTCAACCTGCTCACCGACCGGGGGGCGCTGCGGTTCCAGGCGAGCGCGTTCAACGGAGTGACGCGGGTTTTCGCCCCCCGGTACCGGCAGGCGTCGCTGGGCTCTTTTCTCGACCGTACCGGGGCGGGGAAAGCCGCTCTCGACCTGGCCTACGAGGACGTGCGGGCGGCTTTCCGCCAGTATCTGGCGCGGTACCGGCAGGGACGGCCGTTTGTGATCGCCGGGCACAGCCAGGGAACGGCCCTGGCCATCCGCTTGCTCAACGAGTTCGTGGTCGGCCAGCCCCTGGCCAAGGATCTGGTGGCGGCCTGGCTGCCGGGGCAGTATGTCGGGCGGGACAGTTTCGATGGCCTGCCATTCCTGCGCCGGCCTGATGAGACCGGTGGGTTCGTGACCTGGGCCACCGTGGCGCCGGGGGCAGGGCCCCACCTGGTTTGCGGCTGGACGGCCGATGAGAGGTTTCCACCCTTTACGGTCAACACGGCTTTTCCATTGGCCATCAACCCCCTGACCTGGGATGCCGACCAGCCGGCGGTCGCCTCCTTCCCCAACCCCGGGGCGCTGCCGGACGTATCACCCCATCTGCCGGAGCCGGGCCCGCTGGTCCGCGACCCGTTCGATGCCCGGGTGGTCGACGGACTGGTGGAGGTCGCGATGCCCCGCACGCTCTGGTATGAAGAGCAATTCAACGCCGAGGCCGGGGATTTCCATCTGGCCGACATTCCCCTCTTCTGGATGAGCCTCCGGAACAACGTTGCCAGGCGGGTTGAGGGATTCCTCCGGAAGAGGAGAGAGGCTCGCGAGCCCCCAAGCATGTTGCCAGGTGATCCTGATTTTCCGGGGAAATAGCCTTTGTTTCCCATGTTTTGGGGAAAGAACGCGGTGGTGGGATGGCCTGACAAGGCTCCCGAAGAAGACTCGTGTCAGAAACGGCCTGGCAAAAGCTGATTTTGAGAGGTCCTTGCGGGGTACGCTTTACGTTTGTTAAAATAAAGGAAATTCTATCGAATGCCTCGCCAGAGGAGGTTCCCATGAAAACCGCCAAACGCCCCGTGAGCATGCTGTTGATCCTGTCGATCGTCACCTCGTTCTTCCTGCTGCCCGCCACTCCGGCCCACGCCGGAATTCTCGGCAGCTTCCTGCATGCCATCCGGCCTCTTGCTGGCATTGCCGGCAAGGTCGCCGGGGCTGTCATCGGCGCTTCGCTGTGCGGCGCCTTCTGCCCTCCTCTGGGCATGATCGCGGGTGGTGTCATGGGCTGGATTGCCGGCGGTATCATCACCGGTTATGGCACCAGCAGCCTGGCCAACCTGGCCACTCTGGCCGGTGGCGTGGTGGGCGCCATGGCCCTCGGGCCCGGCGCGGTGGGCATGGTCGGCGGGTTCCTCCTCGGCGGGTTCCTCGGTCGCATGGCCATGAAACTGTTGCAGGACGTCGATCACACCATGACGGGCGGGATTCTTTTCAAGAAATCCGCTACCGGTATCAGGAGCGTCCTAGGCCGTTCCCAGACGCCCTCCTCTTCGGCCTTCACCCCTGCCACCTCGGGCGCCAGTTCGCTGGGCGTGACCGTCTCCGGTGACCGATCGGCCGAGATTCAGAGTGCCGAAAACAAATACAAGGCGGCCTACCAGAAGTATATCGATGCCACCCAGAAGGGCGACGCCAAGGCTGCCGCCGAGGCCCACAAGGTCTACCTGAACGCCTACCAGGATTTCCAGAACCTGTCTTCGGGTAAGTAATCAGCCTCCAATTCCTCTCCGCTTTGCCACGAACCCCCGCTCCGGCGGGTGTTCTTCGTCTTCGGGGTCAGGAGTGGCCCCGCGCCTTGTCGATGGATGGGGACAGCTGGTCGGTGAATCCTGTTCCTGTTGGGTGAGTGAGATTCACCTGAAGCACGGGGTGGCCGGGTCGCGCCTTCGTGAAGAAACTGCTACACTGGTGGCGAATTCCAGCTTCAGGAGGTCTGTCGATGAACCGTCGTCTGATGCTGATCCTGTCCCTGATGGTCCTGATGATAAGCGGTGCGGTGTGGGCCGCTTCCGCCCCCGCAGCCTCGTCGGCCGTTCCCGACGCTGGGGCGAACATCGGGGTCGAGGAGTTCTTCGATCGTATCCAGTGCAATACCTTTGACCCGCAGGCCCTGGTCAGGTTCTTGCCGGAAAACGTGCCGGCCTGGTATGCCCGGTGGGCCATCATGGACAACGCCAAGTCGTCCATTGACACCACCTATTTCATTGTCGAGCAGGACATCTTCGGGCACAGCATGCTGGGCATGCTGCTCAAGAAGGCCCGCGAGGGGCTCAAGATCCGGATCATGCTCGACGCTCGCGGTACCAAGACCCTGACCCGCACCTTCTTCGGGCAGGATGTCATGCAGGAACTGAGCAAGTTCCCCAACGTGACGATCAAGACCTTCAACCCGGTCAGCTCCAACCTCTTGCAGGCCTTTGCCGACATCCGGAACATCGTGGCCAGCAACCACGACAAGATCCTGCTGGTCGACGATGAATACGTCATCACCGGGGGCCGCAACATTTCCAAGAACTATTTCGTCGATCCTCGCGATCTGCCGACCGTCTACCGTGATACCGACGTGCTGATCAAGAGCAAGATCGTGGCGAAGCAGACCAAGCAGGCCTTCGACGAGGAATTCGCCCAGCACAGCAACTTCAAGTTCAGCGGCGACCTGTTTGGCAACTGGAAGGACATGCACCGGGAGCTCGATCTCGCCTACCACTGCATGCGGCGCTATCTGCTCGGCCAGGGGCTGTTCCAGGTCGATCCGGCGAAATTTTCCAAGGACATGGTGGCGATCGTCGGGAAGTACAACAAGGAACTGGCGACCTACAAACACCTTCCGGGCTATGCGGCCTTCCGGCTGTTCGAGGGACAGCGGCCCATGGCCGCCCGGTTGCTCGACAAGCATTCCAAGAAGGGGTTCCGCAACGATATTACCTGGAACTTGATCTCCTTCTTCAACACCGCCAAGAGCGAGATCCTGATCCAGAACCCTTACGTCGTGCTTACCCCTGAAATGGAAGCCGCCATCAAGCGGGCCAGCAAGCGCGGCGTCAAGGTCATCATCCAGACCAACAGCCCGATGAGCAGCGACAGCCTGCTGACCCAGGCCATGTTCATCGGCGACTGGAAGAAGATCCTGGCAGAGAACCCGGGGCTGCGCATCTTCGCCTACAAGCTGACCAACAAGCTGCACTCCAAGGTTTTCGTCTTCGACCGCAAGGTGGCCGTCATCGGCACCTACAACATGGATTTCATCAGCGAACAGGTCAATTCCGAGCAGGTGGCGGTCATCAAGTCACCCGCCTTTGCCACCCAGGTGGCCAAGAAGATCGAACAGGACATGGCCAACTCGTTCGAATACAAGGTCAAAGTCGAGCCCAACGGCACCATCACGACCATTTTCGGGCCTGAGACCCATTCCGACCCGAAGGTGATGAGCCGCTTGCAGATGCTCTTGAAGCTGGGCTGGCTGCGTCCTTTGATCTGAAGCATCGCATGTAACCGGCTTCCAGACAGCGAATCTCCCAGCCCCCCCTTTCTCACTGAAAGGGGGGATTCACGCAAATGGGCCTCCGGAGCGTTTCCAGACCGAGCGAAAAAAAACGAAAATTCCCCCTAAAGTTTTTCCAAGATATGCCGATACCTTTAAAGAGGGCAAAGGATTGCCCGTAAAAGCCAAGGTTGATGGGCCAGTTTGTCCATCACCGCGAGGATGGATTTCGGAATGTGCATGGATGCCAGGGGAACTTCCTCCCTTTCGAACGCGCTGCAGGCTTGGCGCTGCTGGCTTCCCGATTTTCCTCGGAAGGTTTTGGGCGGGGCTGCTGGTTCAGTGGCATTGCGACTTGGTTTCAGGCGTAGAAAACCTTCGCCCTTTCCACCCAGGAGCACCTGTCACCCCATCCCCCCTGACTGCGGACATACTCCTGGAACAATCACCATGGGGAAATTGATTCTTTTGGTCTATCCATCTTGGCTTGCCGATGGTCAAGGGGAAACCCTTAGCGATTTTGCTGTTGACCAGAGAAAATCAACCTGCGGGAATTCCGGCTCGCAAAAAGGGGATTGACATGTCTATCGTTATTGGTATGACCACCTCACAGATTGCGGCTTTAACCCCGACGCAAATTGCCAATCTGGGAACGGCCGATTTCAAAGCGATGACGACGGCTCAGGTGGCTGCTTTGACCAGCAACCAGATCACTGCCATCGAAACCCGTGACCTGGTGGTTCTGAACTCCAGCCAGGTCCAAGCCATTCAGACGTATAACATTCAGCTGCTGACCGCCAACCAGGCCAAGGCCCTGACCACCGCCCAGGTGAAGGCGTTGACCGACACCCAGGTGAAGGCGTTGACGACAGCCAACCTGTCCTCCCTCTCGACGAGTCAAATTCAAGCTATCGATCCTTCCGATCTCACAGGGCTGACCACCGACCAGGTTGCTGCCTTCACCAGCAGCCAGAGTTCGGCATTCACCACCTCCCAGCTGGCGGCGCTGACCACCGCGCAGATTCAAGCTTTCGGCACCGAAGATATTCAAGCCCTCACCACCTCTCAGGTGAAAGGTCTGACCTCGTCTCAGGTGGGGGCGTTGACGACCGCGCAGTTGGCGGCCATGGAGACCATCGACCTGGCGGCACTGAGCACCGCCCAGATCGTCGGCATGTCGACCGCCAATATCGCGGCGTTGACCACCGCCCAGGCGCAGGCGCTGACTTCGGCCCAGCTGAAGGCCCTGGGCAGCGACCAGATCAAGGCGTTCACCACCAGCGGGCTGGCGGCCCTGTCGACCACCGCCATCAAGGGCATCGACGGTTCCGATCTGGCCGCCCTGTCGACGACGCAGATGGCTGCGGTCACGACCACGCAGATTGGTGCGCTCACCACCTCCCAACTTGGCTCTTTGACTACCTCCCAGATTCAGGCGATCGGTACCGCTGGCGTCAAAGCCCTGGCGACGTCCCAGATGTCCGCCTTGTCCACCGCGCAGATAGCCGCTCTGACCACCGCTCAAGTGGCTGCCCTGGAAACCCAGGATCTGGCGGCCCTTAGCTCGACTCAGGTGACCGGCTTCACCACGAGTCAGATCCAAGCAGGGTTCACGACGGCCCAGATCGTGGCGTTGACGACGAATCAATTCAAAGCCCTGCTAGCCTCTCAAATTGCCGCATTGACCACGCAACAAGTGCAGGCGATCGAGTCCCAGGATCTGCAAGCCCTCACATCTTCCCAGATCTCAGCCATGACGACGTCGCAGATTCAGAATGGTTTGACCACCTCCCAGATCCCGGTGCTGAAAACGAGCCAGATACCCGCTCTGACCACGACGCAGATTCAGGCTTTGACCACTCTGCAGATCAGCAACATGACTACAGCCCAGGTGCAAGCCCTCACGTCTTCCCAGATCGCCGCCATGTCCACGGCCCAGATTGCCGCTCTTCCCATCTGAGAAAGCATTGAGTCTGGCGACATATCGTGGATGGACTCGGCGATGACAACCCCCGACCAGGGGGTTGTCGTGCCTATCGCGGATGCAGGAAATGGAAGGGGAGATCGCGGAACTGCCTGCTCTTCTCCGCCGAGCTTGGCAGCGGCAACTGAGCCTAACGGCGCTGATCGAAGCTGCTCAGAGTCTGGAGCAGGCTGGGCAGCACGTGCCGGCCATCATCTTGTATCAGACCTGGCTGCAACGCGGTGGTTCGCCCATGGCCCATATCGCCTGGTACAACCTCGGAGTTCTGCGCTTCACTCTGGGAGATTGGCCTGGGGCACAGGAAGCTTATCTTGAGGCGCTGCGGGTCGCCCCCGACTTCTGGCAGGCTCGATTCAATCTTGGGCTGACGTACGAACGCTTGGGAAGAATTCCCGAGGCTTTGTCCGAGTGGGAGCGAATAATCGACGCCGGGGATTCCTTGGGCTCCGAGCATGGGGACCTTTTCAAGACCACTCTCAACAACGTGGGACGTGTCCTTGAAGATCGGCAGCAACCCATGCGGGCCATGGTTGCCCTCACCCGGAGCCTGCTGCTCGATCCCCGGCAGGCCGACGTCCTCCACCATTGGATCTACCTTCGAGAGAAGATCTGTGCCTGGCCGGTGATCTCCCCTCTTCCTCGCCTCAATTCTGCGCAGGCCCAAGACAAGGTGTCGGCTCTGGCCCTCCTCAGCCTGACCGACGACCCACAGGCCCAGTTGGCGGCCGCCTGCCGCTATGTGCAGGCCAAGTTCCCGACCCCCGTGTCGCCACTGCCGGTGGTTTCCCCCTATCATCACCCCCGGATCAGGGTCGGATATTGCTCCTCGGATTTTTGCCTCCATCCAGTTGCCATGCTGACCGTGGAGATGTTCGAGCTCCATGATCGCGAACGCTTTGCCGTGCATGGGTTCTGCTGGACAACGGTGGGTGACTCTCCATTGCGGCAGCGGGTGATCAAGGCGATGGACCATTTCACCCTGATTGGGGAACTGTCGGATGAAGAAGCCGCTCGCCAGATTCGGGCACAGGAGATCGACATCTTGGTCGATCTGCATGGGCAGACCCTCGGGGCGCGGCCGCGCTTGCTGGCCTTGCGGCCGGCCCCGATCCAGCTCACCTATTTGGGACTGCCGGCCACCACCGCGTTTCCCTGGATCGATCACGTCATCGCCGATCGTTTTGTCCTGCCACCTGAATTGGTGCCATATTTCACGGAAAAGCCCCTCTACATGCCTGAGGTGTTTCAGGTCAGCGACCGACATCGCCGGCCAAGCGCCGTCCCTTCCCGCCTTGAATGTGGACTGCCGGCCGAGGGGTTCGTCTTCTGCTGTTTCAACAACCCAACCAAGATCACGCCCGAGATGTTTTCTGTCTGGATGCGCATTCTCACGCGGGTGCCCAACAGCGTGCTGTGGCTGTATGTCGATGACGAGTGGGCGGCAATCCATTTGCGCCAAGAAGCCGCGGTTCGGGGGGTGAATCCCGATCGCTTGGTATTTGCGCCTCGCGTTCTCCCCGAAGCGTATCTGGCCAGATACCAGGTGGCCGATCTGTTCCTCGATACCTTCCCGTTCAATGCCGGAACCACGGCCAACGATGCCCTGTGGATGGGCTGTCCGGTGCTGACTCGCAGTGGTCGAGCGTTTGCTTCGCGAATGGCCGGGGCATTGCTGACCGCAGCCGGCCTACCGGAACTGATCACCTGGAACTTTGCCGACTATGAAGAGCGCGCGGTGGCTTTGGCCCATGACCCTCCGCAAATTTTGGCTCTAAGAGCGCATCTCCAGCAGGTGCGCGACCATGGCGTTCTCTTCGACACCCCTCGCTTCGTTCGGCATCTCGAAGCCCGTTATTCGCGGTTGGTAGCCGAACTGGGTTGACCCAACGCATCCTTGCCCGAGCCGCTACCGGGTGGCTGTCCATCTCTGGTGGCAGTCATCCGATAACGGCCTGCGGGTTTTCCCGCAGAGTCCGTGCCACCGCCTGGACCATGTCCTGGCGGAGCCGAGTGAAGCAATCGAGAAAGAAGGGATCTCCGCTGGCGGCAAATTGCCGCTTGCACCAGTTGGCAAGGGGAATCAACCCCGCGGCATGGAAGGTGCGTCGCTGCAGTTCCGGCCAGGAATATTCCCACGCGGCCGTGGCGAACTCGGGATGCAGATGGAGGAAAACCGAAAACAAGCGCTCTACCAGATACGGAATCACCGGCAGAATCTGGAGGTGGTCAGGGTCGCTGCCAGAGGCGAAGCGAGGCTGCCAGAAAGGATCGCCTGGTTCCTCCCGCCGGGATTCCAAGAAGGAGAAGATCGGTTCCATGAAGGTAAAATAGGCTTCCCAGAAGGGGCGGCGGGCGACCCAGTAGTTGCAGAATGCCGTGCTCAGATGGTGATCGACGCTGGCGGCGAGGTCGATGCGATAGCCGAGACTGTCCAGAAGGGTCTGCGCGAGGGTGGTCAATCCAGGATGCCAGGCTTCTCCCTGTTCCCAGACGTTTCGATAGAAGGCCACCTGAAACACCGCCGGGCTGAACAGGTAGCAGTCGGCGGTTGGGTGGGCACGCAGGAATCCCAGGATCTGGTGCGCATCGAGGCCGAGTTTCTCTTTGACCCTCCAACTGAAGAAGCCGGTCAGATCACCGAAAAACCGTTCCGGGTCCTGGTGGGCCTGACGCATGACCCAATACTCGCACCATTCCGGGCGGGGGTTGGCGCAGTTGTCCCAGGGGAGCATGCCCGGATCGAGATAGGGCCGTTGGTCCTCACGATAGAAGATCTGGTGAAGGCGAATCCCCGCGGAGCCGTCAAGAGACGCGGACATGGTTGGCGATCACTTGATCGATCAGGGCCAGCTTTTTCTGATCTTCATTCAAGGCACTTGGGTTCAGAATGTTTTCTGTTCCCGCCCGCCGGCCATTCTCGAAATCCGTTTTGGTATCGAGAATGCGGTGGGGAAAAGCAGTCACGTGCGCTTCGTCACGCAAGAACACGGCCACGAAGTCGTTCCATTGGTCGAAGATCTGCTGACTGGGCTGCTGGCGACTGATATATGATTCCAGCAGCAGGACAGGCATGCCATGCCGGCGAGCCCACGTCGTCAGGGCCAGACCGCTGTCGGGGAAGAACCGCCAACAGTCCAATGGATAGCGATGAATCATCCCGTTGGAGGGGGCGTTGAGATAGAACACGCCGCGGGGTTTCAGCACCCGCATGATTTCCAGGAAGCTTACCCAGAACAGTTCCGAATGTTCGAAACAGGAACTGGAGACAACAATGTCGGCGGTGCCGTCGGGGAAGGGCAGGACATAGGGATCGGTCAATACCACATCGACTCCTGGTCCGGTTACGAAATCCACGCCAACATACCGAAAGGTCGATGGGCAGACCTCTTTGAGTGAGCCATTGACATTCTGGGCGCCGATGTCCAAGACCAGAACCTCGGGCAAATCGGCAAAGGCGGACCGATACGTGTCGAAAAACTGTTTGCCGTTGAGCATGGCGGAAGGGTGCATCGAATGACCTCCGATGGGCGGTTCAGGTGGGAGAGCTGCGGAGAGCGGGACCGTTCCACCGCCCGGGCTGGCGGGCCAGAAAGGCCGTGGCGGCTGGAAAGGCAACGGTAAGGATGGTGACTTCGGCAAAACCGGCGGCCAAGAGGCAGGTCCAGGCGTCGGCGCCGAATTCGGTCTGCACCATGAAATCACCGGCGGAGGTGGTGGCGGTGCCGTGGTAGCTCGGGCTCAGCCCCTGACGTGAGCGGGTCAGACGCCCGATCACGACAGGAACGGTGTAGCAGAGAGCTCCTCCGGGTTTGAGGACGCGTCGGCATTCCGTCAACGCATGGATCGGGTGGGGCACATGTTCGAGGGTATCGGAATGTACGACCAGATCGAACCTGCCATCAGGAAAGGGAAGCTGGTGCATGTCCACCTGCGGATAGGTGACAAGGTGATGGCCGCGACACTGTCGCAAGGTTGGGGTCAGGCTGCCCGCTTCGTTAATTTCGAGGAGCTGGAGATCGGTGCCGGGCGATGCCGCCAGCGCTTCGCGTAGCACCAGCTCCGTGTCCAGGAACCGGCGGATGGCGTTGGCCAACGCGATCGAGCGCAGATTGGCACGGCACTGCAGGCAGATCTCTCCCTGTTGCCGATTGATGTAATCGACTTCGTACGGAGAAAGCTGCCAATCGGTGATGAGCTGGGGCCATAAGACAGGAAAGCGGACGAACGCCGTGCCGCCGCAGACTCCGCACTCCATCAGGGGTACCTCCGCTTTTTCTTCGTTGAGCGTGTTGCATGAACACTCCAAACAGCCCGAGGGTATTTGGGTCATCGGGTTGAAGCGTATCTTTTCGAAGTGGGGGTGAAACGATGGACATATTCAGGCTCCCTGCAGGTTGCTCCCAAACCAATCGCCCTGGAGGCCGAACATGTTTTTAAGCATCTTGCACCACGGATGGGGTCTGGGCGGCTATGAGTACCTCTCCACCAGGGATGAACAAGGCGCCATGATCTTCTGTGTTCGAGCCAAAGCCCAAACGGTCTGCTGTCCTGAATGCGGGCGGGAGCACGTGGGTTTCCGTGGCGGGAAGGTCCGACGGTTCCGGGCTCTTCCCATTGGAAACAAGCCAGTCTTTATCGAGGCATGGGTTCAGCGTGTCTTTTGGGAGGACTGCAAGATTGTGGCCGGTGTGGGGTCCCGTTGGCCGGGGCAGCCTGCTGGCGGGCCGTTTTCACCGGCACGGGGGACATTGGCTCGCCGGGGGAACCGCCGGCGCGGCGGGTTCATGAGACGGCGATGAGGGGGGCGCCGAGTCCCCTGCTAGGGCCGAGTCGTCTTCTGCCGCTTGAACGATGATGCCCTTCCAGAACTCAAGGTCATACTTCCACCAAGCATGACACCCCGTGGGGATGGTTCGGTTGTGCAGTTCGAAATATTTCCGGGGTTCTCGTTCGAGGGCGAAGCGGGAAGCAACCATTTGGTTGGGAAGACGAAAGGTGGATGAGACGGTGCCGGCAAATCCGTAGAAAAGGTCTTCGCTGCTGTTAGATCGGAGCCAGTACTCACGCATGTCTCCCAGTTCGGTCAGGACTGCTCGGGTGCCGGCGATCGCGCGTAGGCTGAAGCCGCCATTGCCCACGTAGGTTTTAACCGGAATTCCCCCATGGCCGGCGAAGCGGCCGAAATCGAGGCGAACTTCCAGACCGCCGGGCCATGGTGCCCCGAGGAAATCATACCCGGCGCGCATCCA
>CALLCO010000079.1 GCA_937998695.1 Candidatus Ozemibacteraceae bacterium
AGTCGCTCATGGATCTGGTCAAGTCGCGGCGCATCTCCCCCGAGGACGCCTACCGGCGGGCCTTCGACAAGAAGGCGTTCGAACAGTACAAGCCCAAGTGAACCGGCGGGCGCTGCACCGGGGCACCCGGCGGGCCAGCCTGCGCCAGGCCAACGGTTCCCTGCGCGAGCCAATCCGGCCGCCACCGCCGAAACGACGTTTCGCGCGGCCCAGAGGGCCGGGGCCACCCAGGCATTCTGCAAGGGTGAATGCCGATTCGAGCCGGGCCCGAGGCCACGGGGCCGCCCGCGGCCGTTTCAGGCTGCCAGAATGTGATCTGGAGGCAAAACCGGCCCAAAGTCCTGCCTATCAGGACGAGGGGAGGCGACGCAACTGACCCAGGTATGAGAGATGGTGAGGCTGCCGGGCGAAGGTCGAGCCATACGAGAATGAAAGGAACCCTGCGGGGAGGAGATCGTGAGATGAGTCGACGGCGGCAAGGCGGCAACCCCTGGCATAGGATGTTCACGGTCCTGACGTTCGTCCTGCTGGCCGGGGTGGCGTGGGGAGAGCCGGCTGTCGTGGCTGATCTCGAGTTGTCGGCGGCGGCGACCGTTCTGGTGGGCCTTGACCACGATGTCGACGAAGCGCTTGACGCGGTGTTCGATATCGTGGATGTCCTCGAGCTCGAAGATGGCGTCGAGGTATTTCAGCAGCAGGACGAGGGACTGGTCCTTCTTTTCGGCGAGGTCGCGCGATCCTGACTGGAGAATGGGAAAAAGAGGGAGGAAGGGGTGAACGGCGGCGTTCATCGATCGTCGTGGGAAGGATCGATCTGGAGAACCTGACCTCTCTCTAGAGAGGGGAAGCTGATCCCCTCCAGACCCACAAGCGCGAGAAGCGATGAGGCCAACCGAGGGCCTCACCCTGGAGAAACGGGTGGCGCCCTCAAGCTCGCTGGCCCCGGCCTCAGGCGCATTCACCTGTGTGGCCAGGCGCAGGGTTGCGCTATACTCAGGATTGAGCGGGGATCAGACGGATGGATCGGGCTCTCGCTCCAACCAACCAGGAAAGGCATCGCGATGGACATGGGGTTTCCGGCGAAACAATTCCGGGCCAAACAGACTGGTGGCCCCTCAACCGGGTCTTTGGTTCAGGCGGCACGGGCATGGGAGTGGTGGTGCCGATCTCTTTCCGTCCGGCGTTGCGGGACTTGGCTCGCTTATTCCCTGATGCTGGCCTGGGGACTGGCCCTGGCCATCGGGGTTTCCGCCGCGCCACAACCAGACGCCGGACCAGCCGCGGAAAAGGTCGGGCCCGGCCGCCAGCTCCTGCAATGGGCGCTCGAACGGCGGGCCCGCCAGGCGCCTCTTCCACCCGGCACTCTCGAAAGGACCCTCGAACACGGGGGGCGAACGCGCCGCTTCTACGTGCACCCGCCCGCCGGCTGGAACGGAACGGAACGCCTGCCGGTGGTCCTGCTGTTCCACGGCGGGAGTGGCGGGGCGCGGCAGGCGCTGACCAGCTACGGGTGGCCCGCTCTGGCCGACCGCGAGAAGTTCCTGCTGGTTGCCCCCGATGGCACCGGCAAAGTCGACGGCATCCTCCTGACCTGGAACGTCAAGTTCGGCTTCGCCGAGGCCATGCGGCAGGACGTCGACGACGGCGGGTTCGTCACCACGCTCATCGACACACTGACGCATGAGTATCCCATCGACCCCGACCGCCTCTACGCGACGGGAATCTCGAACGGCGGCATCCTGTGCCACTGGCTGGCCGCCCGTCCCGACAACCGCCTGGCCGCCATCGCCCCCGTCGTCGCCACGGTCGGCGGCCGCCGCCAGGACCAGAAGGACTGGCAGGTGCCCCCCCGGCCGACCACCCCGGTCTCCGTCCTGGCCATCAACGGCGCCCTCGACCGGCACGTGCCGCTGGCGGGGGGCCTGCAGGAAAAATCGCTGGGCGAGCCGGTCTTCATGATGTCGGCCTCGCAGACGATGCGGTTCTGGGTCGAAGCCAACGGCTGCCCCGAGCCTCCGACCGTGGTCGATGCCCCGGCCAAGGGCTACACCGCCTGGCGCTGGACGGGCGGGCGCGCCGGCACCGAAGTCGCCCTGTTCGTCCTGCACCGGCAGGGCCACGCCTGGCCGGGCATGCGGGAAGCTCCGCGCCGGGCCGCCGATCCGCCCGACCCAGCCTTCCCCGCCAACGAATTGATCTGGAAGTTCTTCCAGGCCCACCCGCGCCGCGCCCCCTGACCACCTGCCTCCCCCCCTTGATCGGTTTCTGTCCCTGGCACGTGGAGATGACCGCGTGTCGCAGAAGTGGCATGAACGGCGGCATTCGTTCGCCTTCCGAAGTTTGGGCGAACGGAGATTGGGCAAGCGAGACATGGTGGCACTGTTTAACGGCCCTGGCAGGCCGCAACCTGGTGCCGTCGACTGCCGCGAGCGAATGAAGACGGGAGCCACCGGAGCAGGAATGCACAACGCACCCCCTCCCTGCAATCCGTTTCCGACCGCTGAACGAGAATGCCTGTCCCTAGCAGGGTCATGTGAAGCTCACGCGCCTTTCTTGCATGGTCAGGGCCTGGGGCCGGGATTTCTTTCCCCGTCTCTCAACCTCCCAAGCGCGGAGAATCAACTGATCCGGTCTCCAGAACGGCCGATTGACGCTTCCGGCGAGGGTCGCTATCATGGCCTGCATGAGCCAGCCCTCGCTTGATCCCTCCGGCGGCCCGACGCCCGACCCCGCGGAAGAGCCATCCCCCGGCCCATCCACCACACCGGTCGCTCTTCCATCAGGCGGGGCTGGCGTGCTGAACCCGCAACCCGGGCTGAGCATGGGTGACCTGCCCTGGACCCGTCTCGTGCTGGCCGGGGTGGTCCTGCTGGGCCTTTCCATGGCCATTGGCTTCTTGCTCGGATGGCTGGAAGATGGATCCCGCCCGCCCACCGCCTCCCCCTCCGCCCACTCCCCCCGCACCTCATCCATCCCGGCCCCCTGTGCCCATCTTACCGGCTCGGCCATCCTCGGCCGAACCGAGAGCCGCGAGACAGCCACTCCGACCTTCCATCGGGCCGTTCCCCTGCTCGCCGGCGACCGGGTGACCGTCGCGGAAGGAGCGTCGGTGACCCTCGTGCTGGCCGAAGGCTCTGGTTTGACCTGGACGGGCGCCGGGGAGCTAATCGTCACTGCCGGCCTCGTCGGAGTACCGGAGGGGACAGGCCGGATCGAAGCGTTCCCCGCGGCCCGACCGTTGGCGGTTCGCCTGCCGACGGTTCTGCTGAACCCGGGTGAAGCCCGGTTCGAGGTCAGGGTTGAGGAGACGGAGAGCATGGTGCGGGTCCAGGCGGGAAAGGTGGCCTGGCGCGACCTGGCTGCTTCCGAGACAGGAGTGCTCACGGCCCCCGACGGCCTGGCCTTCTCGCTCGGAGGTCGTTCCCCCATCACGGGGTCGGGCTCCCAACCCGTCGACTGAGCGGCGGTCGCCAGGTTCAGCCAAGCCCGGATCAACGTTTCAGAACGGCTTCTCGATCAGACGATGGGCGCGGATCTGGCCGGCCACGGAGGCCTGCAGGCGGGCAGCGGCCGCGGCAAGAAATTCGGGGAAGGTCAACGCCAGAGGCCCCCGACCTGTTTCCTCAGCGGAGGAATGCACTCCCGAGAGAACCGGTTCTTCCCCGGAACCCTCTTCAGATCGGTCGGCAGTGGCCTCGAACCGGGGAGGATGCTGCCGCGCCCACACCCGGAAGACCTCGTCGAACCGGTGGGTGCCATCCACCCCTTCCGCGACCGCCAGCGGAACCATACGTGACAACCGCGACCATCCGATCACCGGTGGTCGCGGTTTTTCCTTTCCCGTTACTCCTTCACCTCGACGACATCGCTCTCGATCCGGGAAACCTGGATGCGGCCCTCGATCACCTCGATCGTCGCCACTTCCTTCGCGGTCGTCTCGATCGTCTTCCCCTGGATGGTCACCCGCTCGGTCACCGTGGCGCGAACGATCGCCTTCTCCCCGCCATCGGCGATCTGGATGTCCTGGCCTTTCCGGTCCAGTTCGTATTTTTCCATGGCATCGAAGACCTGGCTGGTGTTGGCCAGATACTCACCTTTTCCCATTTCGAGCCGTTGGGGGCCTTGTGGGGTGGGCATGTTGGTGATGATGATCTTCAACTCGTCGGCCAGCAGGGGAGCGAGGTTTTCCAGCTTTCGATCCACCGCCGTCCGCTCCATCTGTTTGATGAACGCCTCGACCAGAGCCGGGGTCAGCGCCGTGACCACCCCGGGAACCGGCGTGGACTCCGCCCGGGCCGGGCTCAAAAACAGGTGCCCCACCGGGCAGACCGCGAGCAAAGCCACCACCACGAGAACCAGGGAAACACGCGTCATTTCATCCTCCTGCACGGCCATCGGCTCGGGACGCATCCGGTTCGGGACCGTCCAGCCATTCTCGCACGACCAGGCCCTCCGCCCACGCGGCCCACACCGGTCGGCAAGGAATCTCCCGCCGGCGCCCCGGACTGGAAGGAGCGGCCGGCTCCCCTCGAAGCGCTCGTTGAGATCAGGGCCTCCCCGCAACCTGCTCCGAACATAGATGGAGGAAGGGCTCGAACGACCCGCTTCAGAGGTCGAGCGACAGGAGACGGAAGATGGTCTCGTCCTGGCTCGCGCTGGGGAAGCGGATCGTGCAGCGGTCGTGCTTGACCCGCGGCCCCAGCACATCGACAATGGCCTTGGTGGCCATGATCCCCCGGGTCTTGTTGCCCGCGACCATGGCGGCTGCCTGGTTGACCACGTTGCCGAGCAAGTTGTGCATGGTGCGACCCTGCTCTTCCCATTTGGCCTCGAGGAATTCGCCCTGGTGCAACGCCACGTTCATCTCCATGTCGGGCCGGATCCGTTTCAGGCCTTTCATGAGATGGAAGGCGGTGAGCGTGGCGCACCATTCGGGGTCTTTACCCTGGCAGCCTCCGCTCCGGAAGACGGCCAGCACCGAATCACCCACATAGGCCACGACCTCGCCACCCTGCTTGCGCACCTCATAGCCCCACATCCCGTACAGGTCGCACAGGAAGGCGGCCAACTCGTCCACGGTCAACCGCGCCACCAGAGGGAAGAACCCCACGATATCGGCGAGCAGGATCACCCCCCGGCTCTTCTGCCAGGGGATGACCGCCTTTACGAGCTCAGAGGGCATAAGGACTCCTCGTCATCGGCCCGGCGACGCACCCCGCCTGGCTTCCAATTCTGCCGCCAATCGCTGCAGATGCTGCTCCAGAATGGCCGGTGACACAGAACGGGTCGCCGCCAGATCCAGCCAGACCGCTGCGGCCTGGGCGAAACACCCGTATCCCTGGAACCGCGCCGCGCCGACCAGGCCCGTCGCAGTTCGGCCATCCGGGCGGGAGATGAAGAGCCGGAGCGTTCGCTGGCCCCGTCCCAGGGCGACGGCAATCTCGATGGTCCGCTCTGGAGCAGGCCACACCAGATCGCACTCGATGAGCACCCAGGGCCCGGAGGCGGTCGATACGATGCCGGTGACCCGAGCCTCCCCGGTGGCAATCCGACCCCCGTATGCCACATGCGAGGATTCCCCCTGCGCCGGAATCGTGTCCAGGATCGAACCAGGAACGGCCAGACGGATCCGGTCCGTCCCACGCTGTTCGGCCTTGAGTACCCTGGCCCGGGAAGAACCGGCGGATTTTTCCTTGTCGCGGGGCAGGGACGCCTGGACCTTTTTCTGATGCGGAAGGCATCTCCCTGTCATTCGCCACCTCAGAAATCAAGACCTCAGATTCTGCGTCAGGAGCTACCTGGTCAACCGGGGAGAGATCCTGGCTCGACTGGGTCGGCACAGTCGAGGGCAGGCCTTTGTCCGGCAAACTTGGGGCTGGCGATGGGGGAGGGAAGGGG
>CALLCO010000080.1 GCA_937998695.1 Candidatus Ozemibacteraceae bacterium
CGTCGCGAACCGTTTTCCGTATCTATGAGCCTGTTGCATGAATCGGTTTTTTTTGTTCGTCGTGTACATAACGCTCCTGATCTGATTGGCATCTCCGAATGGACGGTACATGAAAATGGGCTGTTTTGGGCATTCGCGCAACAGGCTCAGAAAAGAGCCTGTTGCACCAATGCCGAAACTGCCCGCTGTCATCTCCCGTCACCTCGCAGGCCCGCACCGAATCAAGGCCCCTCTGTACCGCACGCCAAGAAATCCGATGCCTGCAACAGGCTCAAAAGGAAAGGCAGGGTTCAGGAGGCCGGACCACTCGGAGCGGGAGCGACGCTCTGCACGTGCGCGAAAAAGGCCTGTTCGAGCGATCCGGCGTGGGGGGCGACCACCTCGTCGAGGGGCCCGCTGACCAGCAGCCGGCCCCGGTCGATGATGCCGATGTGCGAGACCAGCTTTTCCACCACCTCGAGCACGTGGCTCGAGAACAGGATGGTCGTTCCGGTCGCGACGAGGCGGTTCATCAACTCCCGGAAGTTGCGCACCGCCTGGGGGTCGAGCCCGTTGAACGGCTCGTCGAGGATGAGCACCCGGGGCTGGTGGATGACGATGCTGGCCAGGGCCAGTTTTTTCTTCATGCCGAAGCTGTAGTTGACCGTGTAGTCGCCAGCCACTCGGGCCAGCTCGAAGAAGTCGAGATAGTAGGCGATCCGGTCGCGGGCCGTGGCCGGGTCGAGCCGCCGCAGGTCGGCCACGAATTCGAGGAACTGCTGCCCGGTCAGGTAGTCGTACAGGAAGACCTCATCGGGCAGATAGCCGACCCGAGCCCGCACTGCCAGCGAGTCGGCGGTGCAGTCGATTCCGTCGATGGTCGCCTTCCCCGAGCTGGGGTGCAGCAGACCCATCAGCAGCCGGATGGTGGTGGTCTTGCCCGCCCCGTTGGGGCCGATGAACCCGAACACCGCCCCGGGCGGCACCGAAAAGGTCACCCCGTCGACGGCAGTCTTGGCGCCGAACCGCTTGGTCAAGCCGGTCAGTTCGATCATGGGAAGGGGGGGAAAGCCGCGCCCGCGGGCCGTCAGGATTTCTTGGCGGGCGTCCCGTCCGCCGCGGGAGGAGCGGCGGGCGGCTTCTTGCCCGGCTTCTTCTTGCGCGGCCGGACGTTGACGGCCTGCTCGATCGGTTCGTCGGAGATGCCCAGGGTGGTCTTGGTCTCGAACAGCACCTCGAGCCCGGGTTCGAGCTTCTCGAGAAGATCCTGGGAGAGGGCCGAGAAGGGAAAGACGATCTCGCGATCGGTCGCGGTGCGGATGATGCCGATCTTGCGTTGGAGATCGAAACGGTCGATGACGCCGGGCAAGGTGTCGCCTTGGCGGTTGACGTCGAGCCGTTCGATCTGGACGGCCACCGGCCCCACCTGGTCCTTCACGATGCCGAAGCGCACCGCGTCGCCCTTGGCGAGGCTTTCCTGATCTTCCGGTTTGAGGGCGCTGAAGTGCAGCAGCACCTCGGCGTATTCCGGGCAGGTCAAGACGCCGACCCCGGTCTCGCTGTTGTACCACTTGACCACGCCTTCGACCACGGCGTCGGGCGTGGCTTCGTAAATGATCTCCTCGACGGTGCGGCCGATCTCCTTTTGGATCTCGCGGATCTTCTGGATCAGCTTGACCACCTCGGGTTGATCGGCCCGGCTTTGCAGCGATTCCTCGAGGGTCTGCACCGCCAGGGTCAACAGGCGGCGTTTGAAATAGACGAGCCCGAGATAGAGCAGGGCGGAAGACTCGCCCGGCGAGTTGCGCAGGGCCTCGAGCAGATGGATCTCGGCCTCGTCGAGCCGTTCGAGCTCGTAGAGCACCCCGCCCATGTCGCGGTGGTAATCGGCCCGGAAGGGGTGCTGGGCGACGAGCCGCTCGAACACCTCGAGGGCTTCCTCATACCACCGCATCTTGGCGTAGGTGTCGGCCAGCAGTTCCTGGGCCTGCAGGTTCTTGGGATCGACCTTGAGGATCTCCTTGAACCCTTCGGCGGCGTCGAGGAAATGGGTGTCGGCCTTGTCGTCGTCGTGGCGGGCGCGGTAGATGTCGCCCAGGTAGCGGTTGAAGACGGGGTTGCGCACGTTGAGCTGCAGCCCTTGCTGGAAGCACTTGATCGCTTCGTCCGGGCGGTCGGAAAGCTGGTAGGCCAATCCCAGCGTCTCGTAGAAATCGGGCTCGCGGGGGTTGACCTTCAGGCACTCCTTCAGGAGCACGATCGATTCGTCGTATTTTTCGGCGGCGAGAAGATCGACGGCCTGCCCGTACTGGGCTTCGAGATCCTGCAGGAAGGCCCGCAGCCGGCCATCATACTCGGCCCGGCGGTCGGGGTCGAGAAGGGTGTCGAACGCGTCCTTCAGTTCCTTGAGGCGGGGAATGTTGGCCAGCGGACTGCCCGAGGTGAACAGGTCGGCGTACATCTTGTTGAACGCCTTCTGGATCTCCTCGAGGGGGGCAAAATCCGGCACCCCGAACAACTGGTAGTAGTTCTGCACTCCGGCCACCCTTGGTCAAGTGAGCGCATTATAGCACAGGCCGGGTGGTCCTCCTCTCTGATTTGCAATCTCCCCAGGGGGAGAGTACATTGTTCGCACCCTGGCCGGCCCACAGGGCCGGCGGTGCGTGTATGAAAACCATCGACCGCTACATTCTGAACGAACTGCTGCAGCCATTCCTGTTCGGCATGGCGTTCTTCGTCACCATCTGGCTGATCGACCTGATGATGGAGCTGATCAACCTGATCTTCTCGAAGGGCGTGCCGACCTCGGTGGTCTTTCTGTTCTTTCTCTACAGCCTGCCGCCCACGCTGGTCATCAGCTTTCCCATGGCCATCCTCCTCGGCACCCTGGTCGCCTTCGGCCGGCTCAGCTCCGATTCCGAGATCACCGCCATGAAGGCGGGCGGCTACAGTTTCGGACGCATCTGCGCGCCGGCCATCGTCGCAGGCCTGTTCGTCACCGGCCTGACCTTCCTTTTCAACGAACGGGTGGTGCCGGTCGCCAACGACAAGTTCACGCGCCTGTTCCGGCGCGAGGTGACCCTGAAGCGGCCGTTGCCGCAGATCGCCGCCAACCGGTTCTTCGAGGCGGGGCCCGGGCGCAAGTTCTACGTCCAGAAGTATGATCCCAAGACCAAGGACATGTTCGGGGTGGTCATGTACGAAGGCCAGCCGACCAATTTCCCCCGGGTGATCGAGGCGAAGAAAGCCCGGCTCGACGAGGGCCGCTGCACGTTCTGGACCGGCCGCATCTCCGATTTCCGCAGTTCGGGTTCCGACTACCACCACACCTATTTCCAGAAACTGGAGTATCCGATCGACACGCATTACGTCAATCCAGACGATGTTCCCGAGTCGAAGAACGCCCGCCAGATGAACATCGTCGAACTCTACCACCATATCAAAGACCTCGAGCAGAAAGGCCTGACCGAGAAAGCCCAGACCCAGAACTGGATCGAGTTCTGGACCAAGACCTCGATCCCCTTCGCCAGCCTGATCTTCGTCATGCTGGGCGCCCCGTTGGGCTCGCAGACGAGCCGCTCGGGCACCAGCATCGGGATCGGCTTGTCGGTGGTGATCATCTTCGTCTATTACGTCCTGTTCGCAGCCGGCAAGGCCTTCGCGAAGGGGGGCTACCTGACCCCCTTC
>CALLCO010000081.1 GCA_937998695.1 Candidatus Ozemibacteraceae bacterium
GCAACGCCTTCGACGAGAAGGGCCTGCTCGACGACGCCATCCTGTCGTGGCGCCGCGTCGTTGACCTCGCTCCCAACGACGTCGACGCCCACAACAACCTGGGCATCGCCTACTTCCAGAAGAACCTGTTCGACAAGGCCATCGCCGAATGGGAGGAAGCCATCCGCATTACCCCCGAAAACGGCGAACTCCACAACAAGCTCGGCATCGCCTACATCAAGATGGACCTGTTCGAGAAGGCCATCGAATGTTGGGAAAAAGCGCTCAAGTACAAACCAGAAGATTCGGACATCCTGTCAAATCTGGCGACCGCCTACCACAACCGCGAGATGTACGACAAGGCGATCGAGATCTGGAAACGGGTCATCAAATACAACCCCCAGGACGCCGAGGCCCGCAACAAGCTCGGCATCGCCTACTACAACAAGGGAATGTACGACCAGGCCATCGACCTCTGGAAGAAGGCGATTGAGCTCAACCCCAAGGATGCCGCCGCCTTCTACAACATCGGCACCGAGGAATTCGAGAAGGGCCGCATCAACGAGGCGATCACGGCGTACCGCCGCGTCCTCGAGATCGACCCCAAGTTCACCCAGGTCTACTACAACCTGGCCATCATCTACGCCCGCAAGCGGCTGTTCCGCGACGCCATCGACAGTGCCCGGCGCTTCCTGCAGGCCACGCCGACCGGGGTCGAGGCCGAGAACCTCAAGACCCTGATCGACCAGTGCGAACAGGAACTGGAACAGACCGCCGAAGTCTGACCCGGGCCACCGTCACACTCCCAGCGCCCCCATCTCGCCCGGCCGAGGGAGGCCAGGGTGTATCTCCATCCCCATGGCGTCCACCTGAGAAGCGGTTGACGCCATTGTCGCACACCTGGCGGGCAGCGCATCGTCGTCACCACGTCGCCTCGAGAGGAACGGGGGGCCGGTCGGTGGTCTCCACGAACAGGTTGTCGCCGGGAAACCAAAGGGTCTGGCTGGCCATGCGGGCGCAGAACTTGGCCTCGCCGACCGCGTGGCGCGGCAGCCAGACGGTGGCCCGCCAGGCGTGCGGCCCGACCCGGTCCATTTCGGGAAGGGACGCCTGCGGATGCCATTCCCCCAGCTCCGGGAACCCCCCGATCACCAAAGGCCGCACTCCCTCAGGAAGGCTCGGTGCCTCGAGGCGGAAGGTAACCGGCACGGTGCCGAGGGCGCGCGGATCTTCCTGCAGGAGGCCGGCTTGGCGCCAGGCGGCTTCCCGGGCGGGAAGGGGCCCACGATCGAGGAAGACGGCGACCTGGCGGCCGCGCAGGGTACACTCGAAGCGCGGCCCCCAGGCCTCGCCGACCACCCCGGCCAGGCGGTCGGGCAGCTTGTGGCGCTCGGGGAACAGGTGACCGGCGGGCAGAGACAGACGGGCGGTGCCCGTGCCGGTGTGGAGGGCGACCACCGCGACGGCGTCGGGCAGCACACGCGCGAAGGCGTAGGTGGTGGGCGACATCGCCAGGTGCACCTGCCGTCCTTCCTGCAGGACGGGGTGATCGCGCCGCAGCCAGGTTAACAGCCGGACCCAATCCTCGAGACCAGGATCGTTCCCGAACCGCATGTCGGCCCGGTTGTCCGGGACCGGCGCATGCGCCCCGGCCAGACCGGCCTCGGTGCCGTACATCAGGGTGGGAATGCCACGCACCGTGAACAGGATGGCCAGGGCCTGGCGCAAGCGGCTCCGGTCGCCGCCGCAACTGGTAAGGAACCGGTCGAGATCGTGGTTGTCGAGGAAGGTGGCGAGCCGCCGGGGGTCGGGGTAGCGATGGTCCTCGGCAAACCGGCTGCCCAGCCGGCGGCAGTCCCCATTGCCCGCGATTACATCCTTCAGCGTATAGTACAAGGGAAAATCGAACAGGCTGCCGAACCGCCCGTCGCGCCAGGTGCGGGCGATGACCCGGGGGTCGCCGTCGAGCATCTCCCCCAGGAGGAGGAATTCCTTCCCCTGGCGGGCCGCCACCCGGCCGTTGAAATCGGCCCAGAAGGTGGCCGGCACGTGCTTGACCGCATCGAGGCGGAAGCCGTCAGGCCGGACCGCGTCGATCCAGTGCCGTGCCACCGCCTGGAAGAAGGCCCGGACGACCGGCCGGTCGGAGGCGAAATCAGGCAGGCCGTAGATGCGATGCGTCTCCCGTTCGAGCGGATCTTCCCAGTTGGCGATGTTGCCGGTGGCATGGAACCACCCAGGGAAGCGGGCGGCGAGCGGCGCATCGTACCCGGCATGGTTGACCACGAAATCCAGCAGCAGTTTCATGCCGCGCCGGTGCAGGTCGCGAGCCAGGTTCTGCAGGTCGGCCAGGGTGCCGAAGCGAGGGTCGACGGCGAAGAAGTCCCAGGGCCAGTACCCGTGGTACGGCTGCTGGTCGTAGAAGCGGACCGGCCGATTGCGGTACACCGGGCTGAGCCAGAGGGCGGTCACGCCCAGCCGTTGCAGGTGGTCGAGCCGGGCCCGCACCCCGCGCAGGTCGCCCCCGTGGAACCCATGCGGGTCGGCGCGGTCGACCTGGGGATTGTTGGTCGGGTCGCCGTCGTGAAAACGGTCGAGTAGGATGAAGTAGACGATCTCGGAAGTCCAATCTCGTCCGCCCGTCCCGCGAACGCCCTCCGAACTCCCACCCTCGGCACCTGCGGGCTCGCAGGTCTGCGGCAACTTCGCCGGGGCTGCTTCGCCCGGACGGGGGTTGGCATTCACGGGGTCGACTCGACTCGCCAGCGTGGCCACGGAAGAAGGGGCGTCGGTTGGGTCGGTTCTCTGGGGCGAACCAGGCGGCAATCCCGCCCCTTCGCCAGGCAAAACCGCCAGGAGAAGCCCCACCAGGACCAACCCTGCCAGGATCTGCCCTGCCAGATTCTTCATCAGCCCGTCCTCCCAATAATTTCCTCACGCCCACGCCATTCTTGCTATGGGGAATGGCTGAGGGCGCGATTGTGCTATGATACCTCACAATGGAGAGTAAGGCCATGCCCGCCCACCCTGAAATCGGCAAAGGATCCAACCTGCGGGGCTGGCTCCGCCGCCTCGTCGGCTTCCTCGTCTTCGCCGTCTTCCCGGTGCTGACCGCCCAACTCGCGGTGCGGCAGGTCGAGGACCTCCAGGTGGAACAGGCGATCGGCCTGGAACGCCTGCAGCACGAACGCTGGCTGGGGCGGCTGAGCGCCGCGGATGACGAGGGCCGCATGGTCAGCCGGTCGATCATCCGTACCTTTGACGCCATCCGTCCTCTGACCGATCCGCACCGCCGGGCCGCCCGGGTGCAGCGCCTGCGCCGCTTGTTCCCCGGCGCGTTCGAGCTTTACGTCTTCGACCGTGACCAGCAGGTCATCCGCGGGCTCAGCGACACCCGGCATCCCTATCGGGCGGCCGGCATGGCTTTCGGGGCGCTTCGGGCCTATGCCGCCGGCGGGACCTACGAGCGGGGCGCCATGGGAATCCTGCAGTCCATGCTCAACATGCCGACCGTCCTCACGGCCATCAAAAGTGCCCGCACCCTGATCAAGCTGGCCGAACGCGACCGGGAGGGCTTTCTGGTCTGGGATTTCCAGCCCGAGGCCCCACCCGGCACCCCGGCCGGGTTTCTGGCCATCCTCCATCCCCTGCGGTTCGTTCCCGACCGGGCTCTGCGCGGTTCGATCCGCTGGCTCAACCGGCGCCTGCGCCGCACCCGAACCGGCCTGATCGATTTCGCCGAGCGGCCCATCCAACCCTACCCGCCGGCCATCGATGCCGTGCCCGAGCTGCGTTCCGGCATGTGGCGGGCGATGTCGCAATATGACCGGCACTTCCGCACCCCGGCCGTCCACGGGTCCTTCCTCGCCCGCCCGAGCCGGGGCGTCATCGTAGCCTACGCCCCGCTGCCCCGGTTCTTTCCGGGATGGTTCCGGGGGGTGGTCGATCTGGGCTCGCTGGCCTGGCTGGTCTGGGTGGGCTGGTATCTCCTGACCCGCGGCGAACGGCTGGGCGGACGCATTCCCACGAAACTGACGGCGCTGTTCCTGTTCGCCATCGGCACCCCGTCGGTGGTGCTGCTGATCGGGGGCTATTATGCGCTGCAGGACCACGGTCACGTCCTCGAGCAGAACCTGGAGACCCGTATCCGCGACAAGCTGCGCGACTTCGACGAGCGGCTGCCGGCCGAGGTCGCCAAGGTCGAGGCCCGGGTGGCCGCGATCATCCGCGAGGCTCGCCAACTGCCCACCCTGGAGGAGCAGCGGCAGGTGTTCGCCCGCTTCCGGCAGGACAAGGACCTCGACTCGGTCTTCGTCATCGACCCCGCCGGCCAGGAGGCGTTCGTCCACCTCCCCAACCGCGGGGCCAATCTCGACCGGCGGAAGAAGTTCATGCTGATGCTCGGCAAGGAGCTGCTGGCCCGCCTCAACCAATCGATGAAGGTCGATTCGGGTGCCCTGATGATCGAGGCCACCGAGGAACTGGTTTCGACCCTGGTCGGGGGCGGCATGGGCGGCTTCGATCTGGAGCTTATCTCGCGCAACATGGGCCATTTCATGTCGTTCACCCTGGGGGCGGAAAGCTCCTATGTCATGTTTGACGCCTTGTACAACCTGGAAGGCCGGGCCGTTCTGGCCCTGGTGGCGGTCATCCATCGGGGCTACTTCGAGCGCGACTACATCAACGGCCACGTCCGCGACCTGTCGCGACAGCCCGACCTTCCCCTGGCCATCAACGCGGTGGGGGAAGCCGGCCACCTGGGGCGGGTCATCACCACGCCGGAGCGGAAGGCCACCATCGACCGCCTGGCCCGGGAAGCCTGGGCCAGCCGCGGCTCGACCCGTCTGCGGATCGCCTCCGGCTCGGTCGAGGAGTTCTGGTATGCCCATCGCGGGTCCAACATCCAGCATTTCGTCGTGTTGGCCTCAGCCTCGCTCGAACCCCTGAAGCGCCGCCTGCATACGCTCTGGCTGTTGCTGCTGGCCATCGCCGGGGTGGTCTTTCTGTCGACCTGGTTCATCGGCGTCCTCCTGTCCGATCAGTTCCTGCGCCCCATCGAGGATCTCACGCAGGGCGTGCGGGCCATCGAGCGCCGCGACTTCCGAACGCGCGTGCCGGTCCACGGCCCCGACGAACTGGGGGAATTGTCGTCCCTGCTGAACACCGTTCTCGAGGGCATGCAGGATCTCGCGGTGGCCCGCATCGTGCAGGAGAGCCTCTTCCCCGCCCATCCGGTCGCCCTCCAGGGCTACCATATCTGGGGGCGCAGTCGGGCGATGACCGATATCGGCGGCGATTATTTCGATTACTTCGTCCTGCCCGAAGACCGGCTGATGGGACTGGTGGGCGACGTGTCGGGCCACGGCGTGTCGGCGGCACTGGTGATGGGGATGGCCAAAAGCCTGTTCGCCAACCCGGACAACGCCTCGCGGGGCATCCGCGAGCTCCTGTTGTCGTTCAACCGCTTCCTGCTGGCCAACGTGCGGGCCAAGAAGATGATGACCCTGTTCCTGTTCATCGTCGATACCCGCACCCACGGCCTGTCCTACGCCAATGCCGGGCACAACTTCCCCATGGTCTTCCGGGCCCGATATGGCGGGGTCCAGTCCCTGGAACAAGCGTCTTTCCCGGTGGGCATCCGGGCGCGGGCGGTCTACGAGGTGCGCGAGGACAGGCTCGACCCCGGCGACGGGATCCTCCTCTTCACCGACGGGCTGATCGAGGCCACCAACCAGGCCGGCGAACCGGTCGGCGACGACACCTGCCGCACCTGGTTCACCGACCTCGGTCCCCTCGACCCCCACCAGGTGGTCGATGGCATGTTCCAGAGGTTCGATGCCTTCACCGTCGGCATGCCCGCGGCCGACGACATCTCGATCATCTGCCTGAAGCGCGAGCCCTCGGCTTCCTGAGAAGGGCCTGCCGCCAGCCTTGCCAGAGCAGCATGAGACTGTGGTAGCATGGGTCCAGTATGGCCACCCACCTTCTGACGCTGAAGAAAAACCGCGAGTTCTCGCTCCTGAAAGGGCATCCCTGGGTGTTCCGGGAAGCCCTGGCCACGCCACTGCCCGATCTGCTGATGGGCGACGAGGCCCGGATCGCCACCCACAAGGGCACCGAGATCGGGTGCGGCTACGTCGATCCCGACTCGCCCATTCTGATCCGTATGGTCGAGGGAACCCCCGGCACGCCCTTGCGCCCCCGCCTGGCGGCCGCCGTGCGCCGGGCCGTGGCCCTCCGCCGCAGCCTCTTTCCGGGAGAAGAGACCACCGCTTACCGGCTGGTCAACGGGGAAGGGGACGGCCTCCCCGGTCTAATCATCGATCGGTATGCCGATGCCCTTTCGATGCAGTTGTATTCCCTCGGTCTCGAGCGATATCTCGACGATCTGGTCGGCCTGCTGCGCGAGCTTCTGCCCGAGGTGCGCTGGATCTGGCGCCGCAACCAGGTCAAAAAAGCGGCCGCAACCGCGGGTCTCCTGTTCGGGCACGACCTACCAGCCAAGATCCGCTTCCGGGAGGCGGGGCTGGCCTTCCAGACCGATTTGCCGCACGGCCAGAAGACCGGGTTCTTCCTCGACCAACGCGAGAACCGCCAGCTCGTGCGCCGGGTGGCGCGCGGTCGCCGGGTCGCCAACGTCTGCGGCTACACGGGCGGCTTCACCGTGGCCGCCATCGCTGGCGGGGCGGCCCGCACCGTCACCATCGACAGTGCCAAACCCGCCCTGGCCGAGGCGGTCGCCAATCTCGACCTCAACGGGTTCGCCGGCCCCGCCCACACCATGCGGGTGACCGACATGTTCGAGTTCCTGGCCGCGCCGGGTGAGGAGTTCGACCTGATCGTCCTCGACCCGCCCAGCCTGGCCCGCAGCCAGGCCGACGTGCCGCAGGCCCTCCGCGCCTACCACAAGCTCAACCTGGAAGCCCTCCGGCGCCTGCCCGCGGGCGGTCTGCTGTTCACTGCCTCCTGCACCGGCCACGTCCACCGCGATGCCTTCCTCGAAATGCTCGGGCAGGCCGCCGCCCGGGCTCGCCGCCCGGTCCGACTGCTGGCCGAAACCCACCACGCCCCCGATCACCCCGTCACCCTCGCCCACCCCGAAGGCCGCTACCTGAAAGGCTTCCTGTTGGAGGTCGGAGCATGACCCGCCCTGCCACCGCAGCCGGCAAGCCGACCGCACCCATCGACGTCGCCGCCGCCGTCATCATTCGCGACGGCCAGGTCCTGCTGGCGCGCCGCGTCGGCGGAGCCCTCGACGGCCTGTGGGAATTCCCGGGCGGGAAGATGGAAGCCGGGGAGTCGGCCCCGGCGGCCGCCGAACGCGAGATCCTGGAAGAACTGCACGTGCGGGTGAAGGCCCGCCAGCGGGTGCTCGTCCTCGAGCACGAGTATCCCGACAAGACCGTGCGGCTGCATTTCGTGACCTGTGCGCTGCTTCCCGACCCGCCCACCGGCATACCAGCCCATGAGACGGGCTGGTTCAGACCGGAGGGGTTCCCTTGGGCGGAGTTCTGCCCGGCCGACCTGGTGGCCGCCCGCCACCTGCCCTGGGCGGACCTGCTGTGAGAACGTTCATGGTTGCCGGTCACGGTCCTGGTCATGGTCCCGGCTTCGGTCTGACCCGGTCGGGCCAGAAGATACCCCGGCGCGGGTTCTCCGCCGCCCGCCTGCCCGCCGCCCGCCTACCCGCCACCCGCCTGCCTGTCGTCCCGACCCCGACGTCGCCGGGCGCGTCCTCCAGGTGGCCGGCCGGCCTTCCGTGGCGGGCTCACTTCCTTTGCGAGGCTCACTGATCCATGCCGAATCCACGCATTCTCGTCATCAATCCCGGGTCCACCTCGACCAAGATCGCCCTGTTCGAAGGCCCCGACCAGGTCCGCGCCCAGGAGGTATCGCACCCGGTCGCCGAGCTGGCCAAATTCAAAGGCAACCTCGAGCAGCTCGAGTTTCGCCGGCAGGCGCTGACCGAGGCCCTGGCCGCGTGGGGGATTGCCCCCGCCGACCTCGACGCCATCATCGGTCGGGGTGGCCCCTTGAAGCCCTTGCACAGCGGCGTCTACCGGGTCAATGCCGCCTACCTCGCCGACATCCGCGAAGGGCGCTGCGTCGATCACGCCTCGATCCTCGGCGGCATGCTGGCCCAGGCCCTGGCCGAAGCCGCCGGCCGCCCGGCCTTCTTCGCCGATCCCGTCTCGGTCGATGAGTTCGACGAGGTGGCGCGCATCAGCGGCTGGCCCGATCTGCCCCGGCCGACCTTCAGCCATGCCCTGAACATCAAGGCGGTCATCCGGGAATGGGCCGCCGAACAAGGCCGACCCGCCGATGGCCTGAACGTGGTCGTCGCCCACCTCGGGGGCGGCATTTCCATCGCCGCCCACCGCCAGGGCCGCCTGGTCGATGTCGAAAGTTCTTCTGACTCCGGTCCCTTCTCGCCCGAGCGGGCAGGCACGTTGCCGCTGTCGGGCCTCCTGAAACTGCTCGCCAAGGATCCGCGCCCCGTCGCGGACTGGCGCAAGGTCTTCGTCGGCAAGGCCGGACTGGTGGCCCACCTCGGCACGGCCGACGTGCGGGAGGTCGAGGCCCGCATCGTCGCCGGCGACTCCCGCGCCGCCCTGGTGCTGGAGGCCATGGCGTTCGGCATCGCCAAGGCCATCGGCGCCATGGCCGCCGTGCTCGCCGGGAAGATCGACGCGATCATCCTGACCGGCGGCATCGCCTACAACGCCCGCGTCGTGAACTGGATCAGCGACCGGGTCCGTTTCCTCGCCCCCGTCGTGGTCAAACCCGGCCAGAACGAG
>CALLCO010000082.1 GCA_937998695.1 Candidatus Ozemibacteraceae bacterium
ACTTTGCGCCCACCGATGGTGGAAATCCGCTTGCGATAGCCATGGGTCTTCTGCCGTTTGCGTTTGTTGGGATTGTATGTGAAGCTCATGGGAACACTCCTCCCTCAGGGCTTTGATGGGAAAGCCCCACTATAGCGCACCGTCGCCCTCTTGTCAACAGGAATCCGGTGGCATCAGTCCTGAATCGGGCGGGCACATTCGCCGTGTTCTCGGAGAACCGGTACTTTAGTTTAATGAGGTGCCCTGTTCCCTGAGAAGCCGGTCATAGGAGCTCCTCCCTCACAACGCCCATTTTTCATGTTGATGTTGGCCGCTTTGTTTTCAGCCCCTGGGCACCCCGGCCGCCAGGGTATCCTATCCCAAAAGGGGGAAGGACCTGCCCGGCCGCCGCGGCGCGGTCCAGGCCGGCTCTGCCCTCGTGCAGGAGCTCGAGGCCGCCGTCCACCCCGAAGGCCTCGCCGAGGTCGTCTCCCGCAAGCACGATTGAGCCCCCTGCACGGGAAAGCCCCCGCGGGACCGCAGTTCCGCGGGGGCTTCGTCGTTTGGGCTAGGGACGAGGGACGACCGCTCAGCCGCGGGCGAACTCCTCGAGGATACTATTGAAGGTCTGGCTCGGGCGCATGACCTGGACCACCTTCACCGGGTCGGGCAGGTAGTAGCCGCCAATATCAGCCGGCTTCCCTCTCGTCGCGTGGATTTCCGCGAGGATGGTGTCATACTTCGCCGCCAGCTTTTCGGCCAGGGGGGTGAACCGCTTCTTCAGCTCGCCATCGTCGCTCTGGGCAGCCATTGCTTCGGCCCAGTACCGGGCCAGGGCGACGTGGGTGCCGCGATTGTCGATGCCGCTGGCGGCATCGCGGGCGGGAGCGATGTTCCCGTCGAGGAGCTTGCCGACGGCCTGATCGAGAGCCTTGGCCAACACCCCGGCCTTCGGGTTGTTGTTTTTGCGGCCAAAGTCTTCCAGCGAAACGCCGAGGGCCAGGAACTCGCCGAGCGAATCCCAGCGCAGGTGGCCTTCTTCGAGCAGCTGCTGCACGTGCTTGGGAGCCGAGCCGCCGGCGCCCGTCTCATAGAGGCCACCGCCGTTCAGCAAGGGGACGATCGACAGCATCTTGGCGCTGGTGCCCAGTTCGAGGATCGGGAAGAGGTCGGTCAGGTAGTCGCGCAGCACGTTGCCGGTGACCGAGATGGTGTCCTTGCCTTCCTTGGTGCGTTGCAGGCTGTAGGTGATCGCCTTCCGTGGGGGCATGATCTGAATGTCGAGCCCCTGGGTATCATGATCTTTAAGGTACCGGGTAACCTTGTCGATGAGACAGCGGTCATGGGCCCGCTCCTCGGTGAGCCAGAAGATGGCGGGGGTGTTGGTGATGCGGGCGCGCGACACCGCCAGTTTGACCCAGTCGCGGATCGGCTCGTCGAGCGTCTGGCACATCCGCCAGATGTCGCCCTTCCCAACCGGGTGCTCCATCAGGGTCTTGCCCGACTGGTCGACCACCTTGACCACGCCGTCGGCGGCGATCTCGAAGGTCTTGTCGTGCGAGCCGTATTCCTCGGCCTTCTGGGCCATCAGGCCGATGTTGGACACGCTTCCCATGGTGCGAGGGTCGAACGCCCCGTGCTCCTTGCAGAAGTCGATGGTCGATTGATAGATGCGGGCGTAGCACCGGTCGGGAATGACCGCTTTCATGTCCTGCAGTTTGCCGGCCGCGTCGTACATCTTGCCGCCGGCACGAATGGCCGCCGGCATCGAGGCGTCGATGATGACGTCGCTGGGGACATGCAGGTTGGTGATGCCCTTGTCGGAATTGACCATGGCCAACTGGGGCCGCTTCGCCATCACCTCTTCGATGTCGCGGATGATCTCCTGTTGCCGGGCTTCGGGCAGGGCCTTGATCTTCTCATACAGTTCGCCCAGGCCATTGTTGGGGTTGATGCCAAGGGCCTTGAACGTTTCCCCGTGCTTCTCGAAGACCTCCTGGAAGAAGACGCTAACCACGTGGCCGAAGATGATCGGGTCGGAGATCTTCATCATCGTCGCCTTCAGATGCACCGAGAACAGCACCCCCTTGGCCTTGGCGTCTTCGATCTGCTCGGCGATGAACTTCCGCAGGGCTTTGACGTTCATGGTCGCGGCGTCGATGACCTCACCGGCGGTGACGTTGACCTTCTCTTTCAAAACGGTTTCCTTGCCGTCCTTGGCGACGTGGACGATCTTGACCGGGCCGGCCTTCTCGACCACAACCGATTTCTCGCTGCCGAAGAAGTCGTCGCTGTCCATGTGGGCAACGTGACACTTCGAGGTTTTGCTCCAGGCCCCCATCGAATGGGGGTTCTTGCGGGCATATTCCTTCACGCAGGCGGCCGATCGGCGATCGGAGTTCCCCTCGCGCAGCACCGGGTTGACGGCACTGCCCAGCACCTTGCCATACCGAGCCTTGATCTCTTTCTCCTCATCGGTCTTCGGCTCGGCCGGATAATCGGGAACCTTGAACCCCTTGTCCTGGAGTTCCTTGATGGCGGCGGACAGCTGCGGCACCGACGCGCTGATCTTGGGCAGTTTGATGATGTTGGCATCGGGTGTGGTCGCCAGCTTGCCCAGGAAGGCAAGATCGTCGCTGTGGCGCTGCGCCTCGGTCAGGTACTCGGGAAAGGTTGCCAGGATGCGGCCGGCCAGCGAGATGTCGCGCAACTCGATCTCGATGCCGGCGGGCTTGGTAAACGCCTCGATGACGGGCAACAGGGAAACGGTGGCGAGGGCGGGGGCTTCGTCGGTCTTGGTGTAGTAGATCTTGGGGGCCTGGGTAGTCATGATGGTGAGTCCTTGTCCTTTCGTCTGCTTTTTACAGTATGGGTCCTTCAGCATGGGTCCTTTGGGTGGTCATTCGAAGGCATGGGCCCGCAAGCCGGATCTCAGCAATCCGGTCTGGCGGCGATGGGTCTTGGAAGTCTTGCAGGAGGGTGCCTGTGGCGATGGGCGCGGCGCGCCGTCATCCTCGGGGCGGCGAGGGAAAACGGCCAGGGGCTCCAGCTCATGGATGAGATCGAACAGCGTTCCGACCGAGCGGTGTCGGGTCACGACATGGCGCAAGGGCAGGTCGGTCCGGACCCGGTAGCGGTTGCGTCGTCCCGCCCGCTCGGTTTCGAGATACCCCGCCTCGACCAGATCGGCCACAATCCGCTGCACCGCCCGTTCGGTGATACCCACCCGAGCAGCTAGATCCCGCATCAGGATGTCGGGAGCCCGCCCGATGCTCAAAAGCACATGAGCATGATTGGTGAGGAAAGTCCAGGGGGGGCGGGCCTTGGGCAGGCTGGCCGGTTGCGCCAGGGGGCGTTTCAGGGGAAGGGACTTTCGTACCATGGCCGGTGGTATAACATGCGACAAACTTTTCGGCAATCGTTTTTCGTATTTTTGTCGGACTGGGGTTCGTTCCACCCGTTCAGCTGAGCTCGATCAGCTGGAAGGCCCCCACCAGACATAGCTTGCCGTTAATATGACGACCGCAATTGAAACATCCACCCTGGGGACGGATTCGTCGGAAGACACACATGGAGCAGGCCGGATCGGTCCGAGGGAGAGGCCGATTCGACGTCCCGCGAGGCCTGGATGGCCTTGCGCCTCGCAGATCGCCATGGATGGCGATTCTGCGAGGTTCGGACGACGAATCGAGCCGAACCCGAGGCCACCGATCCGAGCCTGCGGAATGGTGCCTGAAGGCGACCCCGGCCTCAGGGTTTGGGAAACGACGGTAGTCATATTATAAGCTGCAAACAGGATCACTCCGACCGCCGAACCGGTCCTGGCCCAACCGGCTTCCTGACCAGGTGGGGTGGGCGGAGAACGCCCCTGGGCAGAAAGGTCAGCGGGATTCCGGGTCACCGGGGGGGGCCTGCAGTTCCTGGGTCAGGGCGAAGATCGCCACGCCTGGCACGAAGGGCTCGGAGGTGACCGCCCGGCCACTGGCGATCTCCACGGTCACCGGACGCCGGGCGGGATCGAGAGGCACACGCACGAAGCGCAAGGAGTGCTCCCGGGCATCGCGATAATCGGGAAGCCCCGCCAGGGGAAAGGGATTCCCGGGCCCGTCCTCGTACCAGGGCTGCACGAACGCCAGAGACCCCGCGGCGTCCCGGCAGACCCCGCCCGCCACCGCCAGGTGCAACGCCACGGTGGCAGTGGCCAGGAGGGGGATCCGCGCCTGGAACTCCCGCGAGTAGCAGGTGGTGATCACCGACGGCCGACCCGACCGCGCCCAGGGAGCGGGAAGCCAGAACGGAACCCCCTGCCCGGAGCCGATTTCCCCTTCCCCGAGGGATGGGAAATGGCTGGCATCGTCCGACCGCAATCCGGGCAGGAACGGATCCCCCCGATAATCGGCATTGGCGAACGGCACCAGATCGACCGCCCGGAACCGGCCCCGCATGGGGGGCCCGGCCCCGTCCTCTTCGCGCTCCTCCAGCCGGAAGATCCCTGCCACTGGAACCAGCCGCCATTGCCGGGCGAAGGGCAAGGTGTCACGCACCAGGAAGCGTGGCCGGGCGGCGTTATCCCGCAGGATTCGCTCGGCGAGATGATCGCAGAGGGTGTCCCAAGCGGCACCGGCAAATCCGGGAGCCGGCTCGGGAATATTGACATCCGGGTAGAGGTCGCGCAGGTGGTCGCGATACCAGCGCTTGGCCAACATGGTGCGCAAAACGACGACGGTGCCGGAATCGCGGCCCCTCCCCAGCCAGCGCTCATAGAGCAGGGCATTGGTGCGGCCGTCGTAATCGCTCACCACCAAGCTGCCGGGGGGCATGGCGGCAAACGCCCGCCGGCCGTACTCCGTGGCGGTCTGGTGGTGGCGCAGGCTCAACCGATCGACCTGCTTCCCGACACCATACAGAGGAATGAGACAAGCCAGCCCGACCACCGCCAGGCGGTCGCGCCCATGCCGGTTCCAGCGTCCCAGCAACCGGACCGCCGCCCCGGCAGCCACGGGGAAGAGCAGCCCCAGGAAGGCGAAGGTGGTGGTGAAATAGGGCGGCAAGTCGTCGATATTGTAGTTCAACGAATAGAAGGCGGTCGGGAACCACAACAGCACCCATCCCGCACCCAGGCGGCGGGCGTAGGAGCGGGAGGCAGAGGTACCCCCCCAGGTGCAAGCCCACAGACCCCACAACACGGCAAGGGCCAACAGCCCCAGACTGCCCTGACCCCATTGCCGCGCCAGCAAGGGCAGAAACAGATTCCGGGCCCGATCGACCAGATCGCGACCGGAGAAGACGAACATGCGGTAGCGGTACTGCGCCCCCGAAACGTGTTCGATCAGATCAGGCCAACTCCGGATGTAGCCCCAATTGACAGGGGCATTGCGCCGGGCCAGCACCGGCAACAACCCATAGAGGAGGAGCACCACGCCCAGACAGGTGGCTGCCGCCGCCCAGAAGGCCCGGCGCCGGAAGACCTGCTTGTCGGTGGCCAACACCAGCAGGGCCAGACCGAAGGCGATGAAACCGGCCGTCAGATGGACCCCCAACGCCAGGCCCCAGACCAGGCCGGCGGCCCACAGCCGGTTCCCGGCCGGACGGCCTTCGCGAACGGCTTCGTGCCACTGCCCCACCAGGGCGACCGTCCACAACGTGAGGGCCGTGTGCAGGACGTAGACCTCGGTGATGACCGCCTGACTCCAGAGGGTCGTCCCCAGGGTGCCGAGGGTGGCCAGAACCGCCACCGCCCAGAGAGGAAGGTCGAGACGCAGACGCCGGTTCACCACCAACGAGATGGCCACCGCGGCGGCGGCAGCGGCCCCACCCGCCGCCACCGACAGCAGGTTGGTGCAGAAGGCCGGTTCGCCCGCCCAGCCGAAGAGCCGGCAGAAGAGGTGTCCCAGAACAATGTAGAAGGGATACCCCGACGGATGGGGCACCCCGAGGGTCGCCACGGCCACCGTCAGTTCGCCGCCGTCGTCGCCATAGTGCTCCCAGGCCAGGCCCGGGGCCATGGTGCCGAAAAGGGCGACCAGCGCCCCCGCTCCGCCCAGGAGGATCCAGGGCAGGTCGGGAGGACGGGAGGCACCGGTTGCAGGGTCGTCGGTCCGGGTCATGGGGGAAGAGGAGGCGAACACGCCTGTGAATGTGGCACGTTTCCCGCCTTTTTGGCAAGCCTCCGCCGGCGCCCCCTGGAAAATCCCCCCGGTGGTCAGGACCGGATTTCGGAGGAAACGGTGACCAGGGGGACCCGTGGCTTCCGCTCGGACCCCTCGCGAACCAGGATTGCCCGTCGGGGCGGCGGACTTCAGGAGCCTGGCGCCGGACGGCGACAGCGGGCGGGCAGCTGGCGGACGGCCTCCCGGGCGCGGACGGCCGCCCCGGTGGGGTCGTCACCGAAAACCGCGGCGGCGACTTCCCGCTCGAGGGTTTCCAGGAGCGGGCGCTCCTCCGCCGGGCAGACCCCGGCCGCCACCAACCGGCGGTGGAACTCCCTGGGGGTTTCCCAGGGCTCGCGGGGGAGCGGCAGAGCCTGGCAGAATTGCCGATACCAGTCAGGCAGCCAGCCGGAGCGGGAAGAAGCGGTCCGGAATCGCCGGCGACGCCACATCAGGAGGATGACGCCCCCCGCGAGGAACGCACCAACCGCGACCAGGCCCCATTCCCCGAGCCGTTGCACAGCTTTGTACAAGCGACGGAACCCTGCCAATTGCAGATCGCGGTCAAAGCGGTAGACGTAGTTGAACCAGAATCCCTCGAACCATTCCCGCCAGGCCGCCAGGCCCATCCAGGCCCGAGGGCCCCCGCCCGCGCTGGGCCGGTCATCGGGTGGGGTCGGATCGAAGGCGGTCCACCCGCGCCCCGGCAGATAGACCTCCACCCAGGAATGGGCGTCCCGCTGCCGCACGGTGAAGAAGCCCCCGAACTCGTTCCATTCGCTCATCAGGTAGCCATTGACCGGCCGGGCGGGAATGCCCAGGTGGCGCAACATCAGGACCATGCCGGAGGCAAAGTGCTCGCAGGACCCGCGCCGGTCGGTGAGCAGGAAATGCGACACCGGGTCTCGCGTCCCGGTCATGGTTTCCTCGAGGGAGTAGGTGAAGTTCTCCCGAAGGTATCGTTCCACCGCGAGAACGGTGCCCAGGATGGTCGAGGTCGAGGAGGCGACCTCGCTGGCGAGGTCGGCAATCACCTCGCTGCTGTCACCGGGATCGAGAAACGCCCGGAGATATGGCGGATATTCGGTTCCCCGGGGGGCCTCGTCGTCGAGGGTCTGGGGACCAAGTTTGACCCGGGTCACGTAGACTTCCACCCCGCCTCGACGGGCGGGCAGGGACAGGGAACCATCGGCCTGGACCCAGACATACGGGAGGGATGACCGGAGCGACAGAGCCTGGTGCGGCACCAACAGGGTGGGCGGATCGACCGCTTCGAGCAGGATCTCCAGATCGATCTCGGGCCGCGGATCGTCGGGAAACTCGCGCAGGGTCATCTCCCCCCCGACGGCCTGCAGATTGAAGCGTCGGCCATGGTAGCCTTGCCGCAACCAAGCCCCCCGCTGGTAGCTGTGGAAGGAACACCCACGCAACAGGGCGTTCTGCAGGAGGGGCATCTGCCGGTGCAGGCGGGTGTCTGAGGAGAGAGGGCGAACCCGCATGACGACCATGGGATTGTCTTCCAGCCGCCCGGGTTCGCCAAGACTGAGGGTTTCCGAGAACCCCCGCATCCGGTGTTTGGTTCCTCCCGAGGTGAGACCCAGGACATCAGGGCGGGGCAGGAGATAGAACAGGCCAATCCACATCGCCAGCAGCACCACGCTCCCCCGCAGGAGGGTAGGCCACATGGCCTGGGTGGGGGCCGGACGGCCGGCCCGGTCGGCCAGGCCCCACAGGGTAAAGAGCAGCCCGACGACGAAAGGCGCCAGAACGAGCGGGAACAGGAAATTGACGCTCATGGCCGCCACCGCCAGGACCACCATCCCGGCCAGGACAAGTCCCTGTCGGGCCCCGGACAGCCGATGC
>CALLCO010000083.1 GCA_937998695.1 Candidatus Ozemibacteraceae bacterium
GACCCACCCGACGGCCGGCGTGGTGAAGATTCCCGGCGTGCCGATCAAACTGTCGGGTACCCCGGCCGAGGTGCTCGGGCCCGCCCCGCTGCTCGGTCAGCACAATGCCGAGATCTGGGGCCCGCGGCTGGGCCGGTCGCCGGAATCGGTCGCCTCGCTGAAAGAGCAAGGCGTGATCTGAGACCGTGGCGACCCTTCCCGCGGCCCAGCTCGATCCCTCGGGGAAGCAAGTACCCCGGGTCGCCGCCGCCCCTGGCGGTCGGGGCTACCGGCTTCCCTTCGAGGTTTTTCCGGGGGGCTGGCTGGGCTGGGCCGGCCGTGGGCGCGGCAGCGGGTTTCGGTTGACGGCGACGACCCTGACCGTGCTCGAGGGGGAGGCCGCCCGCCCGATCTCCCTGGCGGAGATTGAATGCGCCCGGCTCGAAGAGAAATCCCTGGTCGTGGGCTTGCGGTCGGGAGAACGGCTGCGTCTTGCTCCGGGGGCCCACTCCGAGGAAACCCTGACGCTGGTGGAAAAAGTGGTGGCCGAGCACCGGCAGTGGGAAGCCTGGCGAGCCACCTCCCTGTCGCCGTCCGCTACCCTTGAAGCGGTCGACCGGCTGGCCGACAGCGTGGCCGAACCGTGGGTGCGGGCGACCGATCTGTTGATCGCGCTCGCCGTCGGAAGCGGCGCCAGCGATCTGCATCTCGAACCGCTGCCTGGCCGCACTCGCGTCACCCTGCGAGGAGCCGGTGCGTTGACCGAGGCCGGGGCGTTCCGGGCCGAAGCGCATGCCGGCGTGATCGCCCGACTGAAACACCTCGCGGGGTGCCACCCGCATCTGACCGGCCTGCCGCAGGAAGGGGCCTGGACGGTCGATGCCGCGGCC
This sequence comes from Candidatus Ozemibacteraceae bacterium, assembly GCA_937998695.1. Taxonomy (GTDB): domain Bacteria; phylum Muiribacteriota; class Ozemobacteria; order Ozemobacterales; family Ozemobacteraceae; genus Ozemobacter. Next base: position 870 of record CALLCO010000083.1, read on the forward strand.
GGCATCGAGGCACGCCTGGCGGTCTTTCCCTCGCTCGACGGGGAACGCGCGGCGGTGCGCCTGGTACGGCCCCTGCAGTTTCCCGACCTCGGTTCGCTTGGCTGGCCGGCCGCGGCGGTCGCCGCCTGGCGGCGGTTGCTGGCCGAGGGGCCGGGATTGCTGCTGGTAACTGGCCCGGTCGGCAGCGGGAAGACGACCGCCCTCTATGCCACCCTGGCTGAATTGGCGGCGGCGGCCGGGCCGACGGGCCATGCGGTCGGCGGGCCGGTCGGCATGGGCCGCGGTGACCTGGGGGCTGCCCCGTCCGAGAGGGGCGGCGCGGACGAGGGGAGCGGCGTGACGGTTGCCGACCGCCAGGCCGGGTCGGCGAGAACGGGTTCCCTACCGGACCAAGGTTCAAGCTCTGTCGCTCCGGGAACGGCTGGCCCCCGCCGCGTCGCGACTCTGGAGGACCCCGTCGAGGGCCGGGTTCCCGGCATCTGTCAGGCCTCGCTCGATCCCCGGACCGGGCTCGACCTGGCCAGTGCCTTCAAGCACCTTCTCCGCCAAGATCCTGATGTCATGGCCCTGGGCGAGATCCGTGACCCCGACTGCCTGCGGGAAGTCTTGCAGGCGGGCCTGGCGGGGCATCTCGTGCTGGCCACCTTCCATGCCGCCTCGCCCGGGGCCGCCCTCGACCGCATGCGGCAGATGGGCGCCGCCCCCGACCTGCTGGGGTCCGGGTTGCGGGGGCTGGTGGGGTTGCGTTGGGAGAACGGCCCAGACGCGGCCCTGCCAGCTGGACCCGCTGGTCCATCGGGTCCATCAGGTCAATCAGGTCCAGCGGGGCGGCCGGGGCGGCGGCGACCGGCCGTTTCGGTCGTCCGGCTCGATCCTGCCGTCCCAGCCGGTTCCTTGACCCTTCGCCCGCTGACCGACCCCGCAGAGGTGTCCGGGCCGCCATGATTCGAGATCTGGTCTGGGTTTTCCTCCCTGCGGAGCCGCTTCTTCCTGAAGGGCCGGGCCGGGGCATGCCAATCCGGTCGGGAGGGAAAGCATGAGCCCCTCCCTGTTCCGGATGCTGATGGAGCCGCCCGCCGCCGCGTTCGAGAGCGAGCGCCGGGAGAGCCTGGCCATGGTTGGCCTGGCCCTGGCGGGAGGGGAACCCCTCCCCAAGGCGCTGGCGATGGCTGCCGAAAAAGCGTCCTGGCCGGCAGGGCGGGGGGCCTTCGCCTTCCTGCGCGAGGGGATCGCCCAGGGGCGGTCCCTGCGGGACCTTCTCACGCAACCAGGGTGCACGGCCTTGCCGGGGCCCGTCCGGGCGGTGCTGGGCGCCGACCTCGACGACCGGGAGAAAGGAGCCGTGCTGGTGGCGCGGGCGACCGTGCAGGACACCAACCACCGCGAGATCGCCAAGGAGTTCTCTTACGTGCTGGTGCAGCTCGCCATCGCCGGGCAGGTTCTGATCGCCCTGGTGATGTTCGTGTTGCCCCAATTCAAAGAGATTTTCCTGGGCATGAAGATGGAGCTGCCGTGGGCGACCACCATTCTGCTCGAGGTCAGCGATTTCCTGGTTGGGTGGTGGTTCCCGATCGTGTCTTTGTTCGTGCTTCTGCCCGGCCTGGTCGGCCTAATCGGGATGCCGTGGTTCCCCTACCTCTGGCGTGGACCGCAACGGCTTCGGGAAATGGCCACCGTTTTGCGACTGTTGCCGGAAGTGGCCCCCCACCGGGTGCCCCACGTCCTGTCGGTCATCGGGCACCCGCTCCTTCTGCCCCTGACCGGCGATGCGTTCCGGGCCTACGGGGAAGCCTTGCAACGCCAGGAACCGCCACAGGCGGCGCTCGCCCGGATGGGGGCCGACCCGCTGGTCGCCTGCCTCCTCCACCTGGGGCAGAGCGAAGGTCGTTCGCCCCAAGTGGTGCGGGAAGGAGTGGGTCTCCTCGAAACCAGACTGCGGGCCGGCCGGCGGCGCTTCCTGATGGCCGCGGAGAACCTGCTCATGCTCGGCATCGGACTCGGCGTCGCGGTCGTCTGCATCGGCGTGATGCTGCCGATGGTCAGCATCCTGGGGGCCCTGTGAACCAAGATCGAAGCCGCCCCTCGAACCCGACCTCCACGACGGTGGAGGAGAACCTCGAGCGAGCCCCACGGCGTTCCGCCGCCGGCCCGGCCAGCCCCGGAGAGGATGTTCTTGTCTTCGCCCAGATCCTGCACGCGGCGAGCGGCAGCGGGTTGCCCCTGAGCCGGTTCCTCGATGAAGCGGCCGCCGCCCTGCCGCCGGCCCGGGCGGCTGATTGGGCCCGGCAACTGGGGGAAGGCCTGGCCAAGGGGCACCCTCCCGCCGAGATCCTGGCTGGCCTGAAGGGGGTCGACCAGGCCCTCGTCGCGCTCCTGTCGGTGCCCGGCGGGCTGGGGTTGCGCGATTCCCTGTCGGCCTACATCCGGCACCTGGTCGGGTTCGCCCGGCTGCAGGAGCACCTGCGGGCCGCCCTTTTCCAACCCTTCCTGGTGGCCTGGCTGGCCGTCGCCAACGTGGTGCTGGTCAACCTCCATTTCCTGCCCGCCATCGGAGGAGG
>CALLCO010000084.1 GCA_937998695.1 Candidatus Ozemibacteraceae bacterium
TCCGCTCACTTGCCAGGTGCGCGCCGAGGCCACCCCGCGGTTGCTCACCCTGCCCAACGGAGTCAAGGTCCTGGTCAAGCCGTACGCCGGCAGCGAGGTGGCCGCCGCCTCCCTGTTCGTACGCACCGGCCCGCCCGCCGCGGACCAGACCGGCACCGCCAATCTCCTCGCCTGGATGCTCGAGGAGACCAACTCCCCGAAGGGAGGCCGCCCCTCCTTCAGCCGTAAGCTCGACCGCATCGGCGGCGAGGTGACCGTCGAAGCCGGCCCCAACGGCCTGTTCGTCGGCGGGTTCGCCGAGAAGAACCAGGTTCGCCGCCTGCTCGAGGTGGCGACCGACCTGCTGGTCAAGACTCCGCTGCCCCGCTCCGAGTTCGCGCGGGCGCGGGACGCCCTGGCCCGTGAGGTGCAGGACTCCCTCGATCTGGCCCCGGTCCAGGTGTACCTCGCGTTCATGCGGCGAGCCTTGCCCGCCGCGGCGATCCCGAATCTCTTCCCCGCCCCGGAAGGGGTGGGAAAACTGACCCTGACCGACCTGGAAACGTTCCGCCAGACTTGGGTGGTGCCCGGCAATCTCTCCTGCGCCCTGGTCGGCAACTTCGATCCCGACGAGGTGGCCAGCCTGGCCACCGAGATCCTCGGCGCCCTGCCTGCCGCCCCGATGCCGCCCCGCCCCACCCTGCCTCCCGAGTTCGCGCAGCCCCTGGCCGCCGCCGAGACGATCGAGGTGCCGGTTCGCGACCCGGCGGGGTCGGCCTGGCTGGCTTTCGGCTACCGGCTCCCCCCCCTCATCGACCTGTGGCGCCAACCCGAGACCCGGGCCGGGTTCGTGGCCGACCTGGTGGTCTTCCACCTCCTGTCCTGGAGCCGCAACGGTTTGATCCAGCGCGAGTTGATCGGCAAGGGCCTGGCCGAGGAGGTCCAGACCCTGAACCTGCAGATCCTCGGCGACACCGGCTGGGTTTTTTGCTGCCTGCGCGTGCCGCGCGAGAAGCTCGGCGAGGCGCGGGCCGCCCTGCAGAAGCTCTTGGAAGGGCTGCCCGACATCTCCGTCGCCCCCGAGGACATCCGCAGCGCCCAGGAGACGGTCAAACTGCACTTCGCGCGCACCATGGAACGCTCAGGCGACCAGGCCCGGTTCCTGGTGAGCTTCCTGGGGGCCGGTCTCAGCGAACGGTTCTTCGAAGAACTCAACGACCTGTACAAAGACGTCACCGTCGCGCAGGTCAAGGCCGCCGCCCAGAAAACCTTCCGTTTCCCGATCCTGGTCGTCGGAACCCCGCAATGACCCACGCCCGAGGAGGAACCCGCATGTCTGCCCACCGTCATCCGCTCGCCCTGGCCCTGCCGGTCGTCCTGGCCGCCACCCTCCTGTGGCCCGGCCTCGCCCCCGCCCAGGATCTGGTTTCCCACCTCCCGGCGGGCGGCGCGGTGGTCATCTCGGTCGATCTGGCCAAACTCATGGCCAATGCCGAACTGAAAAAACTGGTCGATGAGCAGCTGGCCGCTGCCCGCCAAGCGAAAATCCCCGGCCTGATGGAGTTGGACGAGGCTGTTAAGATCCTGCAGTTCGACCCTCTCAAAGACTTGCGCCAACTCGCCGTGCTGATGCCCGCCCCCGGTCCGGACGGCCGGCCGCCCGACGAGGGGCTCGCCCTCTTCCGCGGCGCCTTCCAGAAGGAGGCGATGGTGGCCGCTCTCGAGAAGGACGAATCGTTCAAGGTCGACGGGAAGATCGACACCTTCGAGGGGCTGACCGCCATCCGCGCCACCGGTAAGCCAGATTTCGCCGTCTTCCTCGCCCCCGACCTGGTCGCCGTGGGCAACGAGGCCCGGTTGAAAGAAGCGATCGCGGTGCAGAACGGGAAGGGAGCCGCCCTGCCCGCCAGCCCCGGGTTCGCCGACCTGGTGAAGCGGGTGCCACCTGGCACCCCGATCTGGATCGGCGCCGCCCTGCCGCCCGAGACCCGGCAGCAGATCGCCCTGGCCGCCTCCGATACCCCCTACGCAGCGGTCGGCCGCATGACCGACCTGCTGCTCACCATCGACATCACGACCACCATCGAGGCCCGGCTCCAGGTGCGGGCCGACACCCCCGAGGCGGCGGGGACCATCGGCAGCGCCATCGAAGGCACCATCGCCCAGGCCCGGCTCAATGCGACCGGGGCGCCCGCCGAGTGGGTCAAACTGCTCAACGGGTTCACCTTCAAGGCGGACGGACCGGTGGCCATCGTCGGACTGAGCTATCCGCTGGCCGAGGTCAAGGGACTGGTGCTGCCGATCCTGGGCATTGCAACAAGCGCCGGGACTGCATCTGGCCCGGAGGGGACCTCCGGGCCGAGCATGAGCCCACCCGCCGACACCGATCCAGAGATGCCCCCCACCGACGATGATGAAGAGGGGGCCGAAGAGGGCGATCAGGAGGGCGACGGCGGATCCGACACCTGATACCGAGCGCCGGCAACGGAGTACGCCCCATCACCTTCGGCAACCGTTCGCACCCGGCACGGGCCTTGGCCCTTTGCCACCAGGAGGTTCCCGTTTCCCCTCTGGCTTTCATCCTCTGTCATGATCGAATTTGCAGGGTGCCCGACCGAGCTTTCGTTGGTGAGTCCGGACCACTGAAGAGCAGGAACAGGCAACGTCAGTCGTGACGCCGGACCAGTCCTTCGTCACCGTTGACCTTGTGGTTTTCCGCCGCGGCTCCCTGAAGCCCACCAAAAGCAACGGCAGGACAAAGCCTCACCTTCGACGTTGACAGGGGCCTAGCCTGGGGAAAGACTCCTCTCGGCACCGGCCGGTGAATGCGAGAACCGGTGGGCCAGCGCCGAACCGATCAGCGCCCCCACCAGCCCGAGCTGATACCCGATGAGGAGAGCGGTCCGCCAGGGGGGCGGGGCGGGTTGGCCGCGGGCCAGCCAGTCTTCATACCGAACCAGGATATCCAGGCGATCCAGCACGAGCGGCAGGCAAGCTCCCGCAAGTCCGATCCACCACAGCCATCCCACGGCCAGGTCAGGGGACCCCTCCGATCAGGGCGTCAGGAAGTAGCGGAGGCCCGAGGATTTGGTCACGCCGTTCGGAGTCGTGGCCTGGACCTTGAAATAGTAGGTGACGGCGGAGGAGAGCGGCGCCCCTTCCAGGAACAGGGTGACGGTATGGGAAGAGGTGCCTGGAGCCCCGACGCCGGGCACGTTGTCTTCGGCGATGCCGGTGATGGTCGGGGGATTGGTGCGTCCGTGCGTGATTTCGCAGGTCGCCGGCACCGAGGTTTCCCACAGCAGGGAGGCCTGGGTGGCGGTGACATTCAGCAGTTGCACGTTCTGGATGAGCAGCAGGGCGGGGGTGGTGAAGCTGTAGTTGCCCGAGATCACTTCGTTGCCCGCGGCATCTTTCGAACGCACCCGGTACTGGTAGGTGGTCAACGGGGTCAGGCCGTCGATGACGAGCCGGTGGGTCGTGGTCAGGGCATCGGTGATCTGCATCGAGCTGCCATAGGAAGTGGTCTTCCCATACTCGATGCGCGAGGTGGCCGCTTCGTCGGTCGTCCACTCGATCGTCGCCGACTCTTCGAGGATCGTGGTGGCGGCGGGCGCGACCGTGATCTGGGGCGGGGTCTTGTCGAGGGTCTTGAACGTGTACACCCCGGCTTGTGCGGTGTTGCCGGACGCGTCGGTCGAGACGACCTTGAAGTAGTAGGTCTGGTTGCCCGCCAGGAAAGAAAGGGTGAGCGAGTGGTCGCGGGTCAGCAGACTGCGGGTGACGGTGGTTCCAAGCGCCGGGGTCGTGCCGTATTCGACGACGGTGTCCGACAGCTCGTCGGTGCGCCAAAGGATGGTCGCCGAATTCTCGGTGATCGGGGTGACGTTCACCCCGCTGATCAGGGGGGCCAGCGTGTCGAGGCTGGTGAAGGCGTAGTCGCGGGTCAGGGCGATGTTGCCGGCCGGATCGGTCGACCGGATGCGGAACTTGTAGGTCGTTCCCGGCACAAGGCCGTCGAGCAGAACGGCATGGGAGGTGCCCGTGGGGCCGGGCAGCAGGGGCCGGGTCGCCCCGTAGGCGGTGGTCAGGCCGTATTCGACCTGTGGCACGGCGGCCTCGTCGGTGGTCCAGGTGATCGTGGCCAGGGTGCCAGCCACCGCCTCGACGGCGACGTTCGTGATGACGGGCGGCGTGCGGTCGAGCGTCGAGAAGGTGCCGTTCGCACTGACGGAGGGATTGTTGTATTTGTCCTTCGACTGGGCGTAGAAGGTGTAGGTGGTGCTGGCGGAGAGCCCGACCAGGGTCACCGAGTGCGTCCGGCCCAACACCGTGCCGACCGGAGTACCCTGAGGGGGGTTGGCGCCGGCCCAGTAGAAGACCTGACGATCGGCGTTCTCGTCGGTTTTCCAGATGACCGTGGCCGTAGTTGTGCCGATCCCGATGACCTGCACTTCGCTGATGACCGGCCCGGTCGTGTCCTGCGTGGTGAAGGTTTCGTTGGAGGAAACGCTCTCCAGGCCGGTCAGTGGGTCACGCGACCGCACCCGGTACTGGTAGGGGGTGCCGGAGAGGAGGTTGGTGAGCACCACGGCGTGGGTGGTCGTCGCGGCGATGCTGAGCGGGGTCTGGATGCCCAGCAGACTGGTGGTGCCATACTCGACCTGCGAGGTGCAGGCCACGTCGGTCTGCCAGTAGATGATGGCCGAGGTGTCGGTCTGGTTCACCGCGCGGATGGACGAAATGACCGGGGCGGGCACGCCCGGAGTCTGGAAGATCCGTTCGGTGGAGGTCGCTTCCCGCCCCTGGGCGTCGGTCGAACGGGCCATGTAGTAGTAGGTCCGCCCCGCCCGCAGCCCCGACAGGGTGACCCGGTGCGCGGTGGTCAGACCGCCGCCAGCGACGGCGCGCAGGGTGTAGCGCCCCGACTCGGTGCCGTAATCGACGACCGTGGTCGAGTCGGTGTCGGTCTTCCAGGACACGGCCGCCGAGATCTGGGAGATGCTGGTGGTGACCAGGTCGCTGATGACCGGCGGCGCGGCCGACTGGGGGGTCATGAACGTGTAGTTCTTCGAGATGACCTCGAGGCCGGTGATGTCACGGCTGCGCACCCGGAAGTTGTACAAGGTGTAGGGGTTCAGGCCGGTCAGGCTGATGGCGTGGCTCTGCTTCAGATCGAAGGCATCGACGATGGTCGGCGACTGGAACCCGTAGGCGGTGGTCGGCCCGTATTCGACGAGGGAAGAGGCCGACGCGGTGCTGTCCCAGGTGATCGAGGCGGTGGTGGCGGTCAGATTGGTGACAGCCACGGCGCTCAGGGTGAACGGCACGGCGAAGGACCGTTCATCCGACACGCTGCGATTGCCCGCCGTGTCGGACGACCAGACCCGGTAGTACCAGACCGGCGCGGCCGTCCCGTCGAAGCCGGAGATCTTCACCACGTGGGTGCGGGTCAGGGTTGGATCAAAGGGGGAACTGGCGGTGTAGATCCCCGACGTCGAACCCCATTCGACCTGGGAGGTGCTGTTTTCGTCCGTCGTCCAGGTGATCACCGCCGTCGATAGGGTCACCTGGCTGGCGGCGACCGACCAGATGACCGGCCCCACCGTATCGAGGGTGGTAAACGTGCGCTCACCCGACAAGCCGCTGTTGCGGGCAAGATCGGTGGCCCGCACCCGGTACCGGTAGATCCGTTGCGGGGTCAGGCCGGTCAACGGGACGGTGAAAGCGGTGGTGGCGACGAGGTTGGGCAGGGTCGACAGACCGAAATCGCCGACCCCGTACTCGACGGCGGCGTAAGCCGGCTCGCTGGTGGTGAAGGTAATCGAGGCGGTCGTCCCGCTCATCGTGGCCACCATCAGATCGTAGACGGCCGGCGGCACCGTATCGAGGGTGCGGAAGGGCCCAGCCGCCAGACTGGCCACATTCCCCCACTGATCGATGGAAGAGACCCGATAATAGTAGTCGGTATCGGGTTTCAATCCCGATAGGGCCACCTGGTGACCGAGCACCATGGCGGTGTTACGGGGCGTGACCATTCCATAGGCAGCGGTCAGGCCGTATTCCACCTGGGTAGTGGCGGGGCGGTCGCTCGACCAGACAATGGTTGCGGTGTTGCCGGTGATCTGGGTCGCCGTCGCGTTCCCCAGGACCATCGCCGTGGGATCAGGAGCGGCGGGAGTGCGGAAGCGCAGTTCCCCGCTCGAGGCTTCATTGCCCTGGGCATCGATCGACCGAACCCGGTAGGAATAAAGGGTCGAGGGGGTCAGGCCGGTCAGCGTGACGACGTGACTCCGGGTCAGGGTCGGGCTGAACGGGCTCGACCAGCCGAACCCGGCACTGAAACCGTAGTCGACCTGTGAACTGCCCGGCTTGGAACTCTGCCAGACGATGGTGGCCGAGGTGGCGGTCACCTGGGTCGCGGAGGCGTTGGACACCTCGATCGGGGTCACTTCGAGGAGGGTTGGCGTGGTGAAGGTGAAATCGTTGCCGACCCGCTCATTGCCCGCCGCGTCTTTCGAGCGAACACGCACGTGGTAGAGGGTCCCGGGGGTCAGGTTGGTCAAGCGCATCCGGTGCCCTTCGACCAGGGATTTTTCGATGGCGGTCGACCAGCCGTAGGCGGGGGTCAGCCCCCACTCGACCTGGGAAGTCGAGGGTTCGTCGGTCTGCCAGACGATGGTGGCCGCCGTCGCCATGACCTGCACGGCCGCAGGCAAGCTGATGACGGGAGGGGTGATCTCGGTCGTCGTGAACTGCTCGGGATCGGAGGTGGCGGTGGCGCCCGTGTCGATCCAAGACTGGGCAGTAAAGGTATAAAGCGTTCCCCCGGTCAGATTGGTCAGGGTGAAGGTGTGATCTCTCTGCAGGCGAAGATCGGTGCGGGTGATGGTTTGGGTGGCATTTTGGGCCTGGTAGACAATGCGACCGGCGGCATCCTTGTCGGTCTTGAAGGTGATGACCGCAGACTCGCTGGTGATACGGCTGACCGTGACGTTGAAGATGATCGGCGTGGCCGGGGTCGTAGAGGCGACCGAGAGGGTCAGGAAGGCCATGGGTGTAGAGAAAGCCACAGGCCTGCCGGAGGTCTGGACCGACACCCGAGCCTGGTAGGCGGTTTGGGGCGCGAGGTCGGGCAGGCGCACGGCATGAACCCGCCCCGCCTGCAACGACGGGAAGACCTTGGACATCCCTCCCTGGAAGCCGCTCAGCTCAACCTGGCCGGTGCTGTCGGCGGCGGTGCTCCAGACCACCTCGGCGCTCGAGGCAGTGATGGCGCGGACAAAGGGGCCGAGGGCGGTGGCTGGGTCGGCGGGGGTCACGGTGACAATCTCCCCGTCAGGGATTCCTGACACGACGGGCGAGGAGGGCGAGGTCGATGTCGGCGAGGGCAAGGGTTGGCTGGCTTCGCTGGAAGCCTGCGCCACCACGCGAAACCCAACCGGGCGGATCAGGCCGGACCGGATGCGGAAGAAGCCGCTCTCGCCCCAGGAGGCCGACCACGACGTCTGACCGATCCAGCAGCCCTGTTCGTCATCATAGCCAACGAGCAGGAAGGCCAGTTCGCCGACCTCGGGGCCGGCCACCGGCTCGTAGATCCCGCCTCGATAGTAGAAGAAATCCGCCCGGACCTTCATCAGACCGACGATTGGCCCTTCGAGAAGGGCTGCCTTCAGGGCGGCTTCGCCGAGAACAAGGCTCCAGGAGCGAGCCCGGTGACGGGTCTGTCCCGGCTTGACCGCGGGCGGAGCGGGCAGGGTGGCGTAGGGGCAGGCTTCTTCGGCGACGACGCCAGTGGTGGTGAGGAAATCCAGGGCGGCGGAGGGATACCAACCGCCGGGTACCGGGGCCCGGCCAGCGGTGCCGTGGTACCACAGGTCCCATTCCGACAGGTCGAAGCCGTTCGGCAGGCCAGGATTGGCGATCAGGGTGCGGGCCTCCAGGGCGGCCAGGACGGCGAAGGCAACGCCGGTTCCCCACTTCCCCTGGGCTTTGACCCCTGGCAGGCGGCGGCCGCCGTCCCGCTCACGCCAGGAGAACCGGGGGGGAAGGGACACGACAGGCTCTTCGGCGGCGGCCACGCCCAAAGAAGGGGGGGTGGCGCCAAGGTCGGCGGCCTCCGGGGCAACCGAAGTGGAGACGGGGAGGCTCTCCAGCTTGGGCTCAACCGGGAGCTCGGCCCCGGCGGCCAGAACGGTCACCGGAGATACGGCCGCGGCCAGGGCCGGCACCTGGGGATCGGACAGCACACCGCACAGGAGAGCGGCTTCCGCCTGGGAAAAACCGAGGGTGACGGCGGTCTCGCCGGCCGTCCAGGATGGCCCGCTGGCGGTCTGCAGGGCGGCCGTGACCTGTTCGAGGGCCAGGTCCCAGGCCGGGGCTTCCCCGACCTGTGGGCTAACAGGTGAGCTGCTTCCTCCACCCTTGCCGAAACAGCCGGTCAAGGTCAGGGTAGCCAGGACCAGTCCGCCACAAGCGAACCAGGCGATGATGCTGCGCAGGGTGCCCTTCATCGGAAAACCCCCCAAACATGGATCCGACCCCCAGGACGGGGGAAGTGGGCCGCGAGCGCCCGAACGGGCAAGCTCCATGGACCCGACCCCACGAAGAAATATGGTGGCCATCTTTTCTTCGGCGATTTCCGGGGTTCCCCTTAGAGGGAATTGACCTTCCCTTCTTCCATGAGGGAGGTACACGGGACAACCGCCCCGTTGGACATGGTGGAGGATCCTGGCGAGGATGAAGGGATGATCCCGCGGACCTGGTGGTTGGCGCCGAATGTCGTCATCATTTCGCTGATCATTCTGTTCTTCTTCGGTCCCCTCTCCCGCCGGGTGGAGAGTCCCCCAACGAGGATCGCCCCTTCTGCGTCAGGGGGATCCGGCCTCCGGTCGGATCGAAGAAAAAAAAAGCTTGCGCCAATTTCATTATTCTGGTATTATAATACCATAATCTGAAGTGGAAACGGAGCGGCGAGCATGGCAGACCTGGTGAAACTGTCCGAAGCGGTCAATCTGGCGTTCCACGCCATGATCGACCTGGCGCAACGGCCCGACGAAGAGGTCCCCCTCAAGGAGATCGCCCACCGGCTGCAGGCTTCCGAAGCCCACCTGTCGAAGGTGCTGCAACGGCTGCGCAAAGCCGGGCTGGTCTCCTCGTGCCGCGGCCCCGCCGGGGGCTACCAACTGGCCCGCCCCCCGGCCGCCATCACGTTCGAGGCGATCTTCGAGACCATCGAGGGTCCCATCGAGCCCCACTTCTGCCTGTTCGGCACCCCGGTCTGCCAGAACCCCGACTGTGGGCTGGGCCGGTTCGTGGGCCTGCTCAACCAGAAGATGAAGGATTTCCTGGCCGGGTTGACCCTGGCCGACCTGCCCCTGACCGCGGGCAAGATGCGGAAGATGAAACTCGACGCGGCGTGAAGCCGGCAAGGAGAAGGCAGATGAAACGCAAGATCATCGAGATCGACGAAGACAAGTGCAACGGCTGCGGCCTGTGCGTCCCCGGGTGCAAGGAAGGGGCCCTGCAGATCATCGACGGGAAGGCCCGCCTGGTCAGCGATGTCTACTGCGACGGGCTCGGGGCCTGCCTCGGCGAATGCCCGCAGGGCGCCCTGAAGGTGGTGGAACGCGACGCCCCGGAATTCGACGAGAAGGCGGTCGAGGCCCATCTGCGCACCATCGGCCGACCGCCTCTGGCCGGGCATGGGCCGCATGGCGCCGCTCCTTCCCCCACCCCGGCCCAGGGGCATGGGCATAGCCATGGCCACGGGGTCGGCTGTCCCGGCAGCGCCCTGCGCCGGATGTCGCCCTCCCCCACCCCGACCACCGCGGCGACCGGCGGCGTCCCCGCCGACGCCCCCCCTCCTTCCCAGCTCGGTCACTGGCCGGTGCAGCTGATGCTGGTCCCGCCCCACGCCCCCTTCCTGAAAGACGCGGACCTCGTCCTGTGCGCCGACTGCGTGCCGTTCGCCGTCCCCGATTTCCACGCCCGGTATCTCCAGGGGCGCAGCGTCCTGGTCGGCTGCCCCAAGCTCGACGACGCCGCCTTCTACCAGGAGAAGATGGCGGCCATCTTCCAGCAGGCGCGCCCGCGCCGCGTCACCGTCCTGCGCATGGAAGTCCCCTGCTGCGGAGGTCTCGCCCACCTGGCCCAGCAGGCGCGCGCCCAGGCGGGCGTGGCCACCCCGCTCGAGATCCACGTGATCGGCATCCAGGGCGGAATCGTCTCCCGGCAGACCGTGCGCTGAACCTCGATTCATTTCCGGATTCCCGCGGGGTCACTCCCCCGCTGATTCGAACGACATCATCACATCAGGAGGATTCCATCATGGGTATGTTCTGTTATCAATGCGAGCAAACCGTCCAGTGCAAGGGGTGCACCCAGGTCGGCGTCTGCGGCAAGGACGCCCAGACCGCCTCCCTTCAGGATCTGCTGATCCATGTGACCAAGGGCATCTCGCAGTTTGCCCACCGGGCCCGCCAGTTAGGCGCCAGCGACCGGAAGATCGACCGACAGGTCATGGAGAACCTGTTCACCACCGTCACCAACGTCAACTTCGATCCGGAACGGTTGCGCCAGTTGCTCGACAAGGCCGTGCAGACCCGGGCCGATGCCAAAGCGCTCTATGAAAAGGCCGCCACCAAGGCCGGCAAGACGATCGAATGCCTGCGGGGGCCAGCCCAGTTCACGCCCGCCACCGACCTTCACAGCCTCGAAACGCAGGCCGCCGAGGTGGGCATCGAGGCGCGGAAGAAGCAGTATGGCGACGACATCGCCGGCTTGATGGAGCTGCTCACCTACGGGCTGAAGGGCACCGCCGCCTACGCCGATCATGCCATGATCCTCGGTCAGGAGGACGACAGCGTGTATGCCTTCTTCCACAAGGCCCTCAACCTGCTGACGCAGGACAAGCAGACGGTCGACGAACTGTTCGCGGCCAACATGGAATGCGGCCAGGTCAACCTGAAGGCGATGGAACTGCTCGACGCCGGCAACACCTCGACCTACGGGCACCCCGAGCCGACCAGGATCCGCATCAGCGCGAAGCAGGGCAAGGCCATCCTGGTCTCGGGCCACGACCTGAAAGACCTGCACGAACTGCTCAAGCAGACCGAGGGCAAGGGCATCAACGTCTACACGCACGGGGAAATGCTGCCCTGCCATGCCTACCCCGAACTGAAGAAGTTCAAGCACCTGGTCGGCAATTACGGCGGCGCCTGGCAGGATCAAGCCAAGGAGTTCGACGCCTTCCCCGGCGCCATCCTGATGACGACCAACTGCATCCAGCGCCCCCGCGACACCTACAAGGGCCGCATCTTCACCAGCGGCCTGGTCGCCTGGCCCGGCGTCACCCACATCGCCGACCGCAACTTCGCTCCGGTCATCGCGGCGGCCCAGGCCGCGCCCGGCTTCGCGGCCGACGAGCCCGAAAAGTTCATCATGGGCGGGTTCGCCCGCCACACCGTGATGAGCGTGGCAGGCCAGGTCATCGACGCGGTGAAGAAAGGCGCCATCAAGCACTTCTTCCTGATCGGCGGCTGCGACGGCGCCAAGCCCGGCCGCAACTACTACACCGACTTCGCCCAGGCGGTGCCCCAGGACTGCGTCATCCTGACCCTGGCCTGCGGCAAGTACCGCTTCAACAAGCTCGAGTTCGGCGAGATCGGCGGCATCCCGCGCCTGCTCGACGTCGGCCAGTGCAATGACGCCTACTCCGCGGTGCAGATCGCCGTGGCCCTGGCCAAGGCCTTCAACACCGACGTCAACAGCCTGCCCTTGTCGATGGTGCTGTCGTGGTATGAGCAGAAGGCGGTCTGCATCCTGCTGACCCTGCTCTCGCTCGGCATCAAGAACATCCGGCTCGGACCCTCCCTGCCCGCCTTCATCACCCCGAACGTGCTGAACGTGCTGGTCGAGAAGTTCGCGATCAAGCCGGTCACCACGGTCAAAGACGACCTCAAGGCGATCCTGCCCACGCACGCCGCCGTCGCGGCCATGTAAGGGTCACCCGACAACGATCAGCGGCCGGGGCCAGGGGCCCCGGCCGTTTTCTTGTCCAGGGAACCAGGCAGTACCAGCCGCCCTCCCGATGACCGGAATCTGCCAGGCCGGGTGCCCATCGGATGACGATAGGAGGGGCAAGACCTCTGGCAGAGCCCTCCCAGCAACATCGCTCAGATCTCGAGGAGCTTGGCGGCGATGGCGAGCAAAATCAGCGCGCCCACCGTCTCGACCCGCTTGCCGAACGCCTTCGACAGCTGGCGGCCCAGGAACAGACCCGTCCAGGTCATGCCAGCCGCCATGAAACCGATGACCACCGATTCCCAAAACAGGCTGGCCGTCGCCATGCTCAGGCCGAACCCCACCCCCAGAGCGTCGAAGCTGGTGGCGAACGAGAGGGCGACCAGCGACCACCCTCGCGTCGGATCGCACCGCGCGGCCGTCGCGTCTTCGTCATCGGGGGCGGCCAGACTCTCTTTGAGCATGCGCAAGGCGATGAAGGCGAGCAGGCCCGAGGCGATCCAATGGTCGTAGTCGGCAATATATTCGAGCACCGCCCGCCCCACGTACCAGCCGCCCATCGTCATCATAAACTGGAACAATCCGAAATGGAACCACAACCGGAAGCACTGCCGCCGGTCGGGGTCGCGGGTCCCGATGGCCAGCCCGACGGCGAAGGCGTCGCAGCCGAGGGCCACGGCAAGGCCCACCACCACCAGGGAAGAGTCGAGAAGGGAGGAGTCGAGTGGCATGGTTCAGGCGGCGCCGCCGTCGGCGAATATTCCCCTGTCGCGCTCGATGGCCATGGTATCTACTATCGGCGGGTCCGACCGCTCCCGCCCGTCACCAGGTGGCGGGCGGGCTCTCGATCACCTTGTAGACCCGAGCTTGGATGAAGATATCGAGCAATTCCTTCGAGAGCAGGCCCTGGTTGACCTCGTGGTACATGATATCGAACGCGCGATCGTACGGGATGGCTTTCTTGTACGGACGGTCGCGGGCTGTCAGGGCATCGAAGATGTCGCTGATCGTCATCAGCTTCGATTCGAGGGGGATCTGGGCGGTGGTCAGGTGGTTGGGGTACCCCCGCCCGTTGAGCTTCTCATGGTGGGCGTAGGCGATCTCGGGCACCCGGCGCAGATCGCGCGTCCAGGGGATGCGGGACAGGAAATTGAAGGTGTGGGTGACGTGCGACTCGATCTCGGTTCGTTCCGCCTCCGACAGCGACCCCTTCCGGATCGACAGCACCTGCATCTCGCGGGGCACCAGGAAGGGGATGCGTTCCCCGCTCCGGGTGGAGTATTCCCGGCCGGCGATGTCAAGGAGACGGTGGAAGTTGCCTTCCTCCATGACGGTGGGTTCGTTGGCGTTGAGGAGGAACTGCAGGATCTCCTCGATCTCGGCGAGCTGGGTCTGGTAGTTGGCCTCGAGAGCGGGGAACATCAGGTCGAAGGCTTCCTGGCCCCGGGCCCTGAGCTGCTGGTAGCAGTCCTGCCAAAAATCGGCCTCGAGCGCTTTGCGCAGGTAGCGGAAGCGGGCCCGCAGGCTGTCCAGTTCCCACGGGAAGAGTTTCTTGGCCTTGACCAGCACCTCTTCGCGGACCCCGACCTTGCCGAAGTCGTGCAGCAGGGAGGCATAGCGGATCTCGGTCAGCGCCTTGTCGTCAAACCGGATGCCCGCGAAGGGCCCCTCCTGCAGGTCGGCCAGGGTGCGGGCGAAGGCGGTGGTCAGGGCGGCCACCCGTTCGGAATGGCCGCTGGTCGTGGGATCGCGGGCTTCGATGGCGACCACCGAGGCTTTGACGAACCCCTCGAACAGGTTCTTGATCTCCTCGTAGAGGCGGGCGTTCTCGAGGGCGATGGCGGCTTGCGAGGCGAGCGACTGGAGCAGGTCGAGGTCGTTGCGATGGAAGGGCAGGATCGCCGACTCGTCCAGCGGAACCCCCGGCTGGTGCTTCTCGAAATCGCTGCGTTTGTTGATGAGCTGGATGACTCCGAGCACCTCGCCGGCCGGATTCTTGATCGGCACGACGACCATCGATTTGGTCCGGTACCCCGACTTGATGTCGAACGACCGATTGAACGTGAAGGGATAGGAGGGCGGCATGAAGTAGACGTCGAGCAGATTGAGGGGCTGACCGGTCAACGCCACATACCCCGCCAGGCTCTTGTCGTCGATGGGCATGAGCTGGTTCTGGCTCATCTGCCAGTTCAGCGAGGCATTCTGGGTCAGGCGGAACCGCAGCTGCCGTCCGGGTTCGGTCAGGTAGAGGCTGGCGGCGTCGGCCTCGGCGATCTGGCGGCTCTTGGTCAGGATCAGCTCCAGCAGGTGGGCGGGATCGCGTTCGGCGCTGAGGGCGAGGGCGATGGCGCGCAGATCCTTGATCTCGCCCTGGGCCCGCTCGAGCTGGCGGCGCATCTCCTGCATGGCAAGGCTGGTCTCGGCATCGACCGTGCAGTTGCGCAGGGTGTCGGACAGGTGCTTGAGCCCGACCGGCTTGATCAGGTAATAGAAGGGCCGGTCGATGAAGACGGTCTGCAGGTAATCCCGGGACAGGTTCTCCCCGAGGATGATGACCGGCCGGTTCTCGGGAGCCCGCAGGAAGATGTCGAGCAGGCCACCGAAATCCTGCAACAGGAACTGCTCGTGCAGCAGGTAGATTCCCGGTTGCCCGGCGACCTCGTCCCAACCGCGCACGTCCTCCCGGAAAGGGATGATGTGGTAGCCGAGGGAGACCAGGTCCTGATAGAAGGGCTCATGCCGAATGTGCTCAGAAATGTAGATGTGGATCCGGGTGGGGGCGTGGAGTGATTCAGTCGTCATGGGTTCCTCTCGTCGAATCGCCAGGAGCGGCGGGGCCGGTGGGCCCGACGCGGGGGAAGGTCAGAGCCTTCCAGTAGGCGAGGTCCTCCACCCGCTCCACCTGGAGACGAATGGCGAAGTGGCAGCGGGGCCAGTAGCGGCGAACGAGCTCGATATCCTCGGGGCGGGACGATACCTCGCCCCGGCCGACCAGGCGGTATCCGGAATTCAGTTCGCGGCTGGCCACTAAAACCCAGCACCGCGGGTCCCGGGCCAGGTTGCGGCGGGTCTCGACGTAGCGTTCCCCCGAGAGGATGAGAGCGCCGTCGGGCGCGGGAAGCAGGTTCCACGCCCCGACCAGGTGCGGGGAACCATCGGCCTGCATGGTGACGATGGCCGTGAAATCGGTCATCTTGAGGGTCTGCAATACGTCCGGGGACAGATCCATGGTGCGCAGTGTACCCCGGTCAGGAAGGGAACGCAACGCCCCGCCGGGCGAGACAGCCATTCTCACTCAGCCGTGTGGCGGTCGCGGCGGATCAGGTATTTGTTGGGGACCAGGGTCGTGAGATCGCGTTGCAGCGGGTCATCGCGACGGTCGCGCCAGAGGCGGAAGACCTCGACGGCGCGACGGAACAGCCAGGGACCGGTGGTGGGCACCACGAGCCGCACCTTCCCCGCTTCGAGGTCGGCCAGGCCGAACCAGCCGAAGCGACTTCCCGCCATATCGTCGCCCGGCGCGACCGGCCCTCCTTCGTAGGCCATGACGTAGCTGATGCTGAGCATGAAACGGACGTTCTCGTCATAGTGGAAGCTGGAGGCATGGACCACCCCGACGGGCCGGACCCGGACCTGCGGCCCCGCCTCTTCGCGGGTTTCCTTGAGGGCGCCTTCCAGGATGGTCAGCCCGGCGTCGAGGCCGCCGTTGACGGTTTCCCATCCGTCGCGCCGGGGATGATGGAGGAGCAGGAACTCCTCGCGATCGTTGATGACGAAGACCACGACGGCGGCCGGAAAGCAGGGAAAGGCCCGGCGCCCATCGGTCGTGGTGACCGTGGGAGGGACGGATGAAGGGGGGGGCGGTGGGTTCATCG
>CALLCO010000085.1 GCA_937998695.1 Candidatus Ozemibacteraceae bacterium
CGACCAGATGCGACGATGACCGACTTGGAGGCGGTGCAGGCGATCTTTGCCGAGGCCGCCGCCCGCAGTAGAGCCAAGGTAGCCAGAGCCGACGGTTCGGTCGACCGGCAAGCATGGGTGAACACATTCCTCATGTACCTTGATGGGGTATTTTTGGGGAATTTTTCCCCGGGGTCTTTCGAACTTCCTATGCCTGGAGACAAAGGAAAACTTAACGTCTTTCGCACCGCCAAATTTTCCCACGAACGTGTCTGTTTCGGAGCCCGGGGTTTCCATCCGAATTATGACGATTTCACCGGAAATCAGATAGGCCACATGATGGTGTACATGAAGGTGGCTTATATTCATGGGTCACCCGTGGCCGATGCTGCCAACGGATATCACGAATGGGAAAGCCGTGATCAACAGAAAGGGGCCAGTTCACGCGAGGACTTTTTCCTTGGCAAGATCGGGATCGAGATGGCCAAGGAGCTTTCGCTCTATGCCGACCTCACTGGGTGGGGCGGCAAAAGTCCGAAGATGATTGCACGGCAATTGAAAGACTACCTCGGGACCGACCGGTTCTTCGGCAAGGAACTCTGGCCACGCCAAGCCGATGCCCTCAAACTCCAGCCTGCTCCCCACCTTGGCCACGACGAGGGGATCAACGTTCCTCTTCCAGAGCCCCTCACCGAGATTCCCGCCCCGAAACCGGCTTTCCCCTGATTCGGTGCCCTCTGTTGCCGCTTGCAAGGGCGGTCAGGGCAAGGAACTGGTGCTTGGTGCGGGGGGCAGCGGCCGATCACGCTCGCTTGGCGGTCGCTACCCCTTTTCATGACGAAGACAGGGCGTGGGATTCCGATGGATCTCGGGCAGTTTTCGGGGAAAGGCCGGGTATACCCTGGCCGGTTTGTCGGGCGGTGGGGCGGAAGGCCGCATGAACAGGCCGAAATCCCCGGAACGGATGGCCACCGTATTCGGATTGCGCAACCGATCTTGCGCCCGGACGTGAATTCGGGTACTTTGTGACCATCATTCCGGGTCGTGAAGGAGGCCTTCTCATGCGCACGAATCTGTGGTTCCGCAGGTCACTGGTCCTGGTGGTGGGCGTCATCGCCATGCTGGGGGCGGCGGAGCCGCTGGCCGCCAGCGGTGTGGTGGGGGCTCCGCGGCCCGATGCCGAGCGGGTGATCGTCGAACTCCTGCAACGGCTCGATGCCATGCCTTCCCTGAAAGATCTTTCCGACCCGGAATTTCTGCGGGTCGTGCTGGCCGAGCGCCGGGCGGTGGTCGAGCGCCTGACCGGGGAAGACCCGGCCACCTTCGGCACCCACGGCTATGCCGAGACCCTGTATCCGGTGGTGCGGTTCTTCCGGCGGTTCGACCTGGCCCGGCGGCTGATGCTCGAACTGCGCCGGCACCATGACGACCCCGCCATCCGCGACTGGGCCTTCACCGAACTGGTCGATATCGAACGGCAGCAACTGCTGGCCCGGGCGGGCCGGCACCTGCCCGACTCGACCATGCCCACCACCGCGGGCTGGGATCCCGCCGACGTGTCCGCCCAGTATGCCTTCGGGCGGGGCGGCTCGCTGTTCACCCCGGCCAAGACCGATGCCCGTGCCCAGGCCACCCTGCGTCTGGCCATGGGCTACGAGGAGGATGCGGCCCGACTCGTGCAGATGGGCAACAAGAACGGGGCGGTGCGGATGATCGACCTGGCCGCCCGCCATTACGCCAGCCTGCATCCGGGCAGCCCCTTCGCGTTCGGCCCGCTGGTCTGGGCGGCCCGCTACATCCGCGATCTGGGGCTGCCCCTGGCAGCCATCGTACGGTTCCAGCAGATCATCGGCCGCCTGGGCGACGGCGATACCGTCTGGCAAGGCATCGTCCGCGAGGATCTCGGCGACTTGTATGTAAAGCTGGGGCAGCCCGAGGTGGCCATTCCCCAGTTCGAGCGGGCGATCGCGGCCTATCGGGCCGGGAACAACGCGGAAGGCGCCCACCGCGCCGAGACCAAGCTGGGAGCCCTGCCCCGCTGATCTTCCGGCCATGGACTACCTGCTCCCCATCCTGACCGGCATCTGCCTGTCGGCCTGCACCGGGTTCCGGGCCTTCCTGCCGCCGTTCCTGATCGGGCTGGTGCAGCGCTTCCTGCCCGTCCCCTGGATGGCCCCCATGTTCCCAGGGTTGTCCTTCCTGGCCCAGACCCCGGTGCTGGTCGCCCTCGGAGTCGCCACGGCGGTCGAATTCGCGGGCGACAAGATCCCGTGGGTCGATCACCTGCTCGACCTGCTGTCGTTGCCGGTCAAGGCCGCGTTCACCGCGGTGCTGACGTTCCGTCTGATCCCCGCGGGGGAGTATGCCTGGTTCTTCCTGGTGGTGGCGCTCGTCCTCAACGAGGGAACGACGGTGACCGCCCACACCGGGAAAGCCGGGCTGCGGGCGGCTTCGACCGCCACGACCGGGGGGGCGGCCAATCCGGTGATCGGTCTGCTCGAAGACATCGCCGTCGCCATCGGCACCGTTCTGGCCCTGGTGTTGCCGGTGTTGGCACTAGTGCTCCTGGGGTGGCTCCTGTACCGGTCGGTGCGGTTTTTGTTCGGGAAACGCGGGGGCAACGAGGGCCGGATCGCCCAGACGAAGCCTTCCCTCTGGTTCTACCGCCTGGCCCGTCACCTGTCCTGGGTCTGGTTCAAGATCTACAACCGGATGTCGGTGACCGGGCAAGAGCACTGCCCGCGGCAGGGGCCCCTGGTGATCGTGGCCAACCACGCTTCCGCCCTCGACGGCTTCGTGCTGGGGGCCTGCGTGTCCCTTCCCGTCTTCATCATGGTCAAGCGGGAAGCCTTCGACAATCCGATCAGCGGCTGGTTTCTGCGCAAGGCCTTGGCCTTCCCCGTCGATCGCAGCAAGGCTGACGCCGCGGCGGTCAAGACCTCGATCAAGGTCCTGCAGGAGGGCAACGCCCTGGGCCTGTTTCCCGAAGGCACCCGCAATCCCCGCGGCCGGGTGCGCCCCTTCAAGCCCGGGGCGATCCGGCTGGCCATCCGGCACAAGGCCCCCATTCTGCCCGCCTTCATCGATGGCAACCATCTGATGAACCCGCCCCACACCGTTCTGCCGCGCCCCGCCCGCCTGCAGGTCGCCTTCGGGCCGCTCATCGACGTGGCCGCCCTGCTGGCGGAGGGCAAGACCGAAGAGCAGATTTCCGACCTGCTCTACCAGGAGGTCACCTCTCTCGGCCACCGGTTACGCGGCGAGGATGTGCGGGACTTCAGCGACCACCCGGCCGAGAACGGGGAAGCGGCCGCCACGGCGGGGGCGGGTCCCTCCTCGTCCGCCGCGGGGTGACAGTGCCCCCGGCCGGTCCATGTCTCTCCCGGAGCTGTCCCCACCCTCCCCCACCCCGCCCTGGGACCGCCCCGCCTGGGTGACCTTCGACCCCCCGTCCGTTTTGGCCAATCTCGACCGCCTGGCCCCTAGCGGGGCGGTGCTCGACCTGCGGTCGCCCCTGCTCCAGGCAGTCTGGCGGCGCCTGGAAGAGGATTTCCGCCGGCGCGGCTGTCGGGGGTATCTCGCAGACCGGCCCCTGTTTCGTCCCTTTCAAGGCGACGAACCGGAAGGCTGGGACAAGATCCTGGCCCCGTCCTTCCCGGCCGACCGGCTCGAGGGTGGCCTGCGGGCCGGCTTTTCCCTGGTGGTCGGGCATCTTTCGGAGGCAATCATCCTGTCGAACACCGCCCAGGCCCTCGACCGGCGTTGCCGGATCCTGGTGCGGGTGCGGCACCCCGATGTGATGGCGGATCCCGGCCCGACCGGAGTGCTGTCGATCCTTGAACTGTTGCCCCAACTGCCGCTGCTCGAACTCGCGGGTTTCTTCTTCGACCAACCCTTCACGACGCGCCTGGAATGCGACACCTTCGGGCGGGCGCTGACCCGCTGCCTGGGGGAAACGGGGCCCCTGACCGCCCTCACCCTGGCCGATGGCCCCTGGCCGGCCCGTCTACAGGCGTGTCGAGTGATCGGGTCCGAACTGCTGGGGGTGGCCGCCGGGCGGTCCGAACCGTTGTCGGCCACGCTCACCCTTGAAGCCTGGGGAGTGCCGCTGACGGCACGGGAGTACGGGCTGACCGTGGCCGTCGACCTGGGAACAGCCCACGGGCTGCCGCCGCGCCTTCCCACCACCGTATTCGTCGACCATCAGCCGGCCCGGCTCGCGCGGGTCGAAGAGCGACGGCTCGTGCTCGAGATGACGAGCCGCCCGCCCGGGCCTTCCCCCTGGCGGGTCCTGCTCCTGGGCGGCACCGGCGGCGGAGGCGTGGTCGCCCCCGCCGACTGGCCGGACGGCCTGCCCCTGGGGCTGGTGGAAGCGGTGCTCCGGACCTGGCCCGAGTGTTTCGCGGCGGCCGGCGGCGTTCCGGGTTCCGCCTGAGCCACGCACCACCCAGCCGAGAGATCGGCACTTCCTTTGGGTGTGTGTCGGGATTTCCCCGCCAGACGTGGGGGAGCCGGGCTGGCTGAACGGATCAGCGGTTGCCGGCCGCCGAGGCGGCGATTGCCTCCTTGATGAGGGGAAGCCCGGTGAAATCGCCGGCCAGAGTGATCCGGTCGGGGGCGAACATCACCCGGAGCCGGCCGCCGTTGAGCTCGGCCAGCGACCAACCGAGGACGCGGGGCACCCAGGTTTCGAAATGGGCCCTGACCAGGGACCAGGTCCAGTCTCCTGTCGCCGGGCTGGTTTCCAGGCCGTTGACCAGAATGCGTCGGACCCGGTAGGCGACCGCGCCGGGCGTGTCGGCGGCGATCTCGATGACGAACGACACGGAGCGCATGCTGAACCCGGATCCCTGGAGAAGGATGATCGCCCCGTTCTGGCCGGGAATGAGGCTGGCCCGAACCATGGCGAACCCCCGGGCGGGGACGGGAGACCAACGGGCCAACAGGGCATTGGCTTCACCCGGGGTGAGATCGAGAGACGGGGCGGCCCCTGTGGGTTCCGGGGCAGTGAGGCCTCGCAGCTTGTCGGCCAGGTTCCAGCGGTCCTCGCGTTGCGGACGGGGAACCTCGGGCAGCGACGGGGTGGCCCGCAACCCGGCCAGGACAGGGTCGAGCACCCAGAAGAACAGGATGGCCCCGAGCACGGCCAGCAGCAGCGGGAACACGCACCCGCATCCGCACCCGACCAAGCAACCGGGGCTTTTCGCCGGAGGGGATCCCGGGCGGGGCGACCCGGCGGACGGCTGGCTGGCGGTCGGCGATGGGGGAACGGCATCGGGCCCGGTGGAGAGGAGGGCTGGTTCGGGGCCTTCGGGGGCGGCAGCCAGGGCTGGCCACTCCGCGGGGAGGGCCTGGGAGGGGGCAACCGGCATGGCGGGGGGGACGGTCAGGATTTGATGCCCGCCAGGGCGTTCTGTTCCTCGAACGAGAGGAGTTTCTCGACGTCGAGCAAAATCACCAGGCGTTCGTCCAGTTTGGCGACTCCGGAGATGTACCGTGAGTCGATGCTGAGGCTGAAGATGTCGGGAGTTTTCTCGATCTGGTCGGAATAGAACCGGATGACTTCGGACACATTGTCGACGACGAGCCCGACATGGTTGCGGTTGAACTCGACGATGAGGATCTTGGCCTGGGCGGGGTCGACGGCGGGCGGCAGTTCGAAGCGCTTGCGCAGGTCGATGATCGGCAGGATGCGACCGCGCAGGTTGATGACGCCCTCGACGAATTTGGGCGCCTTGGGCACCTTGCGGATCTCGGTCATGCTCTGGATCTCGCGGACCTTGGCAATGGTGATGGCGTATTCGTCGTTCCCCAGATAGAAACCGACGACCTGGACTTCCTGTTTGATTTGCGCTTTTTTGGCCATGCCCGCATCCTACCATGGCGGTTGACGGGCAGGCAACCGGTGTCCCCTTCCGTTCTCTCTTTTGTTTTTTTCGGCCTTGTGGTTGAATACCTCCAGATTGTCCCCGACCCCATACGCGTCACCTAGGAGGTCCCCATGGATCTGAAATACGTCGGAAAGAACATCAAGCGCTTCGATGCCGTCAAGAAGGCCACGGGCAAAGCCCTCTTCCTTGACGACATCAAATTGCCGGGGATGCTCCACGCCGCCATCCTGCGCCCGGAATTCGCCCATGCGAAGATCCTGTCGATCGACACCGCCGAAGCCGAAGCCTGCGAGGGCGTGGTCAAGGTCGTTACCGGCAAAGGATGCGATTTCCGCTATGGCGACAACATCCGCGATCTGGTGCCGATGGCGGTCGACAAGGTTCGGTACATCGGCGAGCCCGTAGCCGCGGTCATTGCCGAGACCCGGCAACAGGCCCGCGTGGCCGTGAAGAAGATCAAGGTACAGTATGAGCCGCTGCCCGTCTACGTCGACGCCCTGGCGGCCCTCGAGAAGGGGGCCGCCCTCATTCATGAAAACAGCGGTGACTACTGGCACCTGCCGGGCCTCGGACCCAAGCCGGGCACCAACATCGCCAATCTGTACCAGTTGAAAAAGGGCGACATCGATCAGGGCTTCAAGGAAGCCGAGGTCACGGTCGAAGGCGAGTTCGTCTATCCGTTCGGCTCGTGCGCCGCGCTCGAACCGCACGGAGCGATTGTGTGGTTCCACGAGGACAAGACGATCGAGGTGTGGTCGTCGTCGATCTGCCCGTTCATCATCCGCGAGGAGATCGCGCGGGTGTACAAGCTGCCCGAGAGCGATGTGCGGGTCCACATACCCGAACTGGGGGGCTGCTTCGGGTACAAGTCTGACATCACGGTCGAACAGACGATCGCCTGGATCGCGAGCTTCGTGCCCGGCCGGCCGGTCAAGTGGGTGGCCACCCGCAAAGAGGATTTCACCAGCACGCTGCTCGGCCACGGCATCCGGATCCGGATGAAGGTCGGGGCGAAAAGGGACGGGAAGCTGACGGCTCTGCGCACCACCGTGTACCATTCGACCGGTGCCTATTCCGATACCGGCGTCCACGTTTCGATCGCGGCCGGACACAACTCGGCGGGCACCTACGAGTTCCCCCACATCCACCAGGAATCGTATCTGGTGTACACCAACACCCCCCCGATCGGGGCCTTTCGCGGCTACGGCCACCAGGAAGGCCAGTTCGCGGTCGAACGCCTGATGGATATCTTGGCTCGCAAGCTGAAGATGTCGCCGTTCGATCTGCGCGCCAGGAACTACCTGCGGCCCGGCACCACCAGTTCGCTCGGCGAACGCATCTACGTGTCGAACGGGGATGTGGCCAAGTGTGCCGAGGTCGTGAAGAAGGCGGTTTTCCAGGGGGAAAAGCCGCGCGAGGATGACCAATACTGGTACGGACGCGGGTTCGCCGCTCTGACCAAGACCCCCAAAGGCGCGCCGCATTCGTCGAAGGGCTGCTACCTGAAATTCAACGGCGACGGCTCGGTTTCGATCAACTGCGGCGGCGCCGAGGTGGGCCAGGGGCTGCGCAACGTGGTGCGCCAGATCGCCGCCGAGACGCTGAAGATCCCGCCCGAGCGCATCCGGGTCTACACTGAGATCGACACCCAGTTTTCGCCCTGGGAATGGCAGACGATCGGGTCGATGTTCACCTTGCAGGGCGGGGCCGCGGTGGTGAAAGCCTGCCAGCGCGCCATCGCCATGCTCAAGAAGAC
Organism: Candidatus Ozemibacteraceae bacterium; assembly: GCA_937998695.1. GTDB lineage: Bacteria > Muiribacteriota > Ozemobacteria > Ozemobacterales > Ozemobacteraceae > Ozemobacter. The sequence goes on from CALLCO010000085.1 coordinate 7,627, forward strand.
CGCCGCCCAGGTGCTGCGGGTCGAGGAGGATGTGCTCGATTACGACGGCGAGCACGTCTTCCTGAAGAACGACCCCGAAGTCAAGATCGAGGTCCATCGCCTGACCCGCGGCTACATGTACGAGAACGGCATGACCGCCGGGGAGGTGGTGCAGACCACCTCCGACGTCCGCCTGCCCCGCTACTCGGGGCCCGACGTGAACGGTCAGGGCACGATGGGCGTTTCCTACACCTTCGGGGCGCAAGGCTGCGAGATCCGGATCGACAAGGCGACGGGGCAGGTCATCATCGACCACTTCGCTTCGGCCTTCGACGTCGGCCGGGTCATCAACCCGGAGCAGATCCGCGGCCAGATCGCCGGCGGGGTCATGATGGGCGTCGGAGCGACCTTGTACGAGGAAGTGAAGTTTGACAAGGACGGGAAATGTCTGAACCCCCACTACTCGAAATACCGCTTCCCCACCATCAAGGACGCCCCGCGCCGGCAGACGATCGAATGCCTCGAGACGCCCGAATCGATCGGGCCGTACGGGGCGCGCGGCATCGGCGAGCATCCGGTCATCGGGGTGGCGCCCGCCATCCTCAATGCGATCCAGGATGCGATCGGGGTCGAGTTCTACGAACTGCCCGTCACCCCCGAGAAGATCAAGGCCGCCCTGGCGGCCAAGGGCTCCGGCAAGGCCGGAAAGTGACCGGACGACACACGGAAAGGGACGAACGACATGGCTGAAGCGATCACCTTCAAGATCAACGGCGAGACGAAGACGGTGGCCATCGAGGGGCACGAGAAGCTGATTGAGATTCTGCGCGAGAAGCTCGACCTCACCGGTACCAAGTGCGGCTGCGACGACGCCTCGTGCGGGGCCTGCACCGTGGTGGTCAACGGCGAGGCCAAGAAGAGCTGCGTCTTCCCGCACGCCAAGCTCAACGGGGCCGAGGTCACCACCATCGAGGGCATGACCGGCAAGGACGGCGGGCTGCACCCCATCCAGCAGGCGATGATCGACGGGGGCGCCGTCCAGTGCGGCTACTGCATCCCCGGCATCGTCATGGAACTGCATGCCCTCTATTCCCGCAACCTGGAGGCGGGCGAGGCCGAGATCACCGAGGCCCTGTCGCGGCATTTCTGCCGCTGCACGGGGTACGAAGCCATCATGAAGAGCGCGTTGCTGGCCCAGGAATACCTGAAAAAGGGCCGGAAGAAGGCGAAGAAGGGGAAGTGACCCCGCGCGGGACGCCACGACCCCGTATCTGACTGGGAGTTCCGCAGGTGGGTGCCCCCCCCGGCGACAGACATCTGAACACGAGGAGAGAAGCAGTGGATTACGATCTCATCATCACCGATGCCCAGTTGCGCCGCAAAGCCGGCAAATGGGACATCGCCATCGACAAGGGCCTGATCAAGAAGATCGAGAAGAAGGTCCAGGGCAAGGCGCGCCAGACGATCGATGCCGGCGGTCGGCTGGTCACCGAATCGTTCGTCAACACCCACCTGCACCTGTGCAAGGTGTACACCCTGCAGATGCTCGATTCGCAGGCCCTGACCTCGTATCACGGCGCCAACATGGGGGCGGCGATGACCGCCATCGAACTGGCCGCCCGGGTGAAAGAGAAATACGACGAGAAATGGATCATCAAGAACGTCCGCAAGGCGCTGAAATCGGCCGCGTTGCACGGCAACACCCACATCCGGGCGTTCGCCGACGTCGATTCGAAGGCCAAGCTGATCGGGCTGAAGGCGTTGCTGAAGGCGCGTGACGAATTCAAGGGCATCGTCGACGTCCAGGTCGTGGCCTTCCCCCAGGATGGCGTGGTGCGCGAGCCCGGCACCGTCGACCTGATCAAGAAAGCGATGGATCTCGGCGCCGACGTGGTCGGGGGCATCCCCTGGATCGAATACACCGACGCCGATTCGCAGAAGCACGTCGATGAGATGTGCAAGATCGCCAAGACCTACGACGCCGACGTTTCGATGTTGGTCGACGATGCCGGCGACCCCGGCCTGCGCACCCTCGAGATGCTGGCGGTCAAAACTCTCGAGATGGGCCGGATCGGCCGCTCGCTGGCCCACCACGCACGGGCCATGGCCCTCTACCCCGAGCCCTATTTCCGCAAGATCGCCGCTCTGTTGAAGAAGGCGAAGATGGGCGTGGTCAGCGACCCGCACACCGGCCCCCTCCACGCCCGGGTCAAAGAGCTGCTGGCCGAGAACGCCCTGGTCTGCCTCGGCCAGGACGACATCGCCGACGCCTACTACCCCTTCGGCTGCAACAACCTGCTCGAGGTGGCCTTTCTCAACGTGCACCTGCTGTGGATGACGACCTTCCCCGAGATGGAGAAGATCTACGACATGATCACCGTCGATCCCGCGAAGTGCATCAACCTGAAGAACTTCGAGCTGAAAGTCGGCGCCCCCGCCCACCTGGTGGTGCTCAACGAGAAGTCGGTCTACGAGGCGATTTGGGCCCACAAGGCGCCGCTGCACGTCATCAGCCACGGCAAACTGATCGACAAGGCAGCCATGGCCAGCGACGACTGACCTCGAATCCCCCCGAATCGAGGTCGGGGATTCCCTATTCGGCTTGATGTGATGAATCCCTAGACCTGCGGGGAACCTCCTCGGGTTGTCCCTATCCGAGAATCCTCCTTCGGGCCAAGAACTGACCTTGGTGCACCAAGCGATCGGCACAGACACCTTCGCCATCACCTGGTGCCAAGACCAGATGGTCTTGGCCAACTTGGTGCACCAAGCGATCGGCACAGGCACCTTCGCCTGTGCCGACTGTCCGAACGTGCGGCACACCATCCCAGGGATGGTGCGCCCTGGAGGTGGGGTGGCTCAGAAACCCCGACGGGCGGGCTCTTTTCTTTTTCTCGACGGTGCCGCGTCGGCCTTATGGAGAATCTTGATGGCCTCGATGGCGGTTTTGATGGCCTCCTCGACGCCGACCTTGGCGACGATGGGGGCATCGTCGTAGGTCAGGCCGATGATGGCCAGCACTTCCCCGGCCCGCACGCGACGGATCGAGGAGACGACGAAGAGGGCGGCCGATTCCATCGACGTGGAGATGACGTTGGACCGGTACCAGGCGTCCCATTTCATCTTGTTTTCCATGGCGATGGGCAGGTTCTCGTCGCCTTCGATGAAGAAGGCGTCCTTACAGTGCCCGATGCCGCAGTGGTGGCGCAGGCCCAGCCGTTTGGCCCCCTCGCGCAGGGCGAGGGTGACGTCGAGGTCGGCGACGGCGGGATAGCTGAGGGGAACGTATTGGCGAGTGGTGCCTTCCTCACGGACGGCCGCGGTGGTGATGCAGACGTCGCCCAGCTTGACCTCGCGCTGGAGGGCGCCGGCGGTGCCGACGCGGATGAAGGTGTCGGCGCCGAGCTTAATAAGTTCCTCGACGGCGATGGCGGTCGAGGGGCAGCCGATGCCGGTCGAGGTGCAAGAGACTTGGATGCCGTCGATCAGGCCGGTGTAGGTGCGGTACTCGCGGTTGAAAGCGACTTCTTTGGCCGAATCGAAGAAGGCGGCGATCTTGGGCACGCGGCCCGGGTCTCCGGGAAGGATGACGTAGCGGCCCACGTCGCCCTTCTTCATGTTGATGTGGTACTGGATCTCGTCGCTGCCGTTGCGGTCGGACGCCTCGGTGACAGCCTTCTTTCTGGTGGCCATCGCTGCCCTCCCTTGATGATTGCTGATGTAGGGAAAACACATCCCAGAGCCATTCTCCATCGGGGGTCGACCCAAGAACAAACCCGGAGGGGGCGTCGGGATGGACCCCTCCGGGGTGTGGGATGAGTCGGGCGGTTACCGCTTGGAGAACTGCGGCCGCTTGCGGGCCTTCTTGAGGCCGTATTTCTTGCGTTCTTTCATGCGCGGGTCGCGGGTCAACAGACCGTTCTTGCGCAGGAGGGAACGGAACTCCTCGTTGAACTTGACGAGGGCGCGGGCGATGCCGTGGCGGAAGGCGCCGGCTTGGCCGGTGCTGCCGCCGCCGGCGATGTTGGCGCGGATGTCGAACTTGCCCACCGTCTCGGTGACGGTCAGGGGCTGCAGAATGATTTTGCGGGTGAGGGGGATGGGGAAGTACTCATCGAACGGGCGATCGTTGACGAGGATCTTGCCGTCCCCTTTGATGATGCGGACGCGGGCGGTGCTGGCCTTGCGGCGGCCGGTGCCCCAGAACATGGCTTCTGGCATGGATCGGTTCCTCCTTTACTTGTCCAGCTCGAGGGCCGTGGGCTGCTGGGCGGCATGGGGATGCTCGGCGCCCCGGTAGATCTTCAGTTTGCGCAGGAAGCGATTGCGCAGCTTGTTGCGGGGCAGCATGCGCTTGACGGCCAACCAGAGCATATACTCGGGCTTGTCGCGCTTGAGGTCACCATAGGAGACGGAGCGAATGTGGCCGATGTACCCGGTGTGCCAGTAATGGATCTTGTCCCGTTCTTTTTGCCCGGTCAGGTTGATCTCGCCGGCATTGATGACGACGACGAAATCGCCCATGTCGAAGTTGGGCTGGTAGGTGGGTTTGTGTTTTCCCATGAGGATGTGGGCCACCTGAGAGGCCAGACGCCCGAGAATCTTCTCTTTGGCGTCCACGAGGAACCAGCTGCGTTTGACCTGGTCCTCTTGCGGTACGAACGTCTTCACCGAAGTTTCCTCCTTTCGGTTAGTACATGACCCTCATCAGGTACAACCCCGCGGCCGGGGCCGGCGATCCCAGGCGGCGTCGATCCTGATTACGGTACAGTTCCGAAATCTCGCGTGGGTCCATTTCGTGCCGACCGATGAGGAGGAGGGCCTTGGCCATGTTGCGGACCATGTTGTGGAGGAACCCGGTTCCGACCACATCGAAGGCGAGGGCGGGCCCCACGGGCGTCAGGCGGCTTTCGAGAATGGTGCGAACGGGGTTCTCCTTGCTGGCGGGGGAACGGGTGAAGGCCGAGAAATCGTGTTCCCCCAGGAAGCATGCCGCTCCCTGAGCCATCTTCTCGCGGTCGAGAAGAGCACCTTCGACCTGGCAGACATAGCGTTCGAGGAACGGGCTGCGTTCGGCGACCTCTTGGAAAAGGTAGCGGTAGTGCTTGGCCCGCGCGGAGAACCGGGGGTGGAACCCCGGAGGCGCCGCTTCGAGACGACGGATGCGGATGGCGGGAGGGAGAGCCCCATTCAATGCCACGATCAATTTGTCAACCGGGATCGGACATGCGGTCTGGATCATCACCACCTGCCCGAGCGCATGGACTCCCGTGTCGGTCCTCCCGGACCCATGAACGCGCACCTTCTCGCCGAGGATCAGCTCCAGTGCTCGTTCCAGTTCACCCTGGACCGTCGGCACCCCGACCTGAACCTGGAAGCCGAAAAAGGCGCTTCCGTCATAGGTGACGATCATTGTAAGCCGGCGGGCGGACGTTGTCAAGCGGAAATTCTCTCCAAGCCCCCTACCCTACTCCATCTTCACGTTCCTTGCAAGACCGGGGAGGCTGGCGTACCGTACTCGGTGATCAGAGCCATGCGCCGCTTCCTGTTGTTGCTTGCGGGGATTCTGCTGCTCGTCCTGCCCTGGGTGCTGCTGGGCACCCTGGACACCTGGTTCGCCGCCGAACGGGACGAGCGGGAGTTCCGCGCCTGGGAGAGCCGGGCCCGCCAGCAGATCGGGCAGATCCAAGCCCAGGCCACGATCGAAAAGCAGTATGAGCGGGTCGCGCACCGGTTCCTGGAGCGCCTGGGGAACCTGGTGGCCCATCTTGGCCCCCGCCGTCTCAATGCAACCCTGGTGCAACGCGCGGCCCGGCTCAGCCTGCCGCGTGACCTTCCCGCGCCCACGCTGTTTCTCTTTCGTCCCGATCCGGGCACCAAAACCTGGAAGATGGTCCGTGGGGTGGGATTGCCTGGCCAGCCTGGCCCATACCATGCGTGGCGGGCAGATCATCGTGGCCGGCCAGACCCTGGGGTTGGCCGGGGAAACCAATCACCCGCGGCCGTTGGCGGTCAAGCAGGTGCGCGGCAAAACCCGCCAGGTCGAGGTTTTCCAGTTGTCCGGCCGCTGAAGCCCTGACCGGCCGGGCCGTTTCAGCCTTCGGCGCGCTCCCCCAGGCCGATCCTGACCATCTTGGCGTTGACGTCGGGCAGCAGGGAGATCTTGCGGAACAGTTCGTCCTTCTTCGGCTCTGGGCCGACCAGCTCGAGGATGAGCAGGCCGGTGTCGGGGGCTTCGGCGCCCACCCCGTCATGGATGCCCAGACGGGTCTTGATGATTTCCCCCCAGCCGGTCAGCACCTTCTGCACGTTGACGGCGGTCTCTTTGCGCTTGCCGATCAGGATGATCATGACGGTCTTTTCCATGGGACCCTCCGGTTGGTGGTGTGCCATCAGTATAGACCGCCCACGGTTTGCCAGCAAGGCCGGGCGTGCCGAGGGTTTCCGCCCAGGACCGTTCGGCGTGGAACACGTCGATCACCCGGGGCGAACCCGGGATCCCTTCACCGGGTCGATCGCGATCCCAGCTTCCCCCGGAACTCGCCTATCATCATGGTTTCACCGGGGCCCCGGCTCCCGCCGTGCCCTGGTGTCGAAAGGGAAGAAGGCCCGAGCCTCGGCCAGGAGACGAGGCAATGGGCCCTTGACCAGCCGGGCGGGCGGCAGCGACTCGAGGAAATAGCGCCCGTAGGGCTTGGTGATCAGCCGGCGGTCGAGAATCCAGACCGTGCCGCGGTCCTCCTTGCTGCGGATCAGGCGGCCGAACCCCTGCTTGAGTTTGATGGCGGCCATGGGCAACTGGTAGTCGGCGAACGGGTTGCGGCCCTGCGCTTCGAGCAGTTCCTGGCGGGCGGCCAGCACCGGGTCATCGGGGACGGCGAACGGCAGTTTGATGATGACCAGGTTGCGCAGGGCCTGGCCGGGCACGTCGATCCCTTCCCAGAAACTGTCGGTCGCGAACAACACCCCGTTGCCGTCTTCGCGGAACCGATCGAGCAGGTGGTGACGCTCCATCTCCCCCTGCTTGAAGACGGCCAGACCGGCCCCGGCCAGCCGCTCCGTCAAGGCGCCCGCCAGGCCATGAACCTGCGCATGGCTGGTACAGAGCACCAGGGTGCCGCCCCGCGAGGTCTGGACGATCTCGAACAGCGGCTCATGGAGCGCCCCCAGAAAATCGGACCGGCCCGGTTCGGGCAGGTCGTTGGGCACGAACAGGCGCGCCTGGGTCTCGTAGTCGAAGGGCGAGGGGAAGCGGCCGGTAAGGGGCTCGGGGTCGATCGTCTCCTCGTCGAGCCCGAGTCGCGACATGACGAATTCGAAGGTGCGCTGGGTCGACAGGGTGCCCGACACCAGCACCACCCGCGGGATGGGCCGGAAGACGTGGTCGACCATCGCTTCGGCCACCGAGACCGGGGCGGAATGGACCGCCGGATAGCGCGACCGGCCCCGCACCCCGACCGCGAAGAAATGCACGAAGGCGTCCCGGTTGGCGGCCTCCGGGTCGAAGACAAGCCGGAGTCCGTCACGGGTTTCGGCGAACCGGGTGGCCAGGCTGCCCAGCTCGGCCAGCGGCACCTCGAACGACTGGCGGCCCGCCTCGTCGTCCTCGAGGCCGGCGGCGAGCTTGCGGCCGAGCCGACGCAGCGCTTTGGTGAAATCCTGCAACTGGGTGTCGAGCTTGTCGGCGGCCAGTTTGAGCCGGGCGAAGGGCTCGGAGCGCTCGACCTGGGGGGAGATGCGGAGTTTGAACTCGCCTGCTTGGGGCTCACGGGAGCCTAGCACCAGGTCGGCGATCTGGTCGAAGAGGTCGTTGGCGTAGCCGCCCACATCGTGGCGGCGGGGCATCAGGTCGTCGCGAAGGGTCTTCAGCAGTCCTTGCCGTTCGGTCGGCGAATACGGCCCGTGTCCGGCCTCGAGCCGGGTCTCGAGGATAGCCAGCACGCCTTTTTCGCGCCGGCCCCGCCGCTGGTGCAGCCGGCCCAACTGGCGTTGCAGGCCCAGCGAGGTGGTGCGGAAGCCGAAATGGCGGGTGGCGATGTCTTCGAGGTTGTGGGCCTCGTCGAGGACGACGGCCCGGTAGCCGGGGATGATCGCGGTCTGCTCGTATTCCTGCGTGGCGGCCCGCAGGGCGAGATCGGTGAACAGCAGGTGGTGGTTGACGACGAGCAGGTCGGTTTCAGCGGCCTTGCGGCGGGCGGTGTAGAAGAAGCAGGGGTTGTAGTGGTGACACTTGACCCCCAGGCAGGAGTCCTTTTCCGCGTTGAGTTTTTCCCAGAGCTTGTCCTCGGGCACCCAGGCGAGATCGGCCAGCGACCCGTCGGTCGTCTTGTCGGCCCAGGCTTTCAGCCGGGAAAACTGCTCGAGCTCGTCGAGGTCGAGCAGCACCTCGCCCTCGGCGGCCCCGCTCACCTCCTCCATTTTGCGCTGGCAGAGGTAGTTGCCGCGCCCCTTGACCAGGCAGAAGCTGAACGGAAAGGCCAGGGCTTTCTGCAGGAACGGCAGGTCTTTCTGGCAGAGCTGCTGCTGCAGGTTGATGGTGTTGGTCGAGACGACCACCCGGCACTTGTTCTGGTGGGCGAAATACAGGGCCGGCACGAGGTAGGCCAGGCTCTTGCCGACCCCGGTCTCCCCCTCGAGAATGGCATGGCAAGGGGTGTTGAACGCGTCGATGACCGCTTCGAGCAGGCCCATCTGGCCGTCACGCGCCTCGAACCGCGGCAGCAACCTGCGGATCGGGCCGTCGGGGCCGAACAGGGCGGCGATGGCCACCGGGTCGAGAGGCTCGGTCTGTTCGGCCCGGAACGGCTCGACCACGACGAAGGCCCGCTGGCACGCGTTGTCGTGGATGGCGAAGCCGATGCCCGACTGGCCGCACAGGGAGGCCACCTGCAGGTCGGCATCGGACGGGGACAGGCCCCCCGTAGGGTGGTTGTGCAAAAGCACGTCGCCCGGCCGCAACCCGCGCAGCACGGCCGGGGCCCGGTCGGCGGTGCCCCGGGCCAGGATGCGCAGGTCGCCCCAGCCACCTCCATCCTGCACGGTGGCGGCCGACAGCACCTCGACGCCGCCCGCCGCCTCGATTTCAGACGCGAGAAAACGGCGCTCGTCGGCGGTGAGCGGGAAGCGCCCTCCGGGGGTGCCGGGGGCCTCCCCGTCGGGGGTCTGGAGGCGGGAACGTCGGGCCATGGAGCCGCATTCTAAGCCGGTTTTCAGGCACTGTCAACGCACCGACGGCGGTTCCGGGAATGCTTCCCCTGCCCACCGGCCCCACAGGGCACTCTTGACCCAGGGCGAGGGAAGAGGCATACTCCATCCAGATCATTTCCGGTCGCCATCCTAAAACTATCAGAACGAGGTGCAGCATCATGGGAAAACTCGTCGGCAACGTGCTCATCGCCCAGGGCGGCGGTCCCACGGCGGTCATCAACCAGAGCCTGGTCGGGGCGGTCCTCGAGTCCCGCAAATTCCCCGAGGTCGAGCGGGTCTATGGAGCCCTGCACGGGGTTCGGGGCATCATCGAGGAGAACTTCGTCGATCTGACCCAAGCCACCACCCACAACCTCGAGCGGGTAGCACGCACTCCCAGTTCCGCTCTGCTATCCACCCGTGACAAGCCCGACGCGGCCTACTGCGAGAAGATCTTCAAGATCTGCATGAAACACAACGTCCGCTACTTCTTCTACAACGGCGGGAACGATTCGGCCGACGCGGTGCGCATCGTCAACGACAACGCCCGCGAGGCGGGATACGAGCTGCGTTGCATCCACATCCCCAAGACGATCGACAACGATCTGCGGGTCACCGACCACTGCCCCGGCTACGGGTCGGCCGCCCGGTTCGTGGCCCTGGCCTTCGCCGGCATCAACCTCGACAACCGCGCCCTGCCCGGGGTCTACATCGGCGTCGTCATGGGCCGGCATGCCGGCTTCCTGACCGCGGCCTCGGCCTTCGCCCGCAAGTATGAGGACGACGGCCCCCATCTCATCTACCTCCCCGAGCGAACCTTCCGCAAGGAGCAGTTCCTGAAGGATGTCGACGAAGTCTACAAAAAGTTCAACCGCTGCATCATCGCCGTCTCCGAAGGCATCATCGGCGAGGACGGCCAGCCGATCATCACCCAGCTGACCGGCTGCACCGAGAAGGACGCCCACGGCAACGTCCAGTTGTCGGGCACCGGCGCCCTCGGCGACCTTCTCGGCGACCTGATCAAGAAGGAACTCAAGATCAAGCGCGTGCGGTCCGACACCTTCGGGTATCTGCAGCGCAGCTTCGTCGGCATCGTCTCCGAGGTCGACCAGCAGGAAGCCCGCGAGGTCGGCGAGAAGGCCGCCCAGTTCGCCCTCTGGAACAACGTCGACGGATCGGTCGCCATCCGCCGCACCGGTGATTACTCTGTCGATTACTTCCTTACCCCCCTAGAGTCGGTGGCCAAAGAGACCAAACACATGCCCGATTCGTTCATCACCCCATTCGGCACCGATGTCACCACCGAGTTCCTCAACTACGCCCGGCCGTTGCTCGGTGCCATGCCCGAATACGAACGGCTGATGGCCCCCGTCGTTCCCAAAAAGTAGGGTCGTTTTCCGAGTCACCCCCCCGACGGTCGTCTCCCGGCACCTGTCCGGGAGACGGCTCGTTCAGGAACCACTTTCCCCCATCGCCTCGAGCAGGTAGGCCAGGGTCAGGAAGGCGTCGCCGAAAGGGCCGAAACCCTGGTGGGCGACGATGCCGGGCTCCCACCAGCCGATCAGCAGATCGACGAAACTGGCCCGGGAACTGAGTTCGAGAGGCCCGCCCTCGACCCGGATCTGGTTGCCCGCCTCGACGGACAGCAGGTCGACGCCCTTGGCACCGATGATGGTGCCGCTGGTGCGACGCACGCGGGTCAGGTAATGGCCGATCCGTTCGGCCATGGCTCGGGTGGTCCAGGGTTCCTCGCCCGCCATGGCAAATCGGAGGCTCTGGCCATCGGGAGAGATGGTCGCCGCCGGTCCGTTGGGCAAGCGGTCGGTGAACAGGCGATACTCGGCGCGTTCGCCGAATGTCTTCTCGAAGTGGGGGAAGGGGTGCTCGAGGGAGGAGAGGCGCGGCTGGGGGTCGGGATACGGATCGAGCAGCGAGCGCAGTCCGTTCAGGTAGGGAGTGGCGAGATCGGTCGATCCGATGACTCCGAGTTTCCCGAGGGGCGAGGGGGAAACCTCGGGCAGGTCGGCTTCGGTGATGGGGCCCCCGTGGTTGCCGACCGCGAGCAGGGTATAGCCCACCCCGTCGGGGGCTTCGTCGAGATAGAGCCCGAGGGGGATGCGGCGCTGGCCGACGGCCTGGGTCAGGGCCGAGATGGGCGTCGCGGCATCGGACAAAAAAACATTCAGGCCGGCCTGCGAGATGCCGGCGGCGACGCCGTCCGCCACCTCGGCCAGCCCGGGTCGGCCGGCGAAGCCCACCAGCACGGAAGGAAAGCGGGCCCCCGAGGAGAGCAGGAAATCGCGGAATGCCCGGTTGGCCGGTTCGCCCAGCCACCAGCCGTCGGCGAGATTGTCGGCGGTGAAGACCGCCGGCCGGATGGCGGTCATGCGAAGAGGGCCGAGCCGCCCAGGAAGACGGCTTCCGTCTCGAATCGGGCCCGGCCCAGCATCTCTTCGCCCCGGTCGGCGACCGGCAGGATGTGCCGATGCATGGCCTCGCGGGCGGCGGGCAGGAAGAACTCGGCCAGGGCCATGATGCCGCCTCCGAGCAGGATCTTCTGCGGATTGAGGAGGGTATGCAGGTTGGCCAGGACCAGGCCGAGGTGGCGGCCCGCCCAGGCCAGCACGTCGAGGGCGAGGGGGTCGCCCTCGCGGGCGGCCTGGCCGATGAGGTGGCCGGTCACCTTGTCGAGATGGTCGCCGACCTTGTCGCGCATCGAGCTCGCCACCCCGGCCAGCAGGCGGCGTTTGACCTCGTTCTCGATGCCACGGCCTGAGGAGTAGGCCTCGAAGCAGCCGGAATGGCCGCAGCCGCACGGGGGGCCGGCGGGGTCGAGGCAGATGTGGCCGATCTCGCCGGCGGAATTGGTGCTGCCCTCGCAGAGGGTGCCGTTGAGCACCAGCCCGGACCCGACCCCGGTGCCCAGGAAGATGTTGACGAAACTGTGCAGCCCCTTCCCCGCCCCGAATTTCCATTCGGCCATGGTGGCGGCCCGCACGTCGTTGACCACGCGCACGGGCAGGCCCAGGGCTTCCGAGAGGGATTGGCCGAGCGGGGCGTGGCGCCAGTTCAGATTGGGGGCATACAGCACCGCCCCGGTGCGGCTGTCGATCTGTCCGGCCGCCCCGACGCCCACGCCGACGATGCCCTTGGGATCGGTGTCTCCCATGGCTTGGCGGGCGGCTCCCGCCATGGCCTCGATGACGGCGTCGAACCCCTTGGTGGCGTGCGTGGGCACCACCACCTTGTGGAGCACTTCCCCGTCGCGGCACAGGCCGGCGGCGATCTTGGTGCCGCCGAGATCCATGCCGATCGTCAGTTTGGGATGTGTCTTGCGGGCCATGGTTCCTCCTCGGGTGCGGGGGAGGTCATCCCCCGATGTCGGACAGGGAGATGCAGCGTGCCCCGTCGAACCGGGCGCAGGTCTTGCCGTGGGCGCGCTTGGCCACAGCGAGGTCACGGATGACGCGGCGCAGGTCCTCGATCTTGAGGTCGGCTACCGCCACTCCCTCAGGCGAATCGAGGCAGGGCATGAGCTGGCCGGCGGCGGTCAGGCGCAAGCGGTTGCAGGAACGGCAGAAAGGATGGGTGCGGGAACTGATGAAGCCGACCCGGCCGGCCCCCCCGGCGATACGGTAGACCTCGGCCGGTCCTCCGCCGGGCTCGTTTCCCTCCCGTTCGAGGGCCAAGAAGGCTGACAACCGGTCGAGAACCTGCTCCTGCGACACAAAAGGTGCTTCGGAGCACGCGGCCTGGAAGGGCATGCGCTCGATGAACCGCACGACGACCGGGTGGTCGTGGGCGAACCGTCCGAAATCCTCGATCTCGTCGTCGTTTTCGCCGGGAATGATCACCACGTTGATCTTGACCGGGGTCAGGCCATGCGTGATGGCCGCCTTGATGCCGGCCAGGACGTCTTCGATATGGCCTAGACGGGTAATGCGCGCGAACCGGTCCGGGCGCAGGGAATCGAGGCTGATGTTCACCCGACGCAGCCCGGCTTCCTTGAGCGGGCCAGCGAAATCCCCCAGCAGGACGCCGTTGGTGGTCAGCGCCACCTCGTCGAGGCCCGGCCGGCCGGCCAGTTGGTGCACCAGACCGACCACGCCGCGCCGCACCAGGGGCTCACCGCCGGTGATGCGGACGCGGTGCACGCCTTCCGCCACGGCGGCATCGACCACGTTCAGGATCGTCTCGTAGCGGAGAATCTGGGTGTGGTCGATCTTGGGGACTCCTTCCGGCGGCATGCAGTAGACGCACCGGAGGTTGCACCGGTCGGTGACCGAGATCCGCAGATACTCGAAGACAGGGCGGGAACGCGCATCCATACGTGGAGGTCATGGTAGCCCCGGGGTTCGGGTTCGTCAAGAGGCGACGCGCCCCGAGACATCCTGGCCTTCGCTCTGTGCCTGCTCAGATGGCCATGCTTCGGGAGCCCAGTCTGAAGGTTGCCCGATAACGACTGGCCAGGCGGCCATCTCTCCCGGACGGTATCGCGATTCCTGGCCCGCCCAGCCAGGGCAGCGTCCTTGTTCGCGTACTCGGGAGGTCGTTGCGGATATGGGCCCGAGACCCCATTGTCCGAAATCCCGGAATCCCTTCGGGGATCCCGAGAAGACGCTTCGGTTGGCACGTGTGACCCCTCAAAGGTTCTTGGGTCAAGGGAGGGGAGATTGACACCTCCCCTTTTCATTCTTAAGATTTATGTAGTTTCTCGCGGAGGGAACTTATGGAACATCGACGCCAGGCCGTCTTCCTCAAGAAGGTCTACTTCTGGGCCTTTATCGCTGTCCTCGGCTTGGCCCCGGGCCTCGAGGCCCAATCCGGCACCTTCGGTGAGGATACGACCGTCGGGCCCACCACGTCGACATCCTCGTCCGATCCCTTGGCCGATGGTGGCACGGTCGCCATCAACGCGTCGATGGTCAACGTCCGGTCCGGCCCAGGAACGGGCTATTCCATCCTGAAGACCCTGCCGCGCGGCACCTCCGGGAGAATCCTCGCCGAGCAGAACGGATGGTTCCAGATCGATTTCGGCAATGGTCTCAAGGGGTGGGTCCGTGGCGATCTCGTCAGCAACCGGGCGGGAGCCCCACCCACGCAGGCCAATAGCGCCGCCCTGAGCAAAGAATTCGCCCGTTGGGAGCGCCACCTGGGGGCCAGCCTCTTGAATTTCGACCGATTTCCGCCCTATTGGCAATTGAGCCGGGCTTGGACCGCTTTCCAGAACGGCGATTTCAAGGGGGCTTACGACCTCGCCCAGGCCTCGACCTCGAACCCGGTCGAATCGCGCTACATGATGGCCAAGGCCCTCTGGAAGCTGGGCCAGACCGGCGAAGCCAAAAAACTGCTCGACCAGATCCGGAAACCGTTGGAAGATGCCGCCATGCTCCAGATTCTCGACCGGCAGGCCAAACCCTACATCGACGAAAAGGTCGTCTTCAAATTCGGCGGGTTCGACGACCTGCCGACCTACGTGGCCAAACGTCAGCGGGGGAATCGGCTAGGGCTGGATTCATCGGAATACTACGAGGATTTCGTCGACATCAAGACCTGGCAATGGAAATCCCAGGAAAAATACAAGGAATTCCAGAAGATCGGCGGCCTCGATTGCAGCGGATACGTGCAACGTGTTCAGGCCGATATCTTCGCCGCCGCCGGAGTCCCCTACCCGATCAGCGGTCGCACCAGCACCTCCGGGCTCTGGTCGGGCAAATACACCACCCCGATCAATCCCGGGGTCAAGCCGCCCCCGCCGCCTGACATCCGGCCGGGGGATATGATCCTGCTCGATTATGGGCACAATCGGTATGGGCACTCCATGATCTACCGCGGAGTCGACGCCAAAGGGAATATCCTGGTCACGCAGATGGGTGATACGGCGGAAAACGCCATCCTCCCTCCCGAGAAGTTCGAATTCTACAAAGGGACGTATCGCATGAAAGGCATGGACCAGGCCCGACAGCGTCTCCTGGTCTGACCCACCGACCATTTCCTTCAACGGCTGCCCGCCGATGGGCCAGACGATTCCGGGGTCCGTGTGGGCCCCGGTTTCGTTATCCGGGGTTTTTGCTCCTCTTCCCCTGGTATCCCCTCCAGGAAGGAGGAGTGGGAATTATTGGTCGTTCCCGTAAGAGGATGGCAGAACCAGGGATTTGGGGTATCATAGGGCGGAAACTGGCCCGAGGCCGGAACGATAGGAGCCGAGGTGGCTGGCAATGAAAAAATGGTGCGGAGATTCGCGGCGGGCGATGGTCACGGGGTGGGTGGCCGGCGTGGTCCTGATGCTGTTGGGAAGCCTGGCTTGCCCCCCTTTCGTGACGGCCTCTGACGTGACGGAGGTCATTTTGCAGGGCACGTGGGGATCTGCTCCCGAACAACTCGGAATGCGCCCCCCCTCGCCGGGTGTGCTGCCCGACGCGCCGTTCCAGGGCCCCGGGGGGTTTCGGGTTGATGCCGCGGGTGCCGTCTGGATTACCGATTCGGTCAATCGTGCCGTCAAGGTGTTCCGCGAGGGACGGGTCGATCTCTTTCCCATCGATGCCGGTGGATTGGGCGATCTCGACCTGGTGGGTGACGCCGTTGCCGTGGTCACCCGTGATCCGGACGGGATCATCCTCCTGCGACAGCAGGACGGGGCCGAGGTTCGGCGAATTCCCGTTCCCTGTCGTTCACCCGGCCGGCTGCAGGCCGTTGACGACCAGCGGTTGCTGCTCGACGATCTGGCGGGCGGGCTCTGGTGGATCCGGGAGGGAACCGTGGCGACGCATCCTGCCGAAGCCATGGAGCCGGTTGGAACTGCCGAGCGGCTGTATGGCATCGTGTATGATTTCGACCAGAGCAGTCGCAAGATCGTCTGGTCGGGCTGGAAGGACGAAGCATCCGAGCCCGAGATGTTCGCGCTCCTGCGGGTGCCGGGGCAGCGCATCGTTTTCACCCGGCTGCTCGGTTTGCAAGACCAGACTCCCTGGGTGCTCGTGGTGACCACGGGCGAGCCGGGTACCTACCGGGCCTTGCATATCGGCGCGGACGGCAAGGTCGCCAAGGAAACGCGGCTGCCGGTCTTGACCGGCACCTGGTTGCCCGCCTGGTGGGTAGCGGGACCCTGCCCCGTGGTGTACGGATTTCGCAGCGACACCCAGGGTTTCACCGTCATCCGCCAGACTCTCGATTGACCGGCACGCCCAAATGACCTGGCCCCTGGTGGGGTGAAGATCAGACCGATATCTCAGCCCGGCCAATGCCCCGATCGCGTGATACAGATCGGCGCCAGGCTTCCCTGCTGGTGAGGGTCAGACCGATATCTCAGCCCGGCCCAAGCCCACTTCCCGGGTTCACCGGGATCGGACCTTCCGGGAAGGGCCATTCCGCCCTTCCTGAAGCGCCTCGACCACCGAGAAGGGGGTATCGCTCAGGTGCCCCCTTTCACGGGAGGGGAGGTTTGTGGTAGACTCCCGCCACTTTGGGGTGGGAGCCTGACTATGGCTGAGCGGATCGACGTTTCCGTGTGCATTCCCGTGTTCAACGAGGTCGAGAACCTCGAGGAACTCGTGCGCCGGATCGAAGGCACGATGCTTCCCCTTGGTCGTCCCTGGGAGCTCATCCTGGTCGATGACGGGTCGAGCGATGGCAGCTTCGACAAGATCAGGGACCTGCAGACCGGTCGACCCTGGCTGCGGGGTCTGCGCTTCGACCGCAATCATGGCCAGACGGCGGCCATGGCGGCGGGTATCCGGGCGGTCCGGGGACAGGCCATCGTCACCCTCGATGCCGATCTGCAGAACGACCCGGCCGACATCCCCCGGTTGCTCGAGGGCCTCGCTGCGCATGATGCCGTGGTCGGATGGCGTCGTCAGCGCCAGGACACGTTCGTGCGGCGGGTTTCGTCGCGGTTCGCCAATTGGGTGCGCAATGTGGTCAGCGACGAGACCATTCGCGACACGGGCTGTTCGCTGAAGGCGTTCAGGGCCGCCGCGGTCAAGGATCTCCCTTTTTTCGAGGGCATGCACCGCTTTCTGCCGACGCTCGTCAAGATGGGCGGGGGTACCGTGGCCGAGATTGAGGTGGCGCACCATCCGCGCACCCGCGGGCTGTCGAAATACAATGTCTGGAACCGGGTTTTCCGGTCCTTCCTGGATCTGCTCGCCATCCGCTGGATGAAGTGGCGGCAGCTGAGGTATCGCATCGTCGATGAAATTTGACTGGGATTTCTGGATCGTGTTCGGCTTTGTCGGCCAGATCATGTTCTTCATGCGTTTCCTGGTGCAATGGATCGAATCGGAACGCCAGAAGAAGAGCGTCATTCCCGTGTCGTTCTGGTATTTCAGCCTCCTCGGGACCCTGATGCTGGCCCTGTACGCCCTGCACCGCAACGACCCGGTCTTCCTGGTCGGGCAGTCGTTGGGGTTTTTCATCTACATCCGCAACCTCATGCTGATCCGCAAGGAGCAGAAATGTGACGAACCCGTCGTCCCCTGACCCCAGCACCGAGCGCGGGGAGGATGGACACCCCGCGCCGGTAGGAGTTGTATCTGGCACCCCCGTTGCCGGGCCACCTACCGGCGCGGCCCCCCCCTGCCCCCCCCCAGTACCTTCTCCTGGACCTTCTCCTGAACCTTCTATTGCCCCTTCTTACGCCTATTCTCAACTACCCTCTCCCGACGCAACTATCGAATCGGCCGGGGCCAACAGTCTTGATGGCACCTTGGCAAGGGCGGCAAGGCCCTCCGAGGCAAGGCCCTCCGAGGCAAGGCCCTCGGAATCCGCTGCGGAGAGAGTTGCCCAGCCCGGGGAGGCAACCGGCCGGCGACGATGGTCTTTGCTGGCCATTCAAATTTTGCTGTTCGCCGGCACGGTCGCTCTGATCGGGTACCAGATCGGCACGCCCAGCCTGTTCGAGACCTCGGAGGGCCGGTTCGCCTCGATTGCCCGCGCCATGATCGATACCGGGGATTGGGTGGTGCCCCGGTTCAACGGGCTGGTCCATCTAGCGAAGCCGCCCCTGCCCTATTGGGCCAGCGCGATCGGCCAGTATCTGTTCGGGTTCGACGAAACCGGGGCCCGGGCCCTGCTGCCGATCGCCGCCGCCTTCACGGCGTGGGGGTGCTTCCGGATCGGGTTGCTGTTGATGCCCCTGCGGGCGGCGCTGATCTCGACCTTCGTCTTTCTGACCTCGTTGTTCTTCAACGCGCAGTTCCGGGGCCTGACTGCCGATCCGTTCCTGGCCATGTTCGAAACCTGGATGGTCTGGGCCCTGATCGCGTATGTGCAGAATCCCCGACCCGGGCCCGGTGCCCTGTTCTACACCATGGCCGGCGCCGCCATGCTGACCAAGGGCCCGCCCGGTCTGCTGCCCTTGCTGGGTCTGCTGCCGGGTTTGGGTGTGCGGTACGGCTGGGCACGCCTGCGGCGTCTGGCGGCAATGCCGACGGGATGGCTGATCTTCGTCGTTCTTGGCCTGGGCTGGTATTTGTTGATGGGAATCCGGTTCCCGGGCGCCATCTCGTATTTCCTGTATGACGAGACGCTGGCCCGCGTCGCCTCGACCACGCATCATCGGGGCGGCCCGTGGTATTACTTCATCGGCATTCTGCTCGGCGGCAGCATCCCCTGGACGCTTTTCTTCGGCGCGGGGCTGGCCGTGCTGTTCGGGGAAGCGCGGGACGAACGGCAGCCGATGAGCCTGCCCCTGTTGCTCTGGCTGGCTGTGCCGTTCGTGGTCTTCTCGCTGAGCCAGTCGAAACTTCCCGCTTATGCCCTGCCGCTGATGGTGCCGGTGTCACTGATCTGCGGGCGCTACCTGGCCCCGATGCTGCATCTCGACGAGGACGAGCCGCTGACCTTCAAACTGGAGTCGTCGGTGACCATCTTCCTGCTCGGCACCACCGCCGTCGCTACGTTGTACTGCGCCTGGTCAGGGATCGTCCCCGACCCGCGGTTCGCCAAGGTCGTATTGTTTCTGGGGTTCTACCTGGTCTTCCTGACCGCGTTCGGCTACCTGTTCCTGTCCTGGGAGATGGCCAAGGGCATTCTGCTGGTGCTGGGGTTCATCGTGCCCGGCAGCATGATGTTCCTGATGCCCGGCCTCCGAGGTGACGAAGAGATCGCTCCGGGCCGCCATCTGCCGGGGTATCGGGCCCTGCTCGAGGATGTGGCCGCCCTGCCGGAAAAGGCCACGGTCATCAGCGTGGAAGACATGCTGCACGCCATGTTCTTCTACACGGGCCGGGTGATCCCGACCTGGAATGTCACCCGGGAGACCCGGTTCGATCCTGATCTGGCCAGGCTGTATGACCTGCATGGCGACCAGGCCCTGCGCGAAGCCGCGTCGGGAGGGGCGTTCCTGTTGATCCGGGCCAAGGACGTGGCCGTTGCCGAACCCATCGTCGGTCGGCGGCTCGAGGCCATCTCGGCCGTGGGGCCCTGGGGTCTGTTCCGCACCGGCGCCGTCCTGGCCACCTGGCGACCCCTCGGCAGCGCCTCGCCGCCGACCCCGCCGCTCATGCCCGAAAGACCGCCGGCTGCCGATGTGCCGCCGGCTGTCGATGTGCCGCCGGCTGTCGATGTGCCGCCGGCTGTCGATCTCCCGCCCGCCCTGACCCTGCCCGCTGGAGGGTCCTCTCCCGGCGCCACGGCGTCGATGGCCGCGTCGGAGACGGGGAACCGCGTAATGCCCGCATTGCGGGCCAGCCCGGCGGCCGTCCTGCCGGCCACAGGTCCGGGAGCCGGGACGAAACCCGCGACCTCCACGGCATCGGTGGGCTCCCCCCTCCCCGGGAGCCCGAGCCTTCCCCTCACCGCTCGCCTTGCTGCTCCACAGCCGGCGAGTCAGCCGGGTCCGGTCGGGGCAACGACTTCCCCCAGTCCCACCTCGCCTCCCCCCGCCAGCGTCTCGTTGCCGGCCCACCCGGTGACGCCCGTCAGCCCTCCGTCATCCACGCTTCCTCCAGAGGTGGCCTCGGCGGGTGCCACTGCCACCCCGGGCCGCCCTTCTGCTTCAGCCCCGGCGGTTGTGACAGCCATCGCGACGGGGTCCACTCCGAAGGTGGCCCCCCCCGCCCCGCCAACGGGTGCGGCCACCAGCACTTCCGTTGCCTCCGCAGCCCCCCAGGCGTCTTCCCCTCCCGCGGCCAAGCCGGTCGCCCCACCGGTGGCCAGGCCCTTGGCCAAACCTGTGGCCAAGCCCGCGACCAAACCCACGGTCAAGCCCTCGCCAAAACCAACGGCGAAACCTCCAACCCCAGCCCCGGCCTCCCACAAGCCGGCTGCCCCCTCAGTCGCCAAGCCGGATACCCCACACGTCGCCAAGCCCCCCCCCCTTCCTCCCGCGGTTTCCCCACCGGCAGTGGCGCCCGGGAGTCCAACCCCCTGAACCGCGGGGGGCCAACCCCTCACTCCGGCACCGGCCATGGAACGAAGGGGGGACGCGAGCGAAGGCATTCCGCCTTTCGCCAGCAAACGGTCGTTGCGGGCAAACCGTTTGGGTGTGGCTCTTTTGGAACACGACAAAAGTTGAGGAAAAGTGGGAGGATCGGAGGGTGTGGGCGGATGGATACGGGAAGGTCCTTCGTGGTACCTTGAGTTTTCCGACCAAACTG
>CALLCO010000086.1 GCA_937998695.1 Candidatus Ozemibacteraceae bacterium
AACGCCAGATCGTCGATCTGCTGCGGCATATCCGGCGAACCTTCAAACGGGCGGTGGTGCGGACCACCTTTATCGTCGGGTTTCCCGGGGAATCGGAGGAGGATTTCGAGGAACTCCTCGAGTTCATCGAGCACCACCGGATCGATCGACTGGGGGCCTTCCCCTATAGTCTGGAAGAGGGAACCGAGGCCGCCCGGATACGTCCGCGCATCCGAAAGGCCGAAAAGTCCAGGCGGCTCGACCAACTAATGACGGCCCAACAATTACTTTCCTCTGATTATAATAATAAAAAAATTGGTAAAGTTTTCGATATTTTGATAGATAAGATTGATCAAGAAGGAGTATCTGGAAGAACTTATGGAGATGCATTCGAGGTGGACAATGTCGTTCACCTTCCTTATGATGCTTCCGTAAGTCCCGGAGATTTCATCAAAGTGCGAATCACCGGGGCGGATGCGTATGACCTGAGGGGAGAGCGGGTCCCGTGACCCTGGCCACAAAACTGACCTTCACCCGGGTGGCAGCGATACCCATTTTCATGGGCTGCTTCCTGTGGAATGCTTCCGACGACCTGACCGGTGATTGGGGCAAAGTCGCCGCGACAGTGGTGTTCATCATCGCCGCGATCACCGACTACTACGACGGGGCCGTCGCCCGCTGGTACAAGGAGGAGACCACGTTCGGCCGGTTCATCGACCCGATTGCCGACAAGTTGCTGGTTTCCACGGCCCTGATCGCGATGGTCGAGCGGCGGGCGATCACGTTCACCCCGGCCTGGGTGGCGATCGTCATCATTGCCCGGGAATTTGCCGTCACCGGCCTCCGCATGATCTGCGCCCCCAAGGGAACGATCATCGAATCTTCGACCCTAGGGAAATGGAAGACCGGCCTGCAACTGACAGCCATCATCACCGCCCTCGTGTTCATCTCTTTCCGAGTGGTGCTCGCCACCTATGGACACCGGGAATTGCACAGCGCCTTCGCCCCCTGGCATGGCCCCATCGTTCTTGGCCTGATGGGCTTGGCGGTGATGATCACGCTGTATTCGGGGTATGACTACCTTAGGAAGAATTGGCACCTCCTTGACGAATAAACCCGGGGTCAACCGGGTTCTGACTTTCCTTGCCGCGGGCTGCGGGTGCGGCTATTCCCCCGTGGCTCCCGGGACGGTCGGCAGTCTGCCGGGCATCCTCTTGTTTTTCTGCTTCCGCCCTTTTGCTGTGCCGATCCAGATCGGGGTTTTCCTCCTTTTCACCCTTTTGGCGGTCGGCTTAGCCGACCGGGCCGAGCGGGCCTCGCGGGTCGAAGACCCCGGATTCGTGGTCATCGATGAGATTGTGGGAATGTGGGCCGCTCTGCTGCTTTTGTGGCGGATTGACTGGGTGGTCGTCGGGGTCGCTTTCCTGTTGTTCCGAACCTTTGATATCGTGAAATTCTTCCCGCTGAACCTGTTCGAAGGATTCCGCGGCGGCATCGGCATCGTGGCGGACGATCTGGCAGCAGGCATGCTGACCAATCTCTGCTTGCGTGCCCTTTTGATGGCTGGCCTGCTTCCCTGACCTTGGTGGCACCCCTTGGTGGTGCTATGGAATCGCCGTTTTCTGAACCCTTCCCTAGTGGTCGCCCAAACTAAAAGTCAAGTGATTTTCCCATGACCCTTTCGCCCATTCAGAGGTTTCTGGAGATCTACGGAGGTGACATCAGGATCCAATCGGACTATATTGGGAAGTAAGGAGGGGATTATGCGTCAGCGCCATGGGACCGTCATGCTCGCCCTGTTGGTTGTTGTGCTTATCGGAGGTATTCTGGCCATCCGGCTGGTTCCGTCCTACGAGATCCAGGAACGACGACAGTCCGACCAGGAACTGAAGTTCTCGCTGGCCCAGATCCGGCAAGCGGTGGATATGAAGGGTTTTCTCGACCCCACGTGGCCAGAATCGACCGGATTGAATCTTGGGGTCGCCTCCGAGGTAAAAGACCTCATGATTGGCCTCACCAAAGAAAAGCTTTTGGGAGATATCCCCAGAGACACCACTATTGTCAGCTACCAATGGGGTCAGAACATGACCGCCAGCCCAACCGAAGGGCACTTCTGGGTCTTCTGCTCGAACATCGCTTCCAATACCAACTTCGAGGACGATGCCGAAGACGGCTCCCTCGCCTCCTGGACCCTCGGCCCCGACACCTATCTGGCCACAGAACAGGTCGCCTTCCCCGACGCCCTCGACGATTACAAGGGCCAGAACAAGTTCGGCCGCCTGTTCTCGAACTCCAATACCGCGATCAAGATCGTTAAATAGCGGAAGCGACCATGGCCTTCCGCCACCCCTCCCACCTGTAGGGGCTCATCATGCAGAGCTCCCCCAACCCTATCACCGATCTGTCGGGAGAACGGCGGTATTTCGAGTGGTAGACCGGTCCGCGCGCCCCGAGAGAGGTACCCCCGCGGCCGCATGACCCTTCCCCGCGCGCCTCATTCCTCCCTTGCTCAGGGGCCGGCCCGCCCCTATGGGAATCTCCTTAGGGCCTTGGTTTTCCTGCTGCCGGTGGGGGCTTGGCTGGCGCTCATCGCCTTGGTGATGGACGCGAACCGGCGGTTCGTCGCCTTGCGGCTCGAAGACCACCGCCACGCCTGGGAACAAGACGCCCGCACGATTGCCGCCTTCCTGCAACGGGCCCACACCCTCGAAGCACAGGTCGAGGACCGGGGCCGGCAGATGATCCGGCGCATGGAGAGGACTCTGCGACAGGATCGGGCTCGGCGGCCCGATGCCGCCCTGGTGGGCACGAGCATCCGGGAGGCATTTCCGGAGATTTCGCCCGGGGCGGGCTTGCGAGTATGGGGGTTCGCGGGCGATCCCCGAGCCGGCGAGGTCGAGACGCTGGTCGGGCCGGGGTTGGAGGCACGCACGCGGGCGGTCGCTGCAGCGGTATTTCGGGGGCTGGCCATCCTGGCAGGCGGGGGCACTCTGCGGCCTGAGGCCCACCATCGGCTGCGCAAGCAGACCGCCGCCCTGTTCGGGCCCCTGGCCAAACCCGAGCTCCTGGCCGATGTGCGGGAGAAGCGCCTGACCGAGGTTCTCGTCGAGGGCCGGTTCGCCTACCTCTGGTGGAGCCGGATCCGCCAGCGGGGGCGGGTGGTGGGCGGCATGGTGGTGGTCTTCCCCGCCAACCTGGCGCAACGGATCCGGCCGCGCCAGGCGGCGTTGGAACAGGCCTGGCGCCGCAGCCGGGGCCGCGTGCTGCCTCTGTTGCTGCCGTTGGCCGCGGCGCGGGGCCGCCCGGTCCTGCTCCCCACCTCCTGCCGCCGCGCTCAAGGGGCCCGGGAGCAAGCCCGACGCGCCCTGCACCTGACGCGCAGCGGGCTGCTTCTTCAAAATCGTCTGCTGGAACAGGGTGACACCTGGTGGCTGTCGGCGTTCCTGTCGATGGACACCCCTCACCACACCGTGCTGGTGGGAGCGGTACCCCGACTGTCCGGTCCGTTGGCGGGATGGCCCCGGGGTCTCGCTCTCCTGGGCCTCGGAGTGGTGGCCTGGACCCTCCTGCAGGGCAGCCAGACCGGCCGGGCCGAAAGTCTGAGAACGTCTTTCCTGAGCATGTTCCTGGCCCTCGCCCTGCTGCCCCTGGCCGCCGTTGGACTCTATGGTGCCTTTCAGATCGAAGCGGGAGAGGCCCAACAGATTCGCCGGATCCGGCAGGAAGCCGTGGAAGAGGCGCAGCGCATCGATTTCAGCGGAGACACCATCCTCCAGGAATTGTCAATGATCACCTACCGCCTGGGGGAGGACCCCCGAATTCGCGAGGCTCTGCTTTCGTCTTCCCGACCGCGGCGGGAGTCGGCCCTGCGACGGCTGGATGCGGTCTGTGGAGCCAAGGGGGTGGGAGTCGACGATCTCATGTTGATGGCCCCAGGCCGATCCCCGGTCTTGTTGTATGGGAGAGGGCAGACAAGAAAAACCTCCCGGCGGACCCAGGAGTTCCTGTCGGTCATTTGCTATCGGTTCCATCAGATCATTCACGAGCTTTTCCATCCCGCTCCCGCCGCTCTGGGGGTCACCCCCGCGGTGAAAAAAGCCCTGGATGTTCTGCGCCTGTTGGATACCCCCGTGGTGGTCAAGATGTTCTATGCCGCCCATGAAGTTGGAGAGATCAGCCGCACCGGGCAGGACGACCCGATCTTCACCATGGTCCAGACCTTGGCTGACGGAGGAACCCTGCAAGCCTATCTCCTGCTGACAACCCGGGCCGCCGCCCTTTTCCAACGGCATCTGGAGCAAGCGGTTCGACGGACCAATATCGACCGGCAGGGGTTCCTGGGGTATGGGCTATCCGACCCGCGCCGAGGATTTTCGGTGCCGAACCGAGACCATGGCCCCTTCTGGGGAAGTGCGGAAGGCCATCGGCTGGCCGCCCTCATGGTCCGGGCGGCGGAGCTGGGGGCGCCTCTCTCCACCGAACGGGACGGCACCCTCCACTTTGCCCTGCCATTGCAACGCTTGTCCCCCTTCGTCATGGGGGGGGTCCGGCCTTTGCAGCATGTCCGGATGGCGGCCTTCTGGCAGCGGACCGGCCTGGCCGGGTTCCTGATCGTGGTGGGGCTGGTTCTGGTGGCCCTGGCCCAGGGAGCGGGGGAGTTCCTGCTGACCCCCCTGACCGAAGCGGCCCAGGCGCTGACCGCCGTGGCCCGCGGCGATCTGGAACAACGCATGCCCAGCACCCGTGATGACGAACTGGGAGAAATGACCCGGGCGTTCGACCAGATGATCGCCGGCCTGCGCGAGCGTCGCGACCTGGGCCGGTTCATTTCCGGATCCCTGGAACACTCGATCAGTCAGGGCAACCTGGCCGAAGGGCCGCCGCGGGCAGTGCCGGCCGCGGTCCTGATCTCCGACATCCGCAGTTTCACCACCATCTCGGAGAGCCACCCCCCGGCCGAGGTGGTGGCGATGCTGAATGCCCATCTCGACGCCATGGCCAGGAAGATCCGCCAGCGCGGCGGCAAGATCGACCGGTTCGTGGGAGATGCCATCATCGCTCTCTTCACGGCCCCCACCCCGGCCGAGGCGGTGCATCAGGCCATCGAAGCCGCGCGCGACATGATGGCGGGCCATGCCGCCCTGCAGGAGGAACGCCGCCGCGGCGGGCGGTTCCCCTACGCGATCGGCATTGGGATCGATTTCGGTCAGATCATGGAAGGCACGCTTTCCGCTGGAGAGCGGCTTGAATACGCCCTGTTCGGGCCGCCCCGGGTCGAAGCGGAGCGCCTGGAGGCAGCCTCGAAGTCGGGCCGTCACACCAGGATCATGGTCTCGGAGGCGGTCAGAAACCTGGCGACGGGCACCGACCCGTTCATGGAGCATCGGCAACATCGGGCCTGGGAGATCATCTCCCTGCAGAGGGCGTCATCGTGAAACGAGGGTTGTGGTCGATCCTGCTGACGGGCATCCTGGTATTCCCGTTCGCGGTGGTGCAGATGGCGCGGGATACCCAGCATCGCCTGTCCCAGGATCGGTACCTGCAGGAAACCAGAAAGGTCCAGGGGTGGGAACTCGATCGGCTGGCCGCGCCGCTCCATCCGGCGAATGCCGTCACCCGGCTGGGCAAGCAGTTCCTGGACGGCTTGCCGGCGGCGTTCCACCTCCCGCCCGACCAGGTGGCATCGTATCTGGCCGCCTTGCATCACCGGGTGTTTCCCGCCGATTTTCCTCTCGAGCTGATGGTCTACAAGCGGCGCACCGACTTCCAGCCCTTGTTGCACGCGGGGTCCCGGCTGGGCCTGGCTTCCTTCTCGGCCAAACTGATAAGGCGGGCGGACCTCCTGATGCATCAGCCGGGCAAGCACAACCTGAACCAGCGAGAGGTCATGGCTTCCCTGACCCGGGTTTTTCCCCAACCCGTTTTCGCGAAATCCTTGAAGCCGGACGAGCCCGTCCGCTTTCTGAGTCGCTCGCCGAATGGGCTGTCCATGCTGCTGATCGGGCATAGTCCCGTATCGGAGGGCACCCAGGACCACGAATTCCTGGTCCTGCTTCTGGCGCGGTTGTCAGGCCTTTCCCCCCGCTTCTGGCCCAGATTCCATCTTCATACCTGGACCACGCCGAACGTCGGACTGTTCTTCCAGGACCGCCGGGGGGGAAAGGGCCTGGGCTCGCGCTGGTTCCAGCACCGCCCAGCGGTGCGGGCCCTGCTCGACTCGCATCCGCGCCTGGCCGGGGAAAAATTCCAGATCGGCATGTTCGGCCCCTGGTTGATCCAAAGCCTGCCCGCCCCTGGCCGGTCACGATTCCGCCCCTTCCTGGTCCGGCGGCTTCCCGAAGCGCTGTTTCCCCGCGGGAGAGGCGGCTCCCCCCTGTGGTTCTTCCTGAGCACCAGCGGAGTGGGCTTGGGAATCCTGTTCATCCTGCAGAGGATCTGGATGGGCCGTGGTCTTCGCCTGCGCGTCGCCTTGGGCACGGTGGCCATTTTCCTGGCCGGGGCGACCATTCCCCTGACCGGAACGATTTTTCTTGCCCAGCACCTCTTGTCCACCACCTACGAGACCGCCTTGCATACCCTGGAACGGCGGCTCCACCAGCATCTGGAGAACCTCGACGCCGGGGTGTTGCCTTTCCAGGGCCAGTTCATCACCCAACTCCGCAATTTCCGCTTCACCGACGCCCAAGGGAGGGATCTCCCGGTTCCGACCTCGCCATCGGAATGGCTAGGTTTTCTCCCCCCGCTGTTGAAGAGGGCCGGCATCCCGGGAAAAGCCCTAGAAGCCATCCTGGTCAGCAGTCGGAGTGGGAACCAGATCAACATCTACCAGGACCACATCAGCGGGACCCTCCAGCTGGTCCCCCGCCCAGATCCTCTGCATAAGCGGATTGTAGAATCAATGCGGCAGCACTGGGCGCTCATTGCCCCCGAACGCCGCAGGGCCGGAAAACTGGAATCTCCCATGAATCTGCAGGAATGGTCCATGGATTTGGTCGACGAGACCATCACCTACCTTCTTGGCCCGGAAACTCTCATCAACGTTATGGGGTTCTCTTCCCGCCGAACGTCCTTCAGTAACTTCTTCGAGTCTTTTTCCCTGCTCCGCACGCTGGTCCGCCGGCAGGGGCGGCCCACCCATCTCATCACCTGGAGCTGGTCGAGCCGCTACCTCGAATCGCCCTATATCCGGCAGGCCATCGGACAATTCGGCAAAACCCGTCCGGAGTTTCCGACCAGCGTCTCGCTCGGCCGGGAATTTGAAACCGTCCGCAGCGCGGAAATACATGCCGCCAGATCGAACTTCCGTGCGCTGGAAACTCTGCGTCTGGAAGCCGAGCGAAGTCGTCGGGCCTTCCGACAACAGGATCTCTCGGCCACAGATGCTCCCCTCCTGGAAGCGTTGCCGGGACGGCACATGAAGGCCATTCTCGCCGCCCAAGCCAGCACGGCCGATCTCGCCCAGCAGCAGGCTCGCATGTCCCGACACCTGGTGGCCCTCGGCCTCGGGATCCTGGCGTTCGTTCTGTTGGCGGGGTTCGCGGCCGGCATCTTCTTCCTCGAGCCCTTGGGACGGGTGTTGGCCGCCATCGATCAGATCAACCGCCAAGAGTATGCGGTGGCGCTCGACGCCGATCGCGCCGACGAATTCGGCCAGTTGGGCGCCGCCTTCAATGCCATGGCGACCGGGTTGCGGGAAGGCACCATCATCAGGCGGTTCGTTTCCGATGCGGTCCGCCAACTCGTCAGCCAGGAAGGGAAAGTTCGAGAAGCCTGTCTCACGGAGGCCACCGTCTTATTCTCCAGTTTTCTAGGGTTTGACGGGTTCCAGACCCGCCATCCCCCGGACGAGGTGTTTTCCCTGTTGCAGCACCATCTGAGCGCAGCGGCGGAGGCCACGGCCGAGCATGGGGGCGACATCGACAAGATGGTGGGCGACAAAGTGATGATCGTCTTCCGACACGCCGGATGGTCGCAGCCCTGGTCCCCCGCCGAGGCTGCGGTGCGGGTGGCCCGGTCCCTACGCGCGAAAGTGGCGGCGGCGGGCTGCCCCCTCAGCCTGGCCATCGGCATCAATTCCGGGCCGGTGGTGGCGGGGGCCATGGGGGCCGCGGAAGTGCGGCTCGACCTGACCGTGATCGGCGACCCGATCAACCTGGCGGCCCGCCTGGCCACGCTGGCGCATACCGTTTCCGGCAGCCGGATCGTGCTGTCCGGGCAGACGCGAGACCGCCTGCCGCCAGGCTTCCCCTGCACCCGGCTGCCATTCAAGGCCGTGCGAGGCAAGACCCAGGCCATCGAAGCCTGGCTGTTGGGCGAATCCTAGTCCCGCCCCACCCCGCCTCCCCCCTTCTGACCGCCCAGGATGGAGGCAGGCCTCCAGGATGGCAGGGCCAGGGAGGCGCCGCCAAACACCGCCCGGCAGCGAGGGAGACCAGCGCGTGGCTAGGGGGACCGGGGTTAATATGACAACCGTCGTTTGCCAAGCCCTGGGCCCGGGTTCGCCTCCAGACACCATTCCGCAGGCTCGGATCGGTGGCCTCCCTCAGGGGCTCGGCTCGAATCTTCGTCCGAACCCCGCAGAATCGCCATCTCCCTGGCGATCTGCGAGGCGCGAGGCCAACCAGGCCTTGCGGGACGTCGATTCGGCCTCGCCTTCGGACCGATCCGGCCTGCTCCATGTGTGTCTTCCGGCGAATCCGGCCCCAGGGTGGATGTTTCAACTACGGTAGTCATATTAACAAGAAACGGGCCGGGGGATTGCTCCCCCGGCCCGTTCGTTCGGACCTGGACGGTCTTAGAAGGTGACCTTCTGATCGATCACCGGGACGAGGTCGGTGCCGGTGACGGTCACGTAGCCCTCGGTCGCCTCCTTGGGCAAGCTGAGGGTGGCTTCACCGTTCTGGTCGGTGAGCCGGACGTCGACATTCTTGACACCCTCGGTGTAGGTCACGACGCGAGCGTCGGGCATGGACTTGCCTTCGGCGTCACGCACGACGACCTTGACGGTGGACTTGTCGTCGGCCTTGGTGCCGGTCGCTTCAACCTTGATAGCGACCGGAGGAGCGAAGCGGACGTTGAGGGTGCTATCGCCGAAGAGATGCCACTGCTCGAGCATCATGACGCCGGACTTGGTGGGCTCGGCGGTATAGAGTTCGAGGCCTTTCATGATGCCATTGGCGAAGATGCCGCCGGTGGTCTTGTAAACCTTGTTGGCGATGTAGTTCTGGTTGAACTCGACCTGGACCCAGATCGGCGGAACCCATTCCATGTTGGTGGTGGAACCGGCATAGCTGACGGCGCCCGCAGGCTTCTCGATGGAGCCGGCACGCATCCAGGTTTCGCCGAATCCGGTGAAGTTGACGAACTTGCCGTTGACGCAGGCGAC
This sequence comes from Candidatus Ozemibacteraceae bacterium, assembly GCA_937998695.1. Classification (GTDB taxonomy): domain Bacteria; phylum Muiribacteriota; class Ozemobacteria; order Ozemobacterales; family Ozemobacteraceae; genus Ozemobacter. The sequence goes on from CALLCO010000086.1 coordinate 9,365, forward strand.
GTCCCAGATGATGGGCATCTTCCAGCCGTTCTTGAGGTTGGCCTTGATGTCGTTGTTGTTGTAGGCGGTGGTGCCCCAGCTGGTGCCGGACCCGTGGCCGAGGTAGTTGATCAGGCTGCGGCCGGCGTTGACGCCGTCGGTGATCATGGCCTTGGTGGCGGTGGGATCATAGACCTTGTCGATGTTCTTGAACATCGCGGCCATGAGCCCGGTGCGGTTCTTGTCCATGTATTCCCAGTCTTTGGGGCTGCCTTCGTTGGAGGCGATGCCCATGCCATCGGTATACCAGGCGGTGTCGTTGGTGATGGGGTAGGCTTCGTAGTTGATGAACTTGGCGACCTGGTAGGCCACTTCCTCGGGGGTGTTGGCCGAAAGGCGGCTGATGATCGCATCGGGAACGTGGTCGTTGCCGGCCAGCTTGGTGTAGCAGGGGTCGGAATCGGCGCGTTCTTTGACGCCCTTGAGGGTCGGGATCTGCTCGGCATCGCCGACCAGCATGATGTTGGTCAGCTTGGCGCGGTCGAATTCCTTCTGGATGAAGGCCTTGACCTCGTCGGCGGTCCTGCCGACTTCGCTCATCTTGGCGAGGGTGACCTCGATGCCGCACTTCTGCTTCCAGGTGATGAAGGGCTGGATGGCATCGACGAACCCGTCGTGGCAGATGATCAGCAGGCGGCCGAATTCTTCCAGGCGGGGGAGGCGGCCGGCGGTCTGCTTGAAGTTGATGAAGGCCCGGGCGTACAGGGGCTCGAAGGTGCGGGAGATGCCCTTGAAGGACAACGGATTGGTGGAGGTGGTGGTGCCGCTGATGGCCACGCTCAGGTTGCGGTAGACGCGCAGCTGGTTCTTGACCGGGTTGTACTGGACCGGTGTGATGGTCAGGTTGACGCCACGGACATCGCGGAAGATGAAGGGCGAACCCATCTGCACGAGGTCGTTGTCAGCGGGATACCATTTGTCTTGGGCGTAGACATCGCCGAACACGTAGGGAACGTTGGCCGGGTCGATGTCACGGGTGAAGTTCCCGCGGCTGGGAATGACGGTGGCAGGAAGGTCGATGACCTGGGCCTGACCCTTGACGACCTTGAAGATCGGGTCACGGCGCGGATCGACCATGACCAGAGCGGTCAGGCGGGGCAGTTCGGGGGCATTCTTGTCGTAGGACGGGCTGGTGTTGGGAACGTTGATCGAGACGACGGGGCGGCCCGCCACCTCGGTCTTGGCGAAGGCGACATCCTCCACCTTGATCTGGAGAGTCGTGTCAAAACCCTTGGTGGCTTTGACCGTGATCCCCGTGGCCGCCCACGAACCGGCGGCACAACACAAAACCGCGAGCACCGTACAAAGGAAAGTCCAACGCCTCACTTCATTCCTCCTGAAAATATAAGTTGGGATCGAATAAAACTATTATACCTGGAGAGGTTGGGGGGCAGCAACGTACCCTCGCTTTTTTTTGTAACCCAGCCCTTCCATTGGGGTGGGAGGCTCGCCCGGTGGGCGCGTCAGGGCAATCCTCCCAAGTGTTCCGGGAACCCGGCAAAAAGAGGGGGACGCCATTCGAGGAGGTGGCTCAGGCACACGGGGCATTTTCCCTTCTGGAATGCCCTCTTCCACCCTTGGGTCTGTTCGCCTCCTAAGCCCCCCCGTGGACCTGGGGCGGCCCCCGAGGAAAGACAAGCAGTGGCGGACATCGGCGGTCAATAGCGGGGATCGGGGACGTCCGTGGGAAAGCGGACTCCCGGCTGACCGCCTGGCCACCCTCCAGCCGGAGGCGACGGGCTCCATGGCATGGAGAACAGCACCAGTTCCTCCCCGCCCCCCGTCCGGTTGACTGCCACCGAGCGCTTGAGGAGCGGCCGGAAGACATCCAGACGGGCGAGCACCTCGGGGTACCAGTAGGGAAAAATCAACAGAAAGTCTGGCCGTTCCTGCTCGAGAAAGCGGTCAACCTGGCCCCGCCGCCGCCACGGCATCGACCGCGGCGTGATCAAACCTTCCAGGTCGATCAGGCGCTGCCGGCCAAAATACGCCATGGCCCCCACATCGTGGAGGGCCAGCCGCTCCCCAGGCGGACGGTGCTCCCGGAACCACTGGGCCCATCCAACCTGCAGGCGATTGATGGTATCGACCTCCTGACCGTATTCGACCGCCACTTCGCTCTGCCGCCACATGCCAAAGGCGGTTCCGGCCACCAGACCGATGACCAGGAGCCGCGGCAGGCGGCCCCGGGCAACGGCGACGGCCATCCCCACGGCCGCCGTCACGGCGCTCAGCCACAAGGAATGCGCGAGGTAGCGGCCGTGGAACAAGGTCTGGAATTCCGGGCCCGCCACCCACCCCACCACCACGACAACCACCGGCAAGGCGGCCCAGGCCAGCCAGGTATCCAGCCCCCGGCCCAACGCCCCCCCCGCTTCCTCACGACCGGAGGAGGCCGTCTTCCCATTTCCGCCCAGGAAAGGCCAGCTTCCCCAGAGGATCAGAAATACCGGGCACTCCAGGCACAGGAACCCCAGCAGTTCCGACAAATCGTGGAGCGGGGAGCGCAAGGCGGAGCCGGCGACGGCCGCCCAACCTCCCGCCTCCCAGGCCAGAGGCAGGGCCCGGCCGGTCATCTTGGCGGCCAGAGTGCTGGGAAACGGGTTCCCGGCAAGGGCCCAGTAGAAAAGGGCTTGACCGCCGATCAATGGGACGGCCCAGCTTCCCAGGCGCACCAGGGCGACCCCGAACCCGCCCGGCTCGCGGCGGGCGGCCGCCACGGTCATGCCCACGAGGAGCAACAGATTCTCGGGCCGCAGCAGGGAGGCCACCGCCCACAACACCACCGCCCCCCGCCGCGCCCACCCGGCATGCGCTTCCCGAGCCCCCCGCCGCTGCCACCGCCAGGCCCAGGTACAGACCGCCATCGTGGCGGCCACCTCCATGCCGGACAGGGCGGCCCACCCCAAAGGATAGACCACGACCAACAGGACCGGGAGCATCCCCAGGACCCAACCGTCGACGCCGTCGCCGCTTCCCGACCCCCTGCCCGATTCGCTTCCCTCCTGCGTGGCGAGAGCATCCGATGACAGGGCGGTCGGTGGGGGGGGAGACCCTTCCGGCTCGGGGCCACCAAGAAGGCCGCTACCATGGGGCCGGGCCAGGGTCGCGGGGGAAGCCGGCACCGCCCCCAGGTCGCCCTCCCGGGCAAGGTCACTTCCCGCAGATCGAGCCGACAGTTCGTCGGCCAGAAGCCCGACGGCCCCCCAGATGGCCAACAGGGCGAACGCCAGGCCCGCCCCCTTGACCGCCCAGATCACCGGAGCCAGACCCCATCCCCCGAATATCGCGTGCAAGAGGCCGACCCACAGCGACCACAACAAGCTGGTCGAGGCCGTCGAGGGCTCCCCGGGTTGGGCGGCAAACCCCAGGCCCCAGGCGAGGTTGCGCCCGAAGGCCATGTGGATCCAGGCATCGTCGAGGGGGAAGCCCAGCGTGGCCCCGGTCGCCTGCCACTCCTGCCACCAGGAACCAGCCGCCACCCCGATGACCAGGACGGTCGCCAGCCAGGCCCCGACCAGCAGGGCGCGGGGCCAGCGGCCCGCGGCGATCATGCCCCCTCGCGAGGTCATCCCGACCGGCGGCGGCGGCGGCGGGCCCGGCCGGAAGAGGCCGGTGGCGGACCGCGCCGCTTCAGCAGGTCGAGGAAGGCCTCGCCCAGCAGGTCGAGCTGCCAGGTCCGAAATTCGCCCAGGGCCCGCAGATCCTCGATTGATGAGGGTTGGCGACGGGCGGTCTCGAACAGGGCGTGCGCCGAAGCCAACAGGCAAGGCGCCACTCCCAGGCGCTGCGCCGTCTGATTACGGATTTCCCGCAGGGCGTGGGTGGTTTCGGCTTCCCAGTTGGTGGGGGGCGGCTCCCGATGGCGGCCGGCCTCCGGGGCAGGCAGCCGGATGGGTTCGGCTTCACAGCCCCGCTTGATGGCCGCCTGGAGTTCTTTGCCGTGCCGGCGCAAAAACTCGCCGGACATGTGCGAGACCGCCGACAGGCCGGCGAGGGAACGCGGCATCTGGCGGGCGATTTCGAGGAGGGCCTGGTTGGCCACCACCATGAAGGGGGCGCGATCCATCGATCGGGCGATGCGGTCGCGTAACTCCCAGACCTCCTTCAGCACCGCCAGTTGGCGGGGGGCCAGGCGGGCGGCGCCCTTGATGACGAAGGCAAAGGGATCTTCGGTGGGCGCGGCCGTCCCGTGACGCGCCTCCGCCGCCAGGATGGCGCATTCCTCCTCCACCCAGGCCAATCGATCCAGGCGGGTCACCTCGGCGAGAAGGGAATCCCGTAGAGGAACCAGGCAGATGGCATCGAGCAGCCCGTATTTCTTCATGCCCTCGGTCAGGGGCCGACGCGACCAGTCACAGCGCTGTAGCTTCTTGTCGAGGGTCAGGCCCAGATACCGCTCGGCCAGCGAGCCGAGCCCCAGTTCGGGCAGGCCAGCCAGCTCAGCGGCCACACGCGTGTCGAACAGGCGCGGGATCTCCAGCCCGAGATACTTGAACAGGGCGCCGGCGTCGTACCCCGCGCCGTGGAAGATCCACTGGCAGGGGCAACGCCGCGGGAACTCCCGCAGCGGGGACAGATCATCGACCGCCTGGGGATCGATGATGGCCGCCCGGCGACGGGTGCTGACCTGGATCAGGTTGACGGTGGCCTTGTAGCGGTAGAAGCCGGCCGATTCGGTATCGACCCCGAGCACGTCGGTGTCGGCGATCTCCGCGAGGAACCGCTCCAACTGGGCGGTGGTCTCGATGAGCACGGCCGTGTCCAGCAGGGGCTGCGGATCGAAAGGCTCGACGGAGACAAGAGCCCCGGAGCCGGGTGACAGTTCGGATGGATGAGGGCGTCCGGTGGGGGGGGGGGCAGGTGGATTCATAAGTGGTACAACTTTTTCGATGTTGTCATCCGGCCATCGCCGGTCACTTGTGGGTCAGATGGTAACTGCCGTCCCAGTTCTCGGGCGGCGGAGTTTCTTTGTACTCGTTGCAGCGTTTGAGATAGGTCTTCGACGGACCGTCGTCGGGATAGCGCATCAGGATTTCCTCTAAGAGGGCGATGGCGTCGTCCCATTGGCGGTCAAGGTGCAACTGGATGGCCTCCTCGTATTTCTGGCCGATCTCGATGAACCAGGGGGGCTCATGACCGATCTCGCACACGATCTCGTGCACCTTGACCGGCTCCTTCTTCCCCTTGACCGCCAGGAAATCGAGGAACCGGCACTGAATGCGGTGTTTAGCCTTCTGATAGGTGGTATCGCTGCACATGTACAAGGTGCCGTATTCCTTGTTGGCGCCTTCCAGGCGTGACGCCAGATTGACCCCGTCGCCCAGACAGGTGAAGTTCATCTGGGTCTTCGACCCGATGCACCCGACGACGACATGGGCGGTATTGATGCCGGCCCGGGCGTAGGCCCGTGGCAGACCACGCCGGGCCCAGTCGGCTTGCAGCTCCTTCAGCTTCTCGTGCATCTCGAGGGTGTAGAGCAGGGCCCGCACCGTGTGGTCATCCTGCTTTTTGGGGAAGTTCCAGTAGGCCATGACCGCGTCGCCGATGTATTTGTCGAGGGTTCCACCGTGCTTGAACAGCAGTTCGGTCATGGTGCCGAGATACTCGTTCATCATCACGACCAGGCCCTCGGGCGACAGACTTTCGGAAATGGTGGTGAACCCGGCCAGGTCGGAGAAGAAGATGGTCAACTCGACCTTTTGCCCACCCGGCTTCACTTCGTCCGGGTTGCTGGTCAGATAGTCGACGACGTCGGGAGACACGAACCGCCCGAACATCTCCTTGGTGCCGCGGGCCTTCTCTCGCTGTTGGATATAGTGGGATAGATTGGTTAGACCCCAGGTGAGTGGGAAAGCCACCATGAACGGGCTGAGGTTGAAATACTGCCCCCCCTTGAAGGAGAGGATGGCCCCCCAAGTCATCGCCCCCAGCATGCCAACGGTCACGAACGCCCCCAGGACCGGGGTGATGAGATCGAGGAGGATGCCCAGCCCCAGGGTCCCGATCACCAGAAGCAAAAGGATCAGCTGCTGGTTGGGATACCGGATGAAGGATCGGCTCAGGATGGTATGCACCGCGTTGGCATGGATTTCCACCCCCATCATCATCGGGTCCTGTTTCCACCACGGGGAGCGCATGGTGAAGGGGGTCGGGAAGTAGTCGAAATCGCTCAGTTCGAACGGCCCGACCATGCAGATCTTGTTGCCATAGTTCTGCCCGTAGGCGGCGGTCTTGAAGTGGGCCTTCTCCGGGGAAAGGGCTTCCCGGCTGCTGGGCATGCGCTCGACCGTGCTGGCCAGGGTCGCCTCGTCGAAACACTCGAAGAAATCGGCACCCGGAAGGAAGGGGGCTCGCGGCGGGGTCCGGGTGTTGCCGAAGAAATTGACATTCATCAGGCCCCGTTCGTTGGTCGGGATGTGGATATCCCGCATCGTGAATCCGCCCTTGTATGCTCCGGCCTTTTTCAGGGGGTTGATCCGTCGGAGTTCCTCATACAAGGCGGCTTCATAGGAATCCGATCCGGTTAGATTGTAGGTCCGGTCGAGGGCGATGGCTGCGGTAATCACGCTCATGGCCGGAGCGAGGGTTCCATCTGGGAGGGTGAGGAACACGGGGAGTTGGGAAACGAATCCTTTGTTTCCGACCGCCACGTTGATGAACCCCAGCCGGACAGGCCCGGACAGGAACTTGTCGGCCGGGTAGTTCGGCCGCAACTCCACCACCTGGGAAGCCACCATGCGGACTCCCGAACCCTCCCGCAGCCCCTGGTCGATCTGGAAGCTCACCTCTTCCTGGCGGATGGCAGCCCCCAGAATGACGGGGGCACTCGAGGTCCGGATGGCTTCCACCAGCAGCGCATCATCCAAAGGGTTCTTCTCTCCGTCCAGGACGAAGTCGAAGGCAATCACCCTGGCTGGAGGAATGGTGTAGGTGGTTCGGGCTTTCCTGATCCCGGTCAGGGAAATCTGCAGCAAAACGGGGGCGCCCTTGGGAAACACCCGGACGTCGAGGTCGAGACTGGCCATGGTGAGGTCCAGCAGGAAATCCTGCCACCCCACCCCATACCGGCGCCCGGCCTCGGGATCGTCAGCGAGCCGCCCATCGGCATGAGCCCGCCATGCCCGCCCGGTATCCAGCCCGGAGGGGCCGTCCATCGCCTGCCAGAATCCCCCGACCCGTGGCATGATCAGGTCTTCTTTGAACTGGAAGGGGAAGAATTGAGGCGCCCCTTCCTCTTTGGACTTTTCCCGCTTGGCCCCGCCCGTACGAAGATGCCAATCCCATTCCTGGAAGGTGGAACCGACCGGGCCCCGGGCGGAGTATTCCACCCACCCTAGGCGAAAATCCAGGAAGGTAATCCGCCGCTCGCTGCCCTTGGAAGGGAAATTTTTGGTCTGGCTCCGGCCCAAAAAACGAAAGATCGACGCGAACTCGCCACGCTCCGGGTTCCGTCCGATCAACCGTGACGTCCGTTCGTCCTTTTTCACCATCAGCAGGTCAGGAGAAGGACGGCGGCCTTCCGAGGTGAGAAAGCAATACTGCATGATCAGGGCATTGAAATAGTCGTCGATATCGACGAAAACCTGGAAAGCGTAGAGAAGCACCACCACCGTGGCCACGATGGCGGCGAAAAACAGCCCGTCACGACTCCGGGCGCCGGTCTTCCCCTTCCCTGTCGACAGCCCAGGAAAAATCGCGGACTTGATACGGGCGGTCAACCGGGACAGGCCCATGGACGGTCACTCCCCTACCCCCTCAACGATGGGTGCGGTAGATTCGATAATCGATGTCGGGGAAGATGTTATCACGCCACTCCACTTCGCTCAACCACGCCTCGTCGATGCGGTCGCGCAGGATGTCGTGATACAGCCGGGTGAAGCGCACGCAGTGGTCTTTCGTGCGCTTCACCGCATACGGCACGGTGGTGCCAGTCTTCATGATGAACGCCCAGTCGGAAGCCTGCATCAGCATCAGCTCGCGCGCCGCCTGGTTGAGGGCGCGCCGACGCAGGCCGTCGGCATCGGGGTAGCGGTCGGCCAGCCCGATCATCCGCTCGGCGGCCTTGTGCAGGTGGCGGTAGATCCAGTCGTTGCTGCCCTCGAGCCAGACCTCGTGGTAGCCCTTGTGGCCCCACGACGACATCGACGGCATCGCCACCTGGTTCTTGGGGAACCGCCCCAGATACTCGGACGGCGTGATCAACTGGAGCGTCGGGCTGTCGCACACCACCTTGCGCAACAGGAAATTGATGAAATCGGGCCCCTCATACCACCAGTGCCCGAACAACTCGGCATCGTAGGGGGAGACGATGATCGGCGGCCGGTCGCCCATCAGTCCGCCGAGATACTCGACCTGCTTCTCGCGGCACCACATGAAATGGCCGGCGTGGGTGGCGGCTTTGGCCAACGCCACCTGGTGGTTGTAGGGCTCCTTGTGGTTGCTCTCGCGCGTCGTGATCCGGTAGTACTTGATGCCGGTGTTGAGCCGGATGCCCGACTCGTGGATGTAGGGCCGGATGTAGTCGAGTTCGAGGTCATACCCCACGTCGCGGTAGAACTCGCGGTAATCGAAGTCGCCGGGGTACCCTTCCTCGGCCGACCAGACCTGTTTGCTGCTCTCGAGGTCGCGGGCGAAGGCCGCCACTCCGGACGGCGTGTAGATCGGCGCGAACACGCCGTAGCGGGGTCGCGGGTGGGCGTGCAGCACCCCGTGGGCATCGGTGAAGAAGAACCGGATGCCGTGTTCGGCCAGCACCTTGTCGTCGCCGGGGTTGAAGGCGCATTCCGCCAACCAGATGCCCCGGGGCCGCCGCCCCAGGTGCTTCTCGTAATCGCGGACGGCCTGTTCGATCTGGGCGCGGACGGCGGGGCGGTACAGTTCCATCAACGGCAGGTAGCCGTGGGTCGCACAGCAGGTGATGATTTCGAGGTTGCCGAGATCCTGGAACTTGCGGAAGGCTCCGACCAGGTTGCGCCCATACTGCCGGTTGAAGATGTCGCGGATGCGATGGAGTTTGTCGCGGTACATCAGGGCGGTCCCGTGGAATTCGGGCATCCAGCGGGTGCGGTCGACCTCTTTCTCGGCCAGCTCGATCAGCAGGTCGAGATGCTTCCCGTAGCGTTCCTGCAGGAGCGGATCGGTCAGCATGCCGATCAGCGGCGGGGTCAGCGACATGGTGAGGCGGAAGTCGACCCGGTCGTTGATCATGCCATCGAACGCCTCGATCAGCGGGATGTAGGTTTCGGTGATCGCTTCGTACAGCCAGCGTTCCTCCATCATGTCGGCATGCTCGGGATGGCGGACGTATGGCAGATGGGCGTGCAGAACCAGACTCAGGAACCCTTTTTTCATGTTATGACCTCGAACGTCATGGTGCGACGACCTGGGGGCAGGTCAGCGAGTGGCCCGGCCCGGCGGGGAGTGCCACCCCATGCGGCAGGCCAAGAGAAATGGGTGAGGCCCCACCTGCCGCCTTCCAGCCGCGGCGAACTCTCGCAGCCGGAGGCGGTTGGCGTCACCCACCGCGGTATCAGCGGGTGCTCTTCTGAACGACGTGGGTGATCGTCCGCTCCATGTCGCCGTCGTTGTTGACCGCGTGGACGGGAATGTGCTGGTCGCCGTCGGGCAGGGCGAAGCGCAGCGAGAAGGTGCCATCGGGGCGCAGTTTCACGTTCTTGCCCTGGACGGTCAATCGAGCATCGGGCTCGGTGGCTCCGTAGACGATCAACTCGGTGTTGACCACCAGCCAGAAGTCCTTCCCGGCCGACGGGGCGGCCTTGCGCACCGGCGAGCTGAGGGAACTGACCGCCCCCGAGCTGAGCTCATGCAGCAGGCGCTGCGACATGGCCTGCCGGATCTCACCCGAACTGGCCCCGACGTTGAACCCGCCCGAGGCGCGATAGATCTCGCGGAACGCCTCGTCGACCACCATCCACTGCTCGTCGACGACGTCGGAATACGTGTCGCGGGGCGTTCGCACCACGTTGCTGCGCGCGATCAGGATGAACTGCCCATGCGGCGAGATGAGCCCCAGATCGAGCAGGAAGGCCCGGTCCGGGCGGCCCAGATGGATATACCAGTTGTTGGCGCCCTCGAAAACGTGGATGTCGGAGAAACTATGGGCATTGTCGCCGGTGAACTCGATATCGGTGACGTCGTAGACGCGCAGAATGAACGAACTGCGGGCGTAGCCCTCGTCGCCGAGGGTGTGGCGCAGCTCGGCCTTGGTCTGCTCGTTGATCTCCCAGTAGGCGTGGGCCCACTGCGGGTCACGCACCTGCAGGACGATCCGGGTGTCACCGTAGCCGAGCGGCAGTTCGCCGGTCAGGCGGTCGACCTCGCCCGACGAATGCTCGGGGGCTTTGATCGGTTGGAACGGCCGGCCGGCCGCTTCCATCACCTCGCCGGTGGGCAGAGGGGCCTGGCGGGGCCCGGTCTGCGCGGCGGGTTCTTCTCGGGGCCCCTTCTTCTGGGGCTTTCCCCGGGTTAGAGGAGCCAGGGTGGAAGTCGGGGCCGTGGCCACGGGGGATTGCCCTGTGCGCTGGGCGGCCTCGATCTGGGCGATGAGTTCGGCCTTGGTCACCTTGGACCGGACCTTGATCTGCAAACCCTTGGCAAGCTCGGCCAACTCGGATTTGGTCAGCTTCCGGAGTTCTTTTCCCGTTCCGACGGTAGCCATTCGGGCCTCCTCAACACAAAATGCTCTGGATCGCAGCAAGAACCATACCAGGGTCCTCGAGGGAAACTGCTTTATAGTAGCGCAGGTGAAGCCCAGGGGTCAACCCGCAGGACTGCTCAGGAATCGCCGAGAAACCGGTCGATCAAGGCCGGCAGGAAGATCAGCAGCAGGTAATAGTGCACGGCCATGAAGAATCCGAAGCAGTATCCCAGGGCCTGGAAGAACATGGGCGCCTCCTTCCGTGTCGTATCCCCTGGCAGAGGGTGGACCCTGCGAAGCGCTCTCGATGGCGCGCGTTTCGCGGGGGTGCCCCGCTACCGGCGGGTGATCATGAGCTTGACCTGGATGCCCGCGAATAGGGGCACCGAGCGGACCCCTTCGCCGTAGATGTCCTGGATGTAAGCGGTCGTCACGTTGACGGTCTGGAACTCGACCTTGTATACCAAAGCCCCGTCCTCGTAGGTCACTTTGCGATCGGGGATGCCCTCGTCGGCGCGGTATTGGTATTCCTTCTGGTTGGCACCTTTCCCGAGCACCATGGTGAACTGCTCGAACCGGTGATCGGGCACGTTGGGCTGCTCGTTGAACGCCCGGAAGGTGTAGGCGAACTCCCCCAGCTCTTTCGACTGCACGCCGGGATCGCGGAATTCCAGGGCGGCTTCGTGGAGCGGGGCATCGTCACGCGGCTGGAGATCGGCGAGCCCGTCGCGCGGGCGCCGGAATTCCACGTAGGACGTGCGCTTCTGGGTGTAAAAAGCCAGCTTCTCTTCGGCTTCCCCCGACTCCTCGGAATTGGGGTAGATGATCATGATCTGCTTGAGGGTTTCGATGGCCTTTTCGGTATCGCCGCGCAACTCCTGGAAGGTGGCCAGTTTGAGCAGGCGCCCGGGCTCCTTGGATTTGTCTTCGGTCAGGTAGGTCAAATACTGGATCGCGTCATCGATCAGGCCGGAATCGTCTTGCCCCATGAGCGAGGGCTCGAGTTGCAGACTGCGCAGGTAATCGTCGAGCGAGCCGCGGATGTCCCGGCGCTTGTAGGCCGCCATGGCCCGTTTGAACAGACGGGTCGCCTCCTCGTGCTGGGCCAGCTTGGGCAGATGTTTCAGCTTGAGCGCCACCCGGCTGGCCAGGGTGTCGGGAAGTTCGCCCAACAGGGCCTGTTTGTAGTGATACTCGGCAAAATCGAACCGGCGAATGCCCTCGAGGCACTCGCCGATTCGGAAATGGACCCGGCTGCGCACGGAGTCTGTCGTGGTCGAGCCGAGCGCCTCATAGTAGAAGATCAACGCCTCGCGGAAATTGTTTTCCTTGAACAGCTCTTCCGCCCTGGTCAGCAGGGTTTTGAATTCGTAGGGGGCCTTGATAGTCGGCAGCTGTTGCGGCCGGGGAGCAGCCCCCCAGGCAGGGTTGAGAACCAGCCCTACCAAGAACCCCAGGGCGAGAATCTTCCCCGGAAAGGATGCCCCGGTCATCCGCGAGGCAATCGCAGAATGTCGCGGGCAAGCGCCGCTCCGAAGCGGGGGTTTCTGAGGTCGGGGAGAGATCCCGACCACGCCGGCCCAGCGGCTTTGCCGCCGGGGCTTCCTGGGGGGGCTGGCGGGCGCCAGAGGCGTGGTTCGCGTGGACATGCGCGGGCTCCTATTCAGAGAGAGCCGGTAAAGGCCTCGGGAACCAGGTGGCGTTCGAGAACCTCGGCATTCTTCATGTTGGGGACGGTTTCCAGGACGATCAGGCGTTCGTGGCCGGCGTCGAGGTCTTCCTTGATGCAGCGCAGGATGGGCCGCAAATTGATCTCGCCGTTCTGGAACAACCCGAGGTGGGCGTTGGGGTTCTTGCAGGCATCGGTGTACTCGTGCCAGGTACGCAGCAAGGTGCCGAGAGGCGTGCCCTTCCCACGCACATCGGCGGCGGCAGGCCCGGCGGCCTTGTAGTCGGCGAGGGCCGCCCGGTATTTTTTGATGCTTGCCGCCATCGCCTCACGCCAGCCCTTCCATTTGTCGATGCCAGGGAGCACCTGGTGGAGGTAGAGAATTTCGATGTGGTCGCGATAGGCCGCGTAGGTCTCGGTGAGGTTCAGCCGCTCGAGGTCGGCCGTGCCCACGTTGAAGGCCAAGCCGCACCCGATCTCACGATGCAGGCGTTTGAAAAAATCGAGGCGAAGACCACCCGTGCGCAGGTGCAGGCGCACGTTGGCGGCCCTGGCCAGGGGGGCGAGGTCTTTCAACTTGGTGCGCAGCTCATCGGAGGCGGCCGGGTCGAGAAACAACCCGGGCTCGGACACCGGCACCACCACGTGCCGCAAGCCGAATGTGCCGGCCAGTTCGATGATCGGGGCACAGTCATCGACGCTCAGGGTCTGGAAGGTGTCGGGCTCGGGCAGGGTGCGGGGCACCGCCAGGTAGCAGGGCTTGAACCAGGCCACCGGCACGACCGGAATGGGCTTGCCATAGGGGCGGAGCTTCCGGGCTTCGATGGCCGCCTCGCGTTCCCGGGCGTGCCGGGCTTCGCGGGCCTCCTTCGACTCTTTGGCGGGGCGGACCTCCTTGGCGGGCTTGGGTTCCTCGGCCTTGGGCGGGGGCGGTTCGAGAAACTCGGGAACATATTCCGGCAGGGTCAGGATCGTTTCTAGACCGAGCGTGCGGGCTTTCTCGAGAGTCTCTTCGAACGCAGGCCGGTAGCGGGCCAACCCCGGGTCGTTGACCCGCAGGTCGAGCAACTGGATCTTGTCACGCCACTTGGCGAGGCTGCCGTTGCGGCTGACCGAGACGGCCGGCACCAGGGGGTCGACTCCCCCGGCCACGGCCTGTTCGACGTATCCCAACAGGATTCTTGGTTCTGACATGGCGGTTTTGGCCCATCTTACCACACTTCGGTTTGCCCCTCAATTTTCCTGCCCCGAATGCCGATACCTGTTTCAGGGAGTTTCCGATGCTCCAACATTTCGGGAGGAGGCACCATGAAACTGAGCAAAGATGAAGCCTATTATATCCTGACCAACCTCGACCAGTTCGTCGCCCATTTCGAGAAAGCCACCGCGAAGAAGGTGACCCCCGGCGCCCTCCAGATCATCCACGAGATCCTGACCGAGGTCTCCTTCCCCTCTGGGCCCTGCTCGGATAACGTGCACTGACCACACGGGGCCCCCGAGCCGCCCCACGACTTCCCTCTCTGTCGACGCCGCCCCTGGTCCCACGACCGGGGGCGACAGCGCATTTCGGCCAAGAAAAAACCCCGCCGAAGCGGGGGTTAAAGATCATGAGATCACCGTCAGGGCATTTCTTCGAACAGAGAGATCCCGCCGCGATCTGCCACCACGATTTCATTCCCCTGATACCGCTTGATAAAGAAAGGCTCGTTCACGCTCCCGAGATAATCATTGTCGACATCGTTATGCCCGATCTCCCACCTGGGAACCAGAGGCTGGTTAAATATCACCGTATCGTTGCTCATTGGCTGGGCATATCGTCCGATTCTGTTCCGGTCGGAGTCGGCAATGAGGAATTCATTGGAATCTTCAAGCCAATCGAGCCCATATCTCGTCGAATCTATCCCCACGGGGCCAGACAAAAGGAGATGCCATGGCCCATAGTTCAGTTTATCGTAATTGGGTGGGTTGCCCTCTTCCAGGAGGAAGGCTTGAAACTTACGATCATCCGTGATGATCCAAAATACCACGGCTGAACCCATAGGGGTTCGGCCACTATCGACGGCCATGGCTCGCCCGTAGAAACTTATCGAGTCCAGCAAAGCTGGGTCAGGTGAGGTCACTCCAGGGCCGTAGAGGCGGACCTGCGTACCCATGGCCATGAAGTCGCGCGTCAAGCCATAGGTCGGAAAGCTGGCGGTGATCACGGTCAGAGGAGTTGGCCCCCAGGTATCGATTCCCAGGGGGAAGCTGGCAAGAGGCCCGTTCGACGTTGTTTGACGATGATAGTACAATCCACTAAACGGCGGCGCTCCGACCGTCACCCCCTGCAATTCCATGAGCTGACCCGATTGATCATATTTTATCCCCAGGTCGTAAAAAGTGAACGCGTTGGTATCCAACGTTCCGAACCAAGTTGGCCCTGTATAGATCGCCATCTTCGATTCGGCCGAGATACTGATGCTCCGCTCCTGAACCAGATCATCGAACAGAAGGAAGAGGCGCGAATCATTCGGGTGAGGCAGGTACACCTTCTTGGGCACCCCCTTTGGGGTAATGGAAGACCAGGGCAGGTAATCGCGGAAGACCAACCGCCCACCGAGGATGACCTCGGGGCCTGAGGCGAGGTGGGTTTCGTCGACATCCCGAACGTTAGAAACGAGAACCTTTTGCGTGGCCCGCAAGGGATTGATCGCACCGTCGGCAAAAGTCACCCTCGCTTGTTTGGTGGAGGAATTGAATACCACCGATTGAGCTGGAATCAGAGCCCGATCGATCAAGGATGTGTCCTCGCGGTTCACCGTCTCATCTACCAACAGATACCGAGAAGGGTCCGCCGCTTGGGCTGAATTGGGATCACGTTCGAACGTCACCACAACCGTCCTCGCGTCCGTCTGGGTAGCCAGATAGCCCAGGCGATCGAGAACCTGGATACTGCACGAGGCCGCACCATACCCGATGCTGTCGCTCACCGAGATGTCGAACGACCAGTTCTGGAGCTGGGTGGGGGTCCCCGAGATCACCCCGCAGGAGGCCACGGATTGCAAATACAACCCCTCCGGCAGAGAGCCGGCGATGACACTCCACATGGCAGGATCGGGCCCGTTCTCGGTGGTAAAGGTATAAGAATACGGCACGCCGAGAATCGCGGCCGGCAGAATGATCGAAGGCTGGCCGACAATCGTGTAGTGAGTCGGGGTTTCCTGAATGTTGATCCTATCGCTCCGGGTCGCCACTTCGCCGCGACCGTCGGTCACCTTGACCTCGACGATAACGGTACCGGCGCGCGACGTGGAGCCGCGCAGGACGCCGACCCGCGGGTCGGTCGTGCTGGCCGCGATCGTCCAAGAGCCGTCGGAAACGCTCAGAATTGACCAGGTGAAGGGACTCTGCCCACCAACCACCCGATATTCGTAGGCCAGGGGTCGGTTGATGAGGCCAGTCAGATAGCCGGGGTCCTTGATGCCGTAAGTATCACCAAGCACGGATATCCTGGCAGAATACGTGGCAACCCCACCAAGCGCATCCTTGACCACAACTTCGAATAACGATGACCCGGTAATTTCGGGCGATCCCGACAGCAGACCGTCCCGCGAAAGGGTCATCCCCGGTGGAAATCCCGTGCCGGTCCAGGTGTAGGGGGGCATTCCTCCCTCCGCCTCGAATTGGTAGCGGAAGGGGGTGAACGCTTCGGCTTGCAGCATACCGGGAACGACCACCTCGAGATCGTTGGCCAGGGTGGTGCCATTCACCAGCGCCTTGTACAGAAACTGTTTGAATCTGACATCCCCGCTGACAACGCAAATGTCGTCGATTCCTGCGATGCCGACCTTCTTGAGCAAATACATGACATGCTTCTCTTGGGCAAGACCGGTGGCCCGCGAGTAGGCATTGTTGGGGTCAGGATAGGTGGTGGAAACCTCGACCGGCACCACCACCGCTTTGCCATTCTGGGCGAGCGGCAAGGGATTCATGATTTCGAGTTGGCCGACTTTCGCGGTTTTGAGCGCAGTGATGGTCTGCCCACTATAGAGGAAGGTCACGGTAGCCACGGTTTCTTTTCCTGTGACCAGGGGGTCGTCGATGATCTTCCAGGGGCGCCCGCCGTTGAACGAGCTGTTGGGACCGTAGTAGAACAAGCCGTTCCCTTCTACCAGCGCGAACCGGAAGGATCCACCCGAAGGATTCGTCTCGTTTCCGGGGAAGAGGTCGGCCATGACATTGCCCCGCGCATACCGCATCGATCCGATCGGCATATTGGGCGAGTAGGGAATACCGGGGTCAGAGAAGATGGAACCGATGTTGGCATAACTGACCGACGACCGCGTCATGGGGTAGACCTGCCGCCCATCGATCGAGGTCGGATTGCCGACGGTCATCAAAGCCCCGGCCGACGTCAGCAGCTCCCCGCCGCTTTGCTGGGCATACAACAGCTTATCCCCAGAGCGGAGCGGGAAGTATTCGGCCAGCGGCGCATTGACCGACAGGCTGGCCCCACCGTCGTCGAACCCGATCTCGTCGATGAAGTATCTCCCTTGCTCGTAGACCATATAGAAGGTGATGACCATGGTGATTCCCGACACCCCGGTGTATTTGGCCGGCACCACGTACCGACCGCCATCCCAGGAGACCTCGTCGGGATTCAGGGTGAACGTGTAAGAAGCATCATCGTTCGGATTATAGATGTCATCGCCGAAATCCCGCACATAGAGGCGCTGCAGACGGTTCGAGGCCTCCCCCGAAACCTGGGCGCGCTGCGAGAAATAATCGACGGCTTTGCCGTCGTTGCGGGCGGACATGGCCGCGAAGAAGCCTTCCAGCGTGCGCTGCAACGCGGGCAGGTCGGGAGGCGGCTGCCGGGTTCCGGCGGCGCCGCCGCCTCCGCCGCTGAAACAGCCGGAAGACAAAACCACCCCTGCGATGAGGGCAAAGAGACAAACGGTTGCCAGTCGAAATTTCATATGCTCGTTCCTACCGCTATCAGAAATCGTATTCCAGGCCCCCATAGAATTCCGTCACGGTGATGGGGCGGGTAAAGTCCCAGAGCAGTTCCTGGGAGGTGGTGTCGAAGGACTTGTAGTAGGTCTTCTCGCGCGAGGCGGACAACCTGATCTTCAGATCATGGCGCAGGAAATAATTGAATTTGCCCTCCGTGAGCGGCTGGGACTGACTGCGCCAATCAGTGGCGGTGTTATTGCCGTTCCGGTTGGAGAAGTTGCGGTAGTCCTGAACGAACGACCAGTCATATTTTTTGGGCTTGGCGTAGCTGGTGAAGACCCCTCCCAGCAGGTATCGATAATCGCGGTAGAAGAGGGCGGTGTAGCGGCGCAGCAGATACTCGCCACGGATGCCCGTCTCGATCTTCGAGGGCAGCCTCCAGGTGGCGCGTGCCGACAGCACGTTTTCCCCGAAATCCATGACGTCGCCGATCAGCGTGTAGCGGCGGTGGAAGGTGTCTTCGATCTTGAGCTTGAACTGGTTGCTGAACTTTTTTTCCCACATCCCTGACCAGATGTGGTTCTTGTGGCTGCGAGCCTTGGTCTTTTCGTCGTTGTAGATGTACTGATGCCCGATGCGACCACGGGTCTGCTTGTCGATGGTGATGTGCCCGGTGGTCTTGATCTTCAACTGGGCGTAACCGCGCGGGTTGTCGCTGTAGTAGTTGCGCCGCTGGTGCTCGTCCTCGAACGTCCAGCGCCAGGTCTTGCTGACCGGCAGGTCGTAGCGGAACCGGAAGTAGTTGTCCCAGTAGCTGGCGCGAAAGAGATTGACCGCCTCGTTGCCGTAGATGCGATGGTCGTAGGTATCGGACACGCTGATCTCGCTCTTGTTCCCTTCGTAGGAACGGTTGAACTCGACGTAGGTGTTGTCGTTCTTGTAGTCGAGCTGGGGCGAGTTCTTGTAATCGCGCCAGTTGTAGGTGCTCTCGCCAAAGAGCGTCCCGTTCTGGATGAAATACGTGGTCTGAGTCATAAGATTCTTCTGGGAGAAATCAGACCGGGAGTAGTCAGGGTAGGTGCGGGTTTGGAACCCCACACTGTACAGGCGCTCGTAGCGGCCTTCCTTGCGGTCGAGGAAGAGCTCGGCGAGATTGTCGCGATAGGCCTTCCGGGCATTCTGCGGATACCACACGTGATGTAGCCGGTCTTTGAAAGAAAAGATGGTCTTGGGGGAGCGGCTGTGGACCCAGCCGAGGGTCAGCACGTTCTCTTTGACCAGCTCGTTGCGGCGCCGTTGCAGGTATTTGTCCTCGAGCGAGAGCTTGTTCTTGTCATCCATCTGGTACATGAGCGAGAGACGGCCCTGGTAGGAGTTGTTGGGAAGGGCGGTATCCTGCGCCGTATATTGCTCGTTCTTGTTGCGCAGGTCGACCTTGAGGGTGCCAGTCAGGCGGACCTTCTGCCCCTCTTCCCCGTGGGCGGAAGGAGTCACGGCGGGAACGCCGGCCGTGGGAGCGGCCACCGGTTTCGCCGGAGTCTGGGCAGGCGTGCCGGCAGGTTCAGCTACCTTGGGGGTGGGTGTGGCGACAGGGGTGGCGGACTTGCCGGCAGGTTCGGCGGACGTGGTGGCAGGTACGGCAGGCTTGGGAGCCGGGGCCGGTCCACCATCGCGGAACCGGTTGAGGTAGAAGTCCCGGAAATGGCGGTACAGATCGTCGAGCCGGCTGAACCCGTCGAACAACTGGGCCTTGTCGGCGGGATTGTCGCCGGACACGCTCTTGAACAGGTCGTCCATCAGGTCATACCGCTTTTGCACGTAGTCGAACAGATCGTCGGCGTCGTCCTTGAGGGCCTGCCACTCCTTGGTCCCGGGTTTCCATCCCTGGTTGTCGATCTTGCGCTGGATCTCCTCGAGCTTGCGCAGGGAGGTCAGGAAATCGGGCTCGTAGCGCCGGAACGCGTCGAGCGCCCGGGCGCTGGCATTGGCCAGGGCAAAAGCGGCGGGGATACAGGTCCCGGCCACGAGGATCACGAGGAGCACGGTCAGCAATCGGTGGTTCATGACATATCCTCCCGGAGGTGGCTGGTTCAGCGGCTCAGGAACTGGCCGAGCTGGCTTTCGAGGTCGTTCAGTCTGGATTCCAGAAGCTCGGCCCCGATGCCGACCTGGTGGTAGGTATCCTGGATACGGTCGTAGAGAGCCACCAGTTCATCCTGCTCGGCGGTCCGGAATTTCTGCCCGGCGGTGGAACGCATGACCGAGTCATAGAGACGCTGAGCGTTGAGGAACTGGCGCCGGGCTTTCGAGAAGTCGCGCAGCACGGAGAGCGAGGCGCTCAGCCGGCGCTCAGCATCCGCGCCAGCCACGGTGGTGTTGTACATGTCGATCTGCTGGTTCAACAGCAGGATGGAATCGGACATCAGGTCGTCGATGTCCTGCATCTGAGTCAGGACCACCCCGTCGATCTCGACGACCGCCAGATCTTTCAGCAGAGCAGCAATCTGCGACTGTTTGGCGTTGATCGTCTTGACCAGAGCCTGAGCGGCCGTATCCTGGGGATGGTCGTCGAGGTAATCCTGCACCTGCAAGAGCAGATCGCCCAGCGCATTGAGCGCTTCCGTACACTTGTTGCGGGCTTCGACGAACCAGTCCTGGCTGATGCCGGAGGGGCGGGCCGAGACCTCGCGAAGAATGTCCTCGACCGGTTCCAGAAGGCCAGCCAACTCGCCCTGCATCTGTTCCAGCTCGGCGGCGTCACCGGTCCCGCCAGAGGGTTTGAACTGGGTTTTCATCATCTTGGCAATTTCGTTCTGGTAACCCTGGATCTTTGCTTGCGCGTCGGCCACCATTTTGTGGTACCCGGCGATCTGGGCCGTCTGCTCAGGGGTCAGCCCGCCTCCTGCGAGGGCTTTGTCGAGTTTCGTCCGGATGGAGGAGAGGATGAGCAGATCTTCCATTAGCACCCCGATAAACCGCTCGGCAGTCTTGCGAAACTCCAGGACATCGGCGAGATCGACGGTTCCCGCGGCGAGGAGGGATTTGAAATTCTCGTTGATCGAGGCAAATTCCTGGGCTTCG
The DNA here is from genome assembly GCA_937998695.1 of Candidatus Ozemibacteraceae bacterium. Classification (GTDB taxonomy): domain Bacteria; phylum Muiribacteriota; class Ozemobacteria; order Ozemobacterales; family Ozemobacteraceae; genus Ozemobacter. The sequence continues at coordinate 29,749 of CALLCO010000086.1, forward strand.
GACTGCAACATGCCTTGAATGACGTCGGGAATCTCATCCATCTGGATATTGGCCCCCAGATTGCTGAGCTCGTCCTTCCATTTTTCCTTTTCGGTCTCGATGTCGATCTCTGCCTTCTGGGTCTGACCACCTTTCTTCACGACCAGTTCTTCGCCCTCGTTGACCTGAATCCGCTCCTGGGTCTCGCGGATCAGGACTTCGGCCAGACCGCGCAGAACCTTGATGCGATCTTCGTTTTCATTTGTCTGGCAGGTGATGTTGGTCCCTTTGATGCCGGCGACGGCCTGGCCCATTTCGATGTCCATCGAGCCGTCCTTGACCATTTTCTTGACGTTGACCCAGAGATTACCGGCCAGAAGCCTAACCACGCTGTCCTTGGCCGCGGGGCTCGACAGGATGATCTCCGATTCCGGTTTCATGACGAACGTGGTCATGTCGGCGAAGCTCAGGATGGCACTCGACCGATCTCCGGTCTTGACGTGGTCGTCGACGTTGAGCCGCATGTCGAGCTTGGCGAAATTCCACCCCTCCTCGTCATCCCCCGCCCGGACTTGGACTTCCCCGGACAGGTCGGAAAAGCGGGCACCCGAGTCTTCAGCCGCCCAGCCAGGGGCCAGGAAACAACAGAGGATTAACAACAGGACCACCACGGAACGTTTCATTCTGGGACTCCTCAGATGGTACTCTCTCAGGATACAGTATCTAAAGAACGCGCGCATCCTACCATCCCCTTCAAGATGGTGTCAACGAAGTGCGGAAAAGGGCGCTCTGGAAGCGATCCTACCAGCATTGCTGGCAGACTAGGGTGCGGCTGGCGATGCCCTGGGGTGGGACCTCCAGGGCCGGGCCGATCAGTGGTTCCCGGACCAGGCTGTCACATTGCCGGCATGGTCAAAGACCTGGAGCGAGACCCTGACCTTGCCGGCTGGCTTTGCCCCAAGCACGATGTACAGCTCATCCTTGTCGGGATCGGAATCGACCTCGGCGGGCCGGTCGCCAAGCGTGGCCCGGGCGGCATACCAATCGATCCCCTCCCCCTCGTCGTCCACGGCGAACACGAGGCAAGGCCCCAGGCCACTCACCGTACGGGTTCCCTTGAACTTCACCCGCGGTGGCACCGGATCGCGAACCACCAGGAAGGGGTGGAATACCCGGGATTCGACCGCCAGAAAGCGATCCCGGGGCGAGCCGCCCAGGCACCCATAGGAACGCCCATGCCGCCACCGATAGACCGCCAGTTGCCGGAGCGGCACCCCCGCGGGAAACGGCAGATTGATCTGCGCGGGGGCCCCCGTCACGATCTGATCGGGGCTGAACCGCCAGACAGGTGAGACCTCCTGCAGAACCGGGCCCTTCTTCCCCGCGGGCGGCTGAGCGGGCCGCACCACTTCGACCCGGGCCAGAATGGGCAGGTTGAGCGATCCCGGCGGGAAGCGGACCACGAACCCCTCAGGGCCTTCGACCTCGCCTCCCCGTCCGTCCAAGAACCGGTGGGGCGGCAGGACCGGCACGCCCCCCGCCCGTCCTCCCCCTTCCCACCACTTGGCGATCGGGAAAGCCACGGTCAGGGTCTCTTCGGTGGCAATGGCTGGGAGCAGGTGCTCCTGTCCGACATCGTCGGTGACAGCCACGGCATCGGTCCCCGCGGGCAACCCGGCAGGGCGTGTGCATTCCGCGATCACCGCCATGGGATGATAGGACACTTTTCGCAAGGCCAGAGATCCCCGATAGGGGTTGGCCCTAGCCAGGCCACGCTCCCCGATCACCGCTCCCTCGATCGTCACCTCGTTGCCGGCGAAATCCGCGGCAAGGATGCGGATCTGATGCGTCCCTGGTGGCAGATCGAGCACTCCTGCCCAGGGGGGGTAGCCGCCGGCGAACGGGGTCGTGTCGTGCGGCCAGCGGAACAGGGTGTAGACGAAGCCCGTCCCCGGGCGCTCGGACCGATGGTGATCATACACATAGGGGCACTGGGGGTTGTGGTCGTAGGAAAAGGTCTGGAAACGCCGTTCGAACAGCGTCTTCCCATCGACCTCGAGCCGGATCAGGTCGACCCCGAACCGGCTTCCCCCTTCGCCATGGTCGATGAAACCGGCATGCAGGCCGGCGCGCCCGGCCAACCGGACCGGTCGCTTCCAGATATACCGCCCGGGGCCCGCCTTGGCGAGGGGGATCGTCACCGGCCGGAAGCCGCCATCGATGATGGTTTCGGGCGACAAGGGGTCGAGATGCACCTGAAAGGCCTCGGGCCGCGAGGTGTCCGGGGCGGTCAACCCCACCATCGAGGGGGCGATGGGATGATCATTGAACCGCCGCAGTTCGAAATGCAGATGCGGCGGCCCCAGACCGGTCTCACCGGAATAGCCGATGATCTGCCCTTTCTTGACGGGGAACCGGTCGGGCCCAAAGGAGTCGTCGATCCCGTATCGCGAACCCGTCTTGGCCTGCTTGGCGGCGATGTAGGCCGCCATCGGCTCGGCGAACCGGTCAAGGTGGGCATAGAGCGAGCGCACGCCCGCCGCGGGGTGGTCGAGGTAGACCGAGTTCCCCGCCCCCCGATGCTGCACCTTCAACCGGGAAACGAACCCGTCGGCGATGGCGTGCACGGGATGGCCGATGGTGCCCTGGGTTTTCAGGTCGATTCCGGCATGGAAGCGCAGGCCACGATACTCGGCGAAGCTCGAACTCTGCTTGATCTCGATCCGCAATGGCCATTCCAGGGGCTCGGCGGCCAGGGACACCGCCCATGTCAAGATCAGGAGCAGGATCACACACCATTTCATACCCTCACCTCCCGGATGCACGCAGCATACCCGGATTGGACGCACGGGTCAAATTTCGGACTAAGGGGAAGACAACCCGATGCCGATGTTGATAGTGGGCAAGTGTTTTCGACCGCAGAATGGCCCGAAAGGAGGTGAACGCATGATCGCCAATCTCGCATCGATCGATTTCCTCGAACTGCTGGGCGTGGAGACCACCCAGGCCTTCCCCCAGAACGCCCCGTCCCCGCAGGAGTTCGCCAAGTCCCTGCGTGAAGCCATGGCCCGTCCCCGGCCGGACCCGGCCCGCACCATTCAGGGTGCCCGGCCGCCAGAGGCCCGCCGCGACGGCCCCGGCTTCCGCCCCGTCTTCCTGCGTGACCGCCCAACCCAGGCCCCTCCTCCTTCCCCTCGGGCCCGAACGAAGAATGAAGCCGACCCGTCACCGCTCCCATCCAGGACCTCCGAGGCAGACAATTCCCCCCGCGACGATGAATCGACCGTCTCTGGGCAGGCAACGCCCAACCCGGTGAAAAGCCCGACCGACCCCCAGGCCCACCAGGACGTCCTCACCCCGACAGATCCAGACGGAGTTCCGACAGACCTCACCGTCCCGGGGGACACCTCGACTGACCCCGACGAGCGGGTTCCGGACGCCGCCCGCCGCCTCCTCGAGCATTTGGCCATGCTGCTGCAGAAACTCCAGGAGATCAAAGACGACCCCGAAGCTCGACAAGCCCTCCTCGCCGGTCTGCAACAGGATCCAACCCTCGGTCAACTGCTCGACCTCCTGACCGAGGCCACCGGCCAGACCCTGCCGGATCTCCTCGCCAATCACTCCCCCGAGCAAGTTTTCGAGCCCCTCCAGAAGGTGCTGACCCTGCTCACCGCCCCCGAACCCCCGCTGCCCGAAGCATTCGGACAGGCTCTCGAACAGGCCTTCCAGGACAACCCGCTCTGGAAGGACGTGAACCCCGAAACGGCCGCCCGGGCCGTGGAGGACCTGCTCGCGACGGCCCTGCCCGCATCCACCTCGGGAGCAACGGACCCCGCTCTGCCAGCTCCTGAAACGATCTCGCCTCCCGCTCAGTCAGTGTCGGAGGCATCGGAACATCCCGGAAAATCCGCTCCCAAGGCCCACCTTCATGGCAGGCAAGCCCCGGCCACCGAGGGGACCGACACCGCCCTGTCCACCCCGACCGGATCAGCGGAACCTGCGGCCCCGTCCCCCGACCGCACCCGCCCGCAGGAACAACCCACTCCTCCCCACGAGGAGGACGGACGCCCCGCGTCCGCGATTCCTCCGTTCCATGCTCCCTCTCCGACGGTGGCCGCCGCCGATGCCGTGGGAAGCGCCCTGACCGCCGAAGAGGCCACCCCTCCCTCCCCCGCAAGAAAGCCCGCCTTCGATCCGGCCGCCCCGGCGGCTGACCTGAAGGGCCCCCGCGCCGCGGTCGCCCCTCCCACGGGTGGACAGCCCTCCCAAGGCTGGGGATTCAACCCCGGCGACCGACCTCCCGAGAAGATTGGCCCTCCCCCACCCCGATCCGCCGATCCAATCCGGGGGGCCTTGTTCTCCCAGATCATCGAAAAAGCCGAACTGTTCAAGGTCGGCACCGAGAAAAAGGTCCTCACCATCCAGCTGCGGCCCGAGTCGCTCGGCAAGCTGAACATCGAGCTGACCTCCAAAGACGGGACGGTCAGCGCCCGCATCACCACGGAACATGCCATGGTCCGCGAGAAGCTCGACCAACTGGTTCCCCAGATCAAGGACACCCTCGCCGCCCAGGGCATCAAACTCGACCAGGTGACAGTGGACATTTCCCATCAGAATCCCGAAGGAAGAAAAGAGCAGGCCTTTCCGGGCCAGGGTGGAACGTTCCGCTCCTCATCCGCCCCGACCCAGGAAGAGGCAGGTCCGATCCAGGATGTCCGCCCCGCCCTGCGCCGCTTGGCGCTGAATATCCGCATGGTCGACCTGACGGTCTAGCTCGCGAAGGAGGCGACAAACATGGCCCTGGAAATCGTCGATGTCCCGGTCTCTGGAGTGAATGGTCCCCGACGCATCCCCAAGCGGGAACTCGGCAAGGATGACTTCCTGCTGCTGCTGACCAAACAGCTGCAGAACCAGGATCCCCTGCAGCCCGCCGACAACCTGCAATTCATCAGTCAGATGGCCAACTTCAGCACCCTCGAACAGATGACCAACATGACCAAGACCCTCGAAAAGTTCCTGGCGACGACCACCAGTTCCTACAAGGCCGAAGCCATGAGCTACCTGGGAATGAAGGTCACCGCCACACCCAATGGCACCGCCGATACGATCACCGGCACGGTGCGGGCGATCCGGTTCGAGAACGGAGCGGCCGTTCTGCGCGTCGGCGATCGGGAGGTGAAGCTCGCGGAGATCGAAAGAATCGAGTTCCCGGAAGCCACCTGAGGCAAACAAACCCTGGGAACGACGGAGGTTCCCTCGCCGACCACGGAACCCGACACGAAAGGATGGTGATCTTGCCCTCGTATGGACCCCCGCTTGCTCATCGGCCCTAGAATCCCGCTGACTGGACCGAATCCGGGGCGGACCGTCGGAGCGACCTCTCCTGGCGCCAACCAACCCGGAGCGTTCGGTCGGGTGTTGCAGCAAGTGCTGCAGCAGCCGTCCGCCCCCCAGGGGCTCGCCGTCTCCCAGCACGCCGAGAAGCGGCTGCAGGAACGGGGGATTCCCTTCGGAGCCGACACGCGGGCCCTTCTGGCCGACACCATCGACGAGCTGCGCGCCAAGGGCGCCCGCGATTCGTTGGTGATCACCAACGACGGGGCCTTCCTGGTCAACGTGCCGAGCCGCACCCTGGTGACCGCCCTGGACATCGGAGAGATGCAGGATCGGATCGTCACCCAGATCGACAGTGTCAGCGTCAAGACGCGCTGACGAGGCAAACAACCCTAAGAGAGACACGATGACGTAAGGAAGCAGACAACGCCGGTTCGCGAAGATCGGGCCCAGGCAAAACAAATCCCCTATCAGACAGAAACGGAACGGCCGGACCCCGTGAACAGGGGAAGCCGTCGCGACGCCCGACCGACAGAGGGCGTCCTCCCTCCGGTCTTCGTGAGCCCGACCGTGCACGGTCGGGAG
>CALLCO010000087.1 GCA_937998695.1 Candidatus Ozemibacteraceae bacterium
CCTTCTGAATCCGCCCGCCCAGGGACTCACCCTGCACGAGGCCCTGGCCCGCGTGGCTTCCCACCCCGGCCTCACCCCTCTGCTGCTCGAGGAGGACCGCGCCGCGGCCCTGGCTCTCGACGCCGGCCGGCGCGGCCCTGACACCGTCGCCCTCGAGATCGAGAACGTCGGCGGCGCTCTGAACGGTCTGACCGAGGCGGAAGCCACGCTCGCCATCACTCGCCCCCTCCTCGACCGCCGCCGGGTGGCATCCGCCCGCATCCTGGCGGGCCTTGAACGCGACCGGGCCCGGTTCGAGCAGACCCGCCGCCGGTGGGAACTGTCGAGTGAGGTCCAGCGCACCTTCCACGCGCTGCAGGCCGCCATCGCCCTGGCCGAGGTGGCCAGCGAGGCGGTCGATCTGGCCACCAGCCTGCGAGACGCCACTCTCGTCCTGGTCGAGACCGGCAAATCCCCTCCAGCCGAGCGGTTGAGTGCCGAGATCACCCTGGATCGAGCCCGTACCGAGAGCAAGCAGCGACAGGGACAGGTTCGCCAACTCTTGCATGTTCTGGAACGGGCCATGGGGGGAGCACCAATCCAGCCCACCGACATCGAGGGGTGCCTATTACCGGACATCACTTTACCCGACCGGGCCACCCTCGAGGCGAACCTGGCCGCCACCCACCCGGACCTCCGGCGGTTGGCCCTGGCGCGCCGCGAGGCCGCTGGAAAGCTCGCCCAGGCCCGAGCGGACACCCGCCCCGCCTACGCCCTCTCCGGAGGAGTCCGCCACCTGCGGGCCGCCGATGACCGCGACCGCCTCACCTTCGTGATCGGCCTGGAAACCACCCTTCCCTCCGCCCGCGCCACCCGGGGCGAGCGGCAGGCCCTTGCCCTGCGGCACGACCAGATCGAAGCCGAGGAACGACAGGTGCGCCACGGGCTCCTGACCAGGCTGGCCGAGGCCATCGAACGGTTCACCACCGCCCGCGAAGTGGCCCTCGACCTTCAGGAGCGGGTGCTGCCCGCCGCGCTCCGTCTGCATGACCTCGCCCTGGAAGGGTACCGCCTCGGCAAGACCTCCCAGATGGCGGTCTACGACGCCCGCCGGGCACTTCTCGATTCCCGCCGCGACTTTTACCAGACGCTCGACGAGCTGTATCAGGCCATCGATACCATCGAGCAGCTCTGCGGCGTCTGTCTGGTCGGCGAGTCCCATTGACTCCCGGCCCCGAACGGAGAACCCTCATGTCCAATCCCCTCATCCGTGTTCCGACCATCTCCCCGGCCATCGCAGGGTCCGCGGCACGGGTTTCCTCCGGTCGCCCCGACCCCCAGGGCCCCGGCCATTGCCTCCCAACACCCCACGCCCCCCCGCGCCTGGCGTCTGTGGCCCGACCCCAAGGGAAGGCAAGGCGAGCCTCGAGTTCCGCGCAGGGCACATTCCAGTCAGCCCGGCGAGGCGCCTTGCTTGGCGCCGCCCTGACCCTCTTCCTGCTGGGGGCAGGCATCACCCTGGCTGGCGACGCCTGCTGCCCGCCCCGACCGGCGGCCCGACCGGCGACCAGCACCGCCTCCACGCCCGCCAGCCCACCCAGACCGGCCGGTGGAACGGTTCCCCAGGCTGGTCCGACCTCCGCCGCCCCTCATTTCACCTGCGACCACGATCATGCCCCCGCCCCCGCCAAAGCACCGGCCACCCCCGAAAGCCACCAGCACGGGCCGACCGGCCGTGATGACCATGGCCACCCGACCGCCGCGCCGTCCGCCCCGGCCCCGGTCGATCCCCATGCCGGCCATGCCCATGGCGCCGATGACGGCCACGGTCACGGCGCCGTCGATTTCGGGCCCCGCACCCTGGCTCACCTCTCCGAACCCGCCTGCGAACACGGCATCAAGACCATCGCCTGCGACATCTGCCGCTACAAGCTCGGCGTGGTCAAGGTGACGGGATCGGCGGCCGCCCTCATCCACGGCGAGCCGGTCGCCCCCGGACAGGACCGCCAGATGGTCAACGTCACCGGGGAACTGGCTCTCGACGACAACCGGGTGTTCTGTCTCACCCCGCGCTTCGCCGGGCTCCTGGCCTCGATCACCCTGCGGGTGGGCGACCCCGTGCGGGCCGGCCAGCCGCTGTTCGTCTTGGAAAGCCACGAACTGGCCGAGGCCGCTCTCGCCCTGCTCAAACGGCGGGCCGAGGCCGATCTCGCCGCCAAACGCCACGAGCGGGAAAAGATGCTGCACGACCGACAGATCGGCTCGGCCCAGGACGCCCAGGAGGCCCGGGCCGCCCTCGACCTGGCCCGACTCGAGGTGGAGAACGCCCGCCGGCGCCTGGCCCTGTTCGGCTTGCCGGCCGGTCAGGTGGCGGCCCTTGAGAAGGGCTCCCCCACGCGCCTCACCGCGGGCGAATTCGTCGTGACCAGTCCCCTCGCCGGCCGCGTCCTGGAACGCGCCGGCAACGTCGGTGACCGCGTGGCGGGCGACAAGGAGGTGCTCAAGGTGGCCGATCTGACCCACCTGGCCGCCCTCGTCCAGGTCCACGAACAGGATCTCGGCGCGGTGCTGGCCGCCCTGGCGGCCGGACCCCTGCCGGCCGAGGTGACGGTGGATGCCTTCCCCGGGCGGGTTTTCGAGGCCCGGGCCCTGCAGGCCGATCTGCAGATCTCCCGGGAAACCCGCACCCTCCCGGTCCGGCTCGAAGTCGAAAACCCCGACGAACTCTTGCGACCAGGCATGTTCATCCGCGGCCGGCTGCTGCTGGGCGACCGGCGGGCCGCGGTCAGCCTGCCCCTGGCGGCCCTGCAGGAGGATGCCGGCCAGGCCTTCGTCTTCGTCCGTCTGACGGATGACCTCTACGTCCGGCGCGACGTGCGGCCCGGTCCCCGCCTCGGAGACCGCGTCGCCATCGAGGAGGGCCTGCAGGCCGGTGAGGTGGTGGCAGTGGAAGGCCCCTTCCTGCTGAAATCCGACGTCCTTCGCGAGAAGATGGGCGCCGGGTGCGCCGACTAGGGGGGCCCGATGGATCAGGCGTTCCACGCCCTGCTGACCCAACGCGTGTTCGTCTTCCTGCTGGGCGGCATCCTGGTGGCGGCGGGTCTCCTCGCCTGGCAGCAGCTGCCCATCGACGCGTTCCCCGACGTGACCAACACCCAGGTCATGGTGCTGACCAAGGCCGAAGGCTTCTCCGCCCTCGACGTCGAGCAGCGAGTCACCTTCCCCCTCGAACAGAGAATGGGAGGCCTGCCCCGGGTCCGCGAGGTGCGCTCGACCTCGAAGGCCGGCCTGTCGCAACTCGTCGTCGTCTTCGAGGACGGCGTCGACATCTACTTCGGCCGGCAGGTTGTTCTCGAACGTATCCAGGAAGCGGCCAGCCAGTTGCCTCCCGGCATCGAACCCGAGCTGGCCCCGATCACCACCGGCCTCGGCGAGATCTTCCAGTATACGCTCGACAGCGCCAGCGCTTCCGCCATGGACCTGCGCACCCTGCAGGACTGGGTGGTCGCGCCGCAACTCCGCCCCCTGGCCGGCGTGACCGAGGTCAACAGTTTCGGCGGGTTCCTCAAGCAATATCATGTGCTTCCCGACCCTGATCGACTGCAGAAATACGGCATCACCCTGCCCGAGATCGTCGACGCCCTCGACCGCAACAACGCCAATGCCCCCGGGCATTATGTGACCCAGGGGTGGGAACAGCGGTACATCCGCGCCGTCGGCCTGCTGACCTCGATCGCCGACATCGAGAACATCGTACTGCGTGCCCCCGGGGGGGTACCCATCCGCATCCGTGACGTGGCCCGGGTGGAAATCGGCCACGCCCCGCGTCAGGGCGCGGTCACCCGCGACGGCCGGGGCGAGGTGGTCGCCGGCATGGTCATGATGCTCAAGGACGAGAACTCGAAGACCGTCGTCGACCGCGTCAAGAACCGCCTGCCGCAGATCCGGCAGTCGCTTCCCCCCGACGTGCACCTGAACGTGTTCTACGACCGCACCTCCCTGATCCAGGCGTGTCTGCGGACCGTCCTCGACGCCCTCCTCGACGGCGGCCTGTGGGTGGTGGTGGTCCTGTTCGTCTTCCTCGCCGAACTGTCGACCTCGCTGATCGTCGTGGTGTCGATCCCCTTTACCTTCCTGGCCTCGTTCGTGATCATGAAGTGGTGGGGCCTGTCGAGCAACCTGATGAGCCTGGGCGGGCTGGCCTTCACCGTCGGCATGGTGTCCGACGCCTCGATCGTGGTCATCGAGAACGCGCGCCGCCACCTGCGCACCCTGCCCCCCGAGGGGTCGCGGATCGACGCCGTGGCCCGGGCCACCACCGAGGTGATGCGACCTTTGACCTTCTCCGTGTGTATCATCGTCATCGTCTTGGTTCCCCTGCTGCTGCTCGAAGGGATGGAGGGCAAGATGTTCGGCCCCCTCGCCCTGACCATGCTCATCTCCCTGCTGGCCAGCCTGGGCGTCGCCTTGCTGCTGGTGCCCGCCTTCGGGGTGACCTTCCTGCCCCAGGGGGAGGAACGCGAGTTCCGGATCATCAAGTGGGGCTATCGGCTGTATGAACGCATCCTGGGCCTGGCCCTGCGCGCCCCGCTGGTGACCGGCCTGATCGCCCTGGTCCTGCTCGGCGGCATCGGCTCCCTCGCCCGCACCATCGGCACCGAGTTCATGCCTCCCCTCGACGAAGGGGCCATCGCGATCAACGTCGTCCGTCTGCCCAACGCGTCCCTCGAGGGGGCGGTCAAGGTCTCGACCATCATGGAGCAGGCCCTGGCCGACATCCCCGAGATTGCGGCGGTCGTCAGCAAGACGGGCCGGGCGGAAATCTCGGAAGACCCCATGGGCCCCGAGCAGACCGACCTCGTCATCACCCTGAAGGAGCCGGGCACCCTGCCCGGGGCCCGGCCCAAGGCCGAGGTGCTGCGCCTGATCCAGGAACGGCTCGAGAAACTGCCCGGCCTGCGCTTCTCCTACTCGCAACCCATCGCCCTCCGGGTCAACGAGCTGATCTCGGGCATCAAGAGCGATGTCGCCGTCAAGGTGTTCGGCGAAGACCTCGATACGTTGACCCGCCTATCGGGCGAAGTGCTGGCTGCCCTGGGCAAGACCCGCGGCGCGTCCGACGTCAAGGCCACCCAGCTCAGCACCATGTCCCAGCTCGACGTGCAGGTCGACCGCGCCGCGGCCTCGCGCTACGGGCTCAATGTCGCCGAGATCAACGACCTGATCGGCATGGCGGTCGGCGGCCGCGTCGCCACCACCCTGATCGAAGGGCAGCGCCGGTTCGATGTGCTGGTGCGGTATCCTCCCGAGGTGCGGGCCGACGCGGAGGCCATCGCCCGCCTCAAGGTGACCGGCCCCGGCGGCCAGCTGATTCCCCTGGGGCAGGTGGCCCGCATCGCCCCGGTCGAGGTCCCCATCGAGATCACCCGCGAAAACGGCCAGCGCCGGGTGGTGATCGAGGCCAACATCCGCGCCCGCGACCTGGGCGGGTTCGTCGCCGAGCTGCAAGAGAACCTGCGCCCCATCATCGCCCGGTTGCCGCAGGGCTACTTCATCCAGATCGGCGGCCAGTTCGAGAACCAGCAACGGGCCATGGCACGGCTGTCGATCGTGGTGCCGATCGCGCTCCTGCTCATCCTGATCCTGCTGGTGATGGCGCTCGGCTCCTTCCGCAATGCCCTGCTGGTGCTGGCCAATCTGCCGTTCGCGCTGGTCGGGGGCATCGCCGGCCTGTGGTGGTATGACATGCCCTTCACCGTGTCCGCTGCCATCGCCTTCATCGTGCTGCTGGGGGTGGCCGTCCAGGACGGCGTCCTGCTCGTCACCTTCTATCGCCAGCTCCTGCAGGAAGGACACGCCCCGGCCGCCGCCGTGCGGCTGGGGTCGGTCCAACGCTTCCGCCCCCTGATGATGACCACCCTCACCACCTTCATCGGCCACCTGCCGATGATCATCTCCACCGGATCGGGAGCCGATATCCAGAAACCCCTGGCGGTCGTGGTCAATTTCGGCCTGCTCAGTTCCACCTTCCTCACCCTGCTGGTCCTGCCGGCCCTCTTCCTGATGGTGGAATCGCTGTTCCGGCCGGCGGCCGACGACACCGCCGAAACCGTAGGGCGCCTGGAATGATGTGGCTCGGCGGTTGCACTCGGCCGGGCTTTGGGATATCCCCTAAGGGGGGGCGGGTCACCCCGTTCCCATTCCAGTTCGAAGGACGACGATGGGATTCGCTGATGCCATTGCCAAGGCCAGGGAGCGCCTAGCCCAGAACGACTTCGCCACCGCCCTGATTCTGCTGCGACCGCTCCGGCAGGACAAGACGATGGGGAGGGAGATGGCGGTGCTCGAACTCTGGGCCCAGCTCGTCGAACGGGGTCGCCGCACGAAGCTGATCGACGCCGTGGCGCTGCGCGTTCTCGAGGGGCATTTCGGCGAGGTCTTCTCGGTGGCCATCACCCGTGACGGCACGACGGTCGCCACCGGCAGCAAGGACGGCACCGCCCGCCTCTGGGACTTCCCGACCGGCACCCAAAAGCAACTCCTGGAAGGCGACAAGGAACCGGTTCTGGCGGTGGCGCTCGTTCCCAGCAGGCGACACCTGCTCTCCGGACACCCCGGCGGCCTCCTCAAACTCTGGGACCTGACGACCGGCAAGGCCGTCCGTCTGTTCAAGGGCCACACCCGGGACATCCGTTCCCTGGCCGTCACCAGTGACGGCCGGTTCTTCCTCTCGGCCAGCCTCGACAAATCGGTGCGCTGGTGGGATATCCGGGACGGAGCCTGCCTGGGCACCTTCGAGGGACACAAGGGGTTTGTCGCCTCGGTCGATATCTGTCCCGGTGAGACCCGCTTCATGACCGGGTCGAGCGACGGCACCGCCCGCCTATGGGACCTGCACAAAATCACCTGCGACCGGGTCTTCGAAGGACACAAGCAGACCGTTCGCACGGTGGCGGTCGCTCCCAACGGTCGGCTCGCCGCCTCGGGCAGCGACGACAAGACCATTTGCCTGTGGGACCTGGCCACGGGCCAGATGCGGCGCCGCCTGGAAGGCCACGAATGGGAAATCAGCTCGATCGGGTTCAGCCCCGACAGCCGGTTCCTGGTCTCGGGGGGACGCGACCGCAAGATCTGCCTGTGGCAGGTCGATACCGGGCAGTGCGTGCGCATCCTGGAAGGGCACGGCGGGAATGTGACTTCGGTGATGTTCTCGGCCGACGGGCGATACCTGGTGTCGGGCAGCGAAGATCGAAAGGCCCGCCTCTGGGAAGTCGACTGGGACGTCGAGCTCCCCCCCCCCGCGGAGTGGGACGAAGAAGCCCGTCCTTTTTTCGAAGCGTTCGTGGCGCGCCACGCCCCGCGCGACGAGGACGGGCGCACCGTCACCGGCGAACCGCAGTGGAAGGACGAGGAGGTGGCGGAATTCCTGAAGGAACTGGGCTGGCGCGGCTTCGGTTTTCTCACCGAAGCAGGCGTGCGGGCCAACCTCGACCGCCTGAAAGCCGACTTCTACGAAAAATGGAAGTCGCAAAGCTGGTGGAACCGCCTCTTCGGCTGATCGACTGAGCGGTCAATCCTCCCCGGGCAGGCGGCCGGGGAAGGCTTCGAGCCAGGCCTCGAGGGTCCCGTCCCGTGGCGCCCCGAGACGGACGGCGGCCTTGTAGTGGGCGACCGCGGCCCCGACCGCGACCGCGAGGGCCGCCAGTTCGCCGTCCCGGGTTGGGGAAGCGACGGACGGGGATGCGGCGTTCCCTTCCGCCGCCGGTGCCGCCGCGACGGGTCCCGCGCTCTCGGCCGCGGCGTCCTCGGGGCCGTCCTCCATGCCCATCTCCTGGCGGAATTCGCGCCCCGCCTCGATCATCTCACGGTCGTCGTCGCTGCCGACCAGCGCATAGACTTCCATGGGGGCGGCCTGCCCCTTGACCGCCCGTCGGCCGTGGTAGCGGCAGGGAAGCTGACCGCCCAGCCGGGCGTGGGTGGTGGCGGTGAGGAAGATCATGCCAGGGCGGGCCAGCGATTCCATGCGGGCGGCGACGTTGACGGCGTCGCCGAAGACATCCTCGCCCTTGGTAAAGACCGTTCCGGTGTTGATACCGATGCGGATCAGGATCTTCTCGGGGCTGGTGCGGTTGAAGGCGATCAGCTTCGCCTGCATGGCGACGCCGCAGCGGCAGGCGGCCGCGGCATCGTCGAATTTGACCATCAGGGCGTCGCCGATCTTCTTGATCAGCTTCCCGCCGTATTCGGCGATGATGGGCAGCAGCATCTTGTCGTGGACGGCCAGCAGGGTCATGGTATCGAGCAGTTGCTTCTGGGCGGCTTTCCGCGAATAGCCGACAATGTCGGTGAACATCACCGTCTTCTCGGACGTGAACCGTTTCAGGATCTGTTCGTCGAGCCGTTTCCCCCCGGCTTCGGCGGCGAACCGCTTGGCCAGCAGAGCTTCCAGGTTGGCGTCGGAGAACTTCTCCAGTTCCATCTTCTGGAGGCGCATTTTGCGGAACATGTACTCCTGGCTCGGGATCGCCTTTCCCTTGAACAGCATCTCGAGCTTGGCCAGCTCGCGGTCGAAATCGCGGTCGAGCAGGTCTTCGGTCGACTTGATGGCGCTGATCGATTTCTCGCGCAGGGTCTTGTCGAGCTCGAGCCCGTCGGCGGGCAGCAGTTGCGGCAGGTGCACGAAGTCCTGCATCGTCTCGAGCTCGAGCGACACCGTCCCCGAGACCTGGGCCGAGGAAACCTTGACGATCTGCTCGAACGGCACGCCCATCCAGGCGGCTCGCGACTCTTTGAGGTGGTCGCGCAGAAACAGGATCAGTCGGCGATCGGTCAGGATGATCAGCAGGTAGATGGGTCGTTCGACCATCTCCCACATGGCCTGGAAGGCAGGCGGGAACTGGGTTCGGTCGAGCACGTGATTCAGGTTGATCAGGGTGGTGGCCGCCGGATGGTCGAAGGAGCGCTGGCCTTCCCGGAAGGGCTGCAGTGCCTCGAGGTAGAAGCCCGGGGCCACCCATTCCGGGGTTTCCCCCTTCTCGAAAATCTGCTGCAGAATCGCGATGGTGTCTTCGCGCAGGGCATTCAGGATGAAGACCGACCGCGGGAACGGGCCGTCCCACTCGGAGGTCATCTCGGCCTTCTTGGATCGGGCCTGCAGGGACCTCACCATTTCGAGCACGGGGACAGAACCGGCCCATTCCGCCAGTTGCGGCCCCCACCCCTTCATTTCGGGGAACCGCTGCTCGATCCGCTGTTTCATTTCCTCGGGGGTGGCCCCCTTCAGGTCGAGGAAAAAGGATTCCTGGGCGAACAGGCCGGTGACGAGCTTGGCCGTCATGCGCGTCTGCTGGTCAGGGTCGAACAGAGCGTGCAGGGCGAGCAGGTAGTCCTCACGCTTCCGGGTCGGGGCGTCCTTGATGTGCATCAAGGCCGCGATCCGCTGCGCGGGGGAAAGGGCATCGAAACTGGAAAACTTCATGCTCATGGCCAGCTCCCGGACCAGTGGGATGCCTCATGATACCACACCCCACGTCCCCGCCGGCCCTGCGGGGCAGGGACCTCAGCGGCCGTGCCGGCGCAACAGCAGGACCAGGGTCACCACTCCCAGCAGCCAGACCAGCAGGCCCAAGGGTACCGACACATCCCTCCAGATCAGCACCAGGCCGAACAGGAAGCTCAAGCCGAGTAGAACGGCAACCTCCCCGACCGATGCCATATTTCCCAGCGCGGAAGCGGCCCACCACCGCTTGCGGTAGACCAGAGCGACCCCGGCGTCTGCCGTCCCTTCCACCCGGGGGATTTCATCGGGACGGCTCTCGACAAAGCGGGTTCCCAGCAGGTCGGCCAGGTCCTTTCCCAATCGCCGCGTGGCCGCCAGAGAGCCGTCATCCGGCGAGGTCGCTTCGAGCAACCGTCCGTCACGTCGCAACAGGACCAGACCGAAGGTTCCCCGCAACCCTGGATTCAAGCCCAAGGCCACCACGTCCTCCCAGCGGCAATAGGTCGTTTCGCGAACAAGATCGAGAAAACGCAGATGCTCGAGAATCTGACGGGCGGGAACGTCCACCACGAAGTAGTGGTCGGTGGCCCGACGACCCAGAAACCCCAAGCCCCAGATGAGGATTCCCAGTCCGACCACCCAGGGTTGGCCCATCCAGGTGTCGGCGAACTCGGCAGAAGAGATCAGGATGGTGAGTCCCACCAACCGGATGCCGTTCCAGAGCTGTTCAAACCAGGTTTCCGGATCCAAGGTGATGCGGGACGGTGAGGAGAAAGCCTGGGTACGTTCGACCACCGGCCGTGGCTCTTCCACTTTTCGACCTCGTTGAAGGGATGCTGGACACCTGCCCACACCGCAGACAGGAAGCGGTATCATCATCCTACCGCACGGCGGGATCACGCACAACTGCAGAGGCATGAATGTCCCGAGGTCCAGGGATCGGATGCTTCCGCCCCCATCGGAATGCCACGGTTCGGCAGAATCGCACGACTTCTGGTATCATGGGCCCAGGATCGAGACCACCCGATTCCATTCGAGAATTGTCCGCTGAGAAACACCGCCACGGCCATCCGTCAACCGATGATCGCTGCAGACTCAAGCCCGGCAGAAGCAACCCCTCTCCGACCGGAGACGCCTGCCGCCCGGGGCAACCCCGCCTGGCAAAAGCCCTCCCGGTGTGGGGGCTCCCCCCCCCACCGATTTGACAGCGGAACCCGGTGGCGCCATCGCGCCAGTCCGTTCCTGCTGCTGGTGGCCGGATTCCTGCTGGCTCTCGTTCTCGGCCTCGTCTCGGGATGGCCGGCCTGGGGGGAACCCTCCCCCTCTCCTGCTTCTTCCGCCACGGACACGCCCGGGGTCCTCGCTTCCGCGACCTCGACGTCAGAAGAGGGTACGGAAACCCGGATCCGCGACCTTTTGACCGCTGGCCAGCTCGAAGAAGCAGTGGCCGAGGTCGATCGGTGGCTGGCCGCGCTGCCCGACCCGGAACCCGCCAAGCCCCGTCTGGCGGCCGCCTTGCACCAGGCCGCCGCCGCCCGGCTCGCCGCCGCCCCCGCCGCCGACTGGCCGGCGGCCGAGGCCGGGCCGGTGGAGGCCGCCGCCCGCAAGGCCCGCGACCTGGCCCCCGACCAGCTGCCCTACTGGCAGACCTTCCTCGACTGCGTGGCCCGGCAGGCCGGCACCGAAGCCACTCTCACCTTCGAAGGCCAGGACCTACTCGACCGCCATGGTTCCACCCTGCGGCGACAACCGCCCCCAGGGCTCGTGCCCATCCTGCAGCGGTTGAACGAGATCTTCGACCAGCGCGGGTTTCCCCTGCACCGGCTCGAGGTCCTCCAGATCCTGGCGCTCCACCCGGCTACCGCCAGCGAGGCGGCCCGCCTGCTGCCCATGGCCCGCGAGACGGTCAAACTGCGTTCCGCCGAGCTCCTCGAACGCATCGAGGCCGCCATGGTGATGAACGAACTGGGCCAGGCTCAGAGCCTGCTCGACCGCCTGAAAGCCGCCCAGCCGGATCTGCCCCAGCTGACCCGCCTGACCACCCGCCTCGACACCATCCGCAAGGTCCAGGATCTGCTGAACCAGACCTACGGTGCCCTCCAACGGAAGGACACCGCCCTCGCCAAGCGTCTCTGCCAGCAGGTCCTCGAACTCGACCCCAACAATTTCAATGCCCGCGCCTACCTCGACCAGATGGCCACCCCCGCCGCCAGCGGCACTGCCGCGGCCCACCGGCCCGATCCCCAGGCCGCCCGCAAAAGTGAACTCGCGAGGCGCCTGTCTCAAGCCGAGGCAGAAGAAGACCTCGCCGAGATTCGGCGGGTTATCAAAGAAATGATCTTCGTCGGAATCGCCAAACCTGCACACTTCCGGCGCCTGGCCGAAGTCGAAAAAGAACTGGCCACCGCGCGATTGTTCGCCCGCGACCGGTTCGAACACGCCCAACGTCTCTTGATTCAAGAAGATTGGGAGGGACTGCGCCGGTTCCTCAACCGCAATCCCACCCTCGGCAGCAACCTCGAGCGCATCGCCGCCGTCTGGGACATGCGCCTCGCCGCCACCTACTTCACCGGCGCCCGCGACGACGACGAGATCCTTGCCGATGCCGCCCGCATCGCCGAGAAGAACCCCAAGTCGTTCTGGAGCCCGTATGTCCGCATGAAGATCGCCCTGCGGCGCAATGAGATGGCCGAGGCCGAGAAGCATCTCGAGGCCGCCCGCGCGGTCGCATCCGAGCACAAATACCTGATCTGGCCCGGCCGCCTGCTCTGGGTCTGGCGCCACGGCTGGAAGATCGTGCCCTTCATCCTGCTCGCCTTCTTCTATGCCGCGGCCCAAGGCATGTTCTGGTTCCTGCACTGGTGGGAAACCGGCTACTGGTCGCGCACCGCTTTCATCGGCCGGTTCCTGCCCCGCCTGGCCCTGGCCTCGCTCGAACGCCGGTTTGGCACCGTCAAAGAGGATTGGGCCCGCCAGAAGATGTTCGAGCAGCTCACCGAGTTCGCCTTCGCCTGCGGTCTGAAAGAGAAGGGCGTCCGGTATGCCGAGCTGCTCCTCGAAATCAAGAACCAGCACCCACTGGCCATGCAGCTGCTGGCGCGCCATCACCTGGCCAAGCCCTTGAAGGCCCAACAGCTCGACTTCTTCTTCACCTACCTCAAGCTGTTCCCCGACGACAAAGATGCCGTGCAGAAGGTCGGCCGCTTCCTGCTCGCCGGGAAGCAACTAAAACCCGACCACCTGGACCTGGCCCGCCGCTACATGGCCTTCTTCCCGCAAGACCAGGACATGGTGGTGGCGGTCGGCCAGCTCCTGCAGGACGCCGACCTGCTGTCGATGACGACCGAGGGGCTCGACCTGCTCGAGAAGGCGTGGCGCGTCTCCGGCGAGGATTCCCTGTGGTGGGCGATGTGGCGGGCCCAGGTGGTCAAGGGAAACTTCGAACGGGCGATGGCGCTCCTGACCGAAGCGCTGCAGGCCGGCCGCCCCATCCAGGCCAACCAGCTCCCGGCCGTGCTCGAGAGCCAGCTCGACCCGCTGGTCATGGCCCTACAGCGCAACCTCTCCGGGTTCGACAAGACCAAACAGGGGGAAGCCCAGTCCCGCCTGACTAACCTGAACTTCGTGACCGCCCGTCAGGAGGAGATGCTCCTGCCGTACCTCGACGGCGCCATCGGCGACCACGATCCGGGTGTCCGGTACACGGCCCAGAAAGCCCGCGACCACCTACGCAAGGCCCGCGAGAGAAGCGATGCCTTCATCGCCCGCCTGCTCGAGATGGGCGGGGCGGCCCCCGCCGCCGCCTCATCCGAAGCCGCGCCTGGTGAGCCGTCGCCCGCCGGGTACGGCGCCGATTCGGCGGGAGAAACCGCGGTCGCCCCATCCGGAGAACCAGCCCCCGAGGCGGCACCTTTCCCAGGAGAGCCAGCGCCCGCCCCGGCCTTCGCCCCCTTTGATGCCCCGGCCTCAGCCAACGAGTCTGGCCCTCGCCCCGAGGGCAATATGCTTCTCGACCTCGTCACTCCGGCGGCAGGAATCCCACCCCCCCCGGACGAAGAGCCCGCCGCCGCCTGGCCGGCCGTTTCTGGAGAGATCCCCGCGGCTCCCCGGCGGATCGATGGTCCCGAACTCGACGCCGACGTCGGCGGCCTGGGCGGCCACCGACCCCCCACCGCCAACACCCGCCACCGGGAACACCCTCACCCCGACACTGGGGAAGCCTCACCCCGCGCCAGCGCCCCCCTCTCCCCCAGGGTGGCCAGGCCCAGCATTCCCGTCGCTCTCCCACCTCCAGCCGCGCCTGACGGTTCGCTCGGTTCTCCGGGCGCACGTCACCTTTTCTCCGATCTCGACGCGATCGCCACGC
>CALLCO010000088.1 GCA_937998695.1 Candidatus Ozemibacteraceae bacterium
CCCGCGTCCCTGAAGATCGGCCTGGCGGGCTGAGGAACCGCGCATGACGGACGCCCATCGCCCGCCCACCCCGCCAGCCACCGTTCCCCCATCGGGGGATGGCGGCAGCCTGGAACTGCTGCTGCGAACGACGACCGCTCCCGAGGAGGTGCGGGCCCTCCTGGCCTCGCTGGTGGGCGACGACCAGGTGACCCTGGAGGAAGTAGCGGAACCGCCCCGGGAGCCCGGCCCCGCCGGCGGGGTCCAGATGCTCGGTCAGATCCTGGTGGAGCGCGGGGCGGTCTCGGTCGAGGAGCTGCACCAGGAACTGGCCAAGCAGAAGCCGATCGGCGAGCGGCTCGTCGAAAAGGGCGCGGTTACCCGCGACCAAGTGGATGCCGCTTTGAGACAGCAGCGCAAGCAGAAGGAGACGGTCGAGCGGCGGTTCAAGGCCGACGCGATCACCAGCATCCGGGTCAGCTCATCCAAACTCGACAAATTGGTCAACCTGATCGGGGAGTTGGTCACCGTGCAGGAGCGTCTGTCGCAGGCGACCTTGACCCTGCGTGAGACCAACCCCGAGCGTTTGGCTGAGGTTCTGCAAGAATGCAATCTGAACGCCATCGCCGAAGAAGTCAGCCGCCTGACCAACGGCCTGCGCGACAATGCGCTGAGCATCCGGATGCTGCCCATCGAAGCCACCTTCAGCAAGTTCAAGCGGCTGGTGCATGACCTGGCGGTCGACCTCGGCAAGGAGATCGAGCTGACCACCGCGGGGGGCGAAACCGAGATCGACAAGACCGTGATCGACAAACTCGACGAGCCCCTGATGCATCTGATCCGCAACAGCGCCGACCACGGCATCGAACCCCCCGAGGTGCGCCAGACCGCCGGCAAGCCCCGAAAGGGAACGATCCACCTGTCGGCCGAGCACGTGGGCGGCCACGTGGTGATCCATGTGCAGGACGACGGCGGCGGTCTGCGCAAGGAG
The DNA here is from genome assembly GCA_937998695.1 of Candidatus Ozemibacteraceae bacterium. Lineage (GTDB taxonomy): Bacteria > Muiribacteriota > Ozemobacteria > Ozemobacterales > Ozemobacteraceae > Ozemobacter. Next base: position 971 of record CALLCO010000088.1, read on the forward strand.
GCGATCCTGGCCAAGGCGATCGAACGCAAGCTGGTGCCGCCGGGCGCCGAGCTCACCGACAAGGAGATCTACGGTCTGATTTTCTTGCCGGGGTTCTCGACGGCAGCCCAGGTGACCAACGTCTCCGGGCGTGGGGTCGGCATGGACGTGGTGAAAAAAACGATCGAGGATCTCCGTGGTACGCTCGAGGTCAGCAGCGTTCCCGGGCAGGGGACCCAGGTCGACATCACCCTTCCCCTCACGCTGGCCATCATCGACGGATTGCTTGTCACGATCGCCGAACAACCCTTCATTTTGCCGCTGTCGGTGGTAGAGGAATGCATCCAACTGCGTCGGGCCGACCACACCGTGTTCACCGACAAAAACCTGGTCGAAGTACGGGGCCAGATGGTGCCGTTCGTGCCACTGCGCCAGCGGTTCAGCGTCGTGGGGGAACACCCCGCCATCGAGCAGGTGGTGATCTGCCACACCCAAGATATGCGCATCGGGTTGCTGGTAGACGCGGTCATCGGCGAGCACAAGACGGTCATCAAGCCGCTGGGCAAGATGTACCGGCGGGTGCCCGAATTCTCGGGAGCGACCATTTTGGGCGACGGGTCGATCGCGCTGATCATCGACATCAGCCGCCTCACCCGCCAAGAGCAGGCCGGGCGCCTGCACTGAACCTCCCAAGGTCGGTTTCAAGCCTGACGCCCATCCGGTTCGCGAGCGAAGCCGTGGCCCAGGCAGGTCGGCCGGATCCCTCAGCCCCACTTTCCCCGATTTTGGGGAAAGTGGGGATAGGTCTTTGCGTTGCGGGTGACTGGCTTTCGCTTGACGAACGTGGAATATGTTCCTCCCACATCATGGCACACGAGAATTTTTCAAGACTTAAGGCAAAAAAAACGACCTCGACCTGTTGCATTGGCGCTAATCTGCCACCCCACGGAAAACCCCTCGCGAAGCGAATGTCCGAAGGGCGAGTACGCAAGAGTCGGATGAACCGGAAATGATCGATCGGCCTCAGAAACGATTTTATGGTATCGTGGTCTTGGAGGAATAATGTCCGTATTCTTTGGATAGGAAAAACCGATGATCCGTCGTCCCCTCCGACCCCTGATCTGGCTAGCATTAGCGGCTTTCTCCTGTTTTTCCCTTGCCGGAGGGCCCTGCGAAGCCTGCCGATCGGGGGCCTGTGACGATCTGTATTTCGGGCGGATCAACGGCTTTCCTTCGGACGAGATCACGGCTGTCGCGGCCGACCGCAAGGGAAATGTCTTCGTCGGCACCGAAGATAAAGGCCTGATCATCATCGCCCCTGACGGAAAGCGATGGCGTCAGATCACTCAGAAGAAGGAGGGTTTGTCGTTCGACGCCATCCACGACCTCTGGATCGGCCCCGACGGAACCGTCTGGATCTGCACCGCAAGCGGCCTCAATTATCTCCCCCCCGGCCCCAACCCACTGATCAGCCGGAAGTTCTTCGCCGAAGACGGCCTGGCCGACAACGTTTGTCTCTCGGTCTGCCAGCGCGAAAATGCCACCGAACTCTGGGTCGGCACCAGCCGCGGTCTGATCAAGAAAGCCGGGGGATTCATTCGCTACACCGATGAGCATGGGTTGCCGGCCAATCTCATTCAGTGCTTGGGGAGCGACCCTCAGGGAACCTTGTGGATCGGCACTTCGGATGGTCTGGCCAAGGGTACATTCGCCGGTTTCGAGAAAGTGCCGCTCGAGCAGGCGGTCGGGGTGAACGACCCCTGGATCTATGGCATGGCCTGGGGCACCATCCAGGATCAGCTGTTTCTGACCAAACTTAAAACCAGCTACGATGCCATGCTCCGAGGCCTCGGTCCGCGCGATCGCCGTCTCCATGCCGACATTGCCGGACCCTCCCCGGAAGAGCTCGCCGACGAGATCAAAGCCTTGCAAAGGAAGGTGGCCCACCTGGAAAGCGACATCCCGCTGTTTCTGGCCACCGCCAACGGTGCGTTCATTAAACAATTGGGTTCTGACCGGTTCGAATTGGTGCGTCCCGGCTGGTTCACCGCGATCACTTCCAACCTTTTGGGCCAGGGGTATGCGGCTACGACCGACCTCGAGGTGGTTCCCATCAGTTTCACGGAAAGTTTCCTGGATAATTTTTCCATCGCCACTCTGATCGGAGATCGCCTCCGGGCGCATCTGGCGGCCGCCGCCAAAGCCCAACCCGGCGACCCGGCGTTCGCCTCGACCACGGCTGTCCTCGAAGAAATGCGGGCTGCGGGGTTTAACGATCCCGAGGATTGGATCCGGGCTTTTCTGGTCAACAAACGCATCTCGGACCTTACCTTCTCGCCCCTGGGCCAGTTGTGGGTGGCAGTTAAAGGCGGCGGACTGTTCCGGTTCCGCCCCATCTTCGCCAATCATGATTCTGGCGCGTATGCCATCAAGTTCTTCTATCAATTTGGGTTCACCCCCTTGGAGAACGACTCGGAGGGCGCGCCGCCGCCTCCCCCGCCGCCCGAAAGCCCCCAAGCGTTCGGGTTCAAGATCACCTGCCCGCAGGGTGACTTCCCACGGGTGCCCCAGGTGGAATCGGGCATCGCCATCGTGCGCAGCATCGTTCCCAAGGCGGAAAAGATCTGGGTCGGTCGCTGGTCGGAATTGAGCGTGAAGGAATGCGAGCTCGTCGCCGAGTTCGTCGCCCGCTGGGGGCATGTACTCTGTATCCGTAACCTGGCGCAGACCTTGGCCGAAAACCCCTATGTCATCCTGCCGGTCGGCGCCATCGAATCGAGCGACCCCGCCGCCGCTCCCCGGTAGCCTCGCCGAAGCATCTTCCGAAAAAGAGCTGGTGCTGCGGTCCCCCGATCCGTTCTTTTCGGTGGCCTTTCCGCTGGCGGCGGGAGTCGCGGCCGAAACCGGATCCGTCCTGTCCCACGGGGCCATTGCCGCGCGCGAATACCGCTTGCCGGCAGTGCCGGCCGTGGCGGGCCTGTGGGACGCCCTTGTCGACGGTGAACCGGTCGAGGTGGACGGCACGGCCGGAACGGTGACCCGCCTCGCCCATGACCACACCGGGAGGGAAGAGGTCGGCGACGCGGTGAGCGGGTTTCTGCGGCCCATTTCCGCCGCGGGCGACCTGGTGCGGGCGGCGCATGCCGCCGGGCGGTTCCGGCAGCGGCTCGAGGTCAGGGGCAAGAGCGGGGAAGCCCTGACCCTGCGGGTGGTCGTTTATCAGGCGGCCCGAAATCTGCCCCTATCTTACCCTGTATGACGGCGACGATCCCCTGGCCACCTTCCCCATTGGCCTGGGCAGCACGCCGGTCGGCCAGAAAGAGCATGCCACCGACGGCCGCCCCCCGAGAGGCTACGTGCTCTGGTACCGCTTCAGTTGGGTAGCGAGCCGTAAAATGACAACGGAAGGAAGGTTTTCCGCCGCATGGCGGAAGGACCGACTCATTTGCGCAGGCGGCCGATGCCGTTGTCGGTCGCGATCCAGAGGTTGAGGTCGTCGTAGGCGAGGGCATAGACATGATTTCCCGGCAACCCGTCGAAGGGACAGACATCGAGCCCGCCTTCGTTGGGATTACCGGGCCAGGCCCAGCCAACCAGGGTCGATACCGCAGGGCCCCCCCGCGACGGCCAGGCCAGGCTGCCGGTGCCGCGTGCTCGGGGTTTGCCCCCATGGGCCATGGTTCCCTGTTCGGTGCTGATGCGCAACAGGCCGTTGCGGTGGCCGACCCAGAGCACCAGTTTCGATTCATCCCCCTCGGAATCGTCGAACAACAGCGCCTCGACCTCGTTCGAATAGGCACCGAAATCCGTGATGTTCGCATGCAGGAAAAAGCCAGGACCGAAACAGTCGAGGCCCTTTTTGCTGCCGACGTAGAGGATGCCGTCGCGCACCGCCAGCGCCTGGATGAAATCGCTCGACAGGCCTTTGGTCTTCAGGGTCTCCCACCGGGTCCAGGTGACGCCATCGAAACTATAGAGCCCATCGCCATTGGTGCCGACGTAGACCTTGTCGTCGTCGGCGCAGATGGCAGTCACGGCCGAGCGGAACATCGAACTGGGGTTGCCGAACGGCAGCCCCTCGCGGGCAAATGGTTCGATCTGCCCATCCCGCCAACGGTACAGGTTCCCGCTGCTGCCGATCGAACCCGTTTTCGTGCGGAAGTCGAAGGAGCCATCGGAGACGCCACCCGTCCCGATCAATAGGGAGTTCTTGTCGCGGGCGAGAGCGGTCACGTTGCAGTCGTGCAAACCGTGATTCCCATCAAAGATCGACCAGAAGCCCGATTCGGCGCCGGTCAGGACGGCGAGACCACCGCGCCCGACTTTGTACCCACCGACCGCGGGCCGCCCATCATGGGTGGTGACGAGCACGTTCACCTCATTGGTGAACCGCACCGCGGAAGGTTTGGGAAAATCGGGCACGAATTCCACTTTCGGCGGGACGAAGGCGAACAGGAAGCCGGTCAAGGCCCCCGGGGGGTGGACTGCCGCATAGACGCGCTCCCCCACCCCCAGACCGACCACCTTCCATCCCATATTGGCCAAATAGGTGTAGAAGTTCCCTTGCCCGCGGTGGGGAAGGTTCTTTTCGAACAGGACGTTGGCCCCTTCGTCGGTGGCGATGCCGGCCCAGGTCTGAATCACGTGCAGGACCTTGTAGGTGCCGGTGGGGGGAGGCGCGTAACACAACTCCTTGCAAGGCTGATAGGGCGGACTGGCAATGTTTTGCGTGCAACTGGCACAGGCACATCCGCTGCACCCGCGCAGTTGGGGCTGGCCGGAGGCGTTCATCGGTTCGTAGTCCTTGATGGGGTAATCGATGACCATCAGACTGAGATGATTGACGGCATCGGATACCAACCCACTGTTGGCAGAGGTGATCAATTCCCAGGGGCCGTCCTTGACATCTTTGACGGCGATCCCCTCTTTGCTCCCTACCCAGAGTCGCTCGGTGACGGGTTCGTAGGCCAGGCAGGTGATCCAGGTGGCGGCCAGGCCCGGGTCGAGATCGCGCAGAGCAGTATATTTCCGGTCGTTGTAGAGAAACAACCCTTCCCCCGCCGTCCCGAGGACGATCCATTCATCGGCGGTCGAGCCGAAGCGCCGGTATTTGTAGAACGCGGCACAGGTGAACCACTCGCACGGGAGGCTCGCATCGGAACCCATGGTATGGCTTTCGACGTCATGCCCGCGCACGACGGCCCAGCCTTTGGTCGTGGTGACGAGCATGCCGATCGGGGAATCGCACAACCCCGTGATGTGATCGGTGGGCAGGCCGCGTTCTTCCGTCCAGACGTCGAAGGAGCCGCCCCGATAGCGGGCCAGGCCGCGCATGGTGCCGACGAACAGTTCGCCGTCCCGGGTGGCCAGGCAGGTGATCCCGTTGTCGGGCAGTCCGTCATCGGCGGTGAACACCTTGATGGAGCCGCTCTGGTCGATGAAGGCCAGCCCGTCGGAGGTCCCCGCCCAGAGGTCGTCCCCCACCCGCACGATCGCCGTGACAGTGGGCCCCGGCAGGCCGTTGGCCGGAGTATAGGTTTTCTGGACCGTACCGTAGAAATCCATGCGAACGAGCCCGTAATCGCGGTATCCGACCCAGATGTCTCCGCCGTCGAGCAGGGTCACCAGAACCTGTTTCAGATTCGGTGCCGGCGGGGGAGGGGTATACCAGGAACGCGCCCACAGCGGGGACACCAGGGCGCAGAGGATCATCCAGACCACCAACCGTCTCAGCCATCGGCCCCACATCGGAGTTCGCTCCTTTCGACTTGGGGGGCAATCGCCCCGAGAAGATGCCTTTGGAAAATTCTATCATGGCCGGGCCCCGCATGCTCCTCAGGTTCAATTACCCTGGAGGCATGCCTACACCCTGCGATCCCCCCGGGGTGCCTGCTGCCTCTCCACATTCGAGGCCGCGACCGGCCAGAGACCAGATCGGCAAGTCGCTGTGCGAGGCCGACCTGATGCCAGTTCACACTCGAGGCCGCGATGGTCCAGAGACCGTTCTCAAACTTTCGTATGACTACCGTAGTTTCTCAAACCCTGGGGCCGGGTTCGCCGCCAGACACTATTCCGCAGGCTCGGAACGGTGGCCTCGGGTTCGGCTCGATTCGTCGTCCGAACCTTGCAGAAAGGCCAAACGTGGCGATCTGCGAGGCGCGAGCCGCCCGCGGCCCGGGCCAACCAGGCCTCGCGGGACGTCGAATCGGCCTCTCCCTCGGTCCGATCCGGCCTGCTCCATGTGTGTCTTCCGGCGAATCCGGCCCCAGGGTGGATGTTTCAACTACGGGAGTCATACTGGGAGCAACCACGAGCTGCGACCGCTCTGCTCCGGTACCGTGGTATACTCCTCTGGTCACGCCCTGGTGACCAAGGAGACAGCCACTTGCCCGTGCCTCTTTCCGCCGCCTCGCCTCCCTCCGCCCCCGGAGAAAACCCCAGCCCGCCCCTGTTCTGCCTGACCGGCATCGACGGGTGCGGGAAGTCGTCGCACATCCGGCGGCTGACGGAGTGGCTCGCCGAGACGCACGGCGAACGGGCCGCCCACCTGCACGTCTGGGAGATCGCCCACCACCCGCGCTACCACCACCACCCGTTCATCACCGATGCCGCGGCGGTCCATCGCTACCTCGGTCTGCTGAGCGGGGGGCCGCGCACCCTGTTCATCTTCCACGGCCTGCTCGAGTCGTATCACGATGATGCGAGCGACAACTCCCTCGGCCTGACCACGCACCCCGAAGTGATGGCCCGCACCAAGGCGGCGATCGACCGCTGGGGCATCGGCATGGCGGGGCCGTGCACGCTCAACGGCAACACCACCCTGCACCAGGAGTTCGAGGCCCGCCTGGCGGGGCTCGACATCATCGAGGCGCATCCCGAGCAGGTGGCGAAGCTGCAGGAGAACACCTCGCTGGTGCGGAGCCGGTTGACCGCCGCCGGGTTCGAGCTGGGCGGACAGGATGCCCCGATCATCCCGATCTACGTGCTCCGCCGCGAGAAGGTCTACGCCATCGTCAAGGAAGCCTACGAACGCGGCCTCTTCCTGTCGCTGATCGAGTATCCCGCGGTCGCCCCCGGCACCGAGCGGATCCGGCTGACGGTGATGGCCACCCACACTCCCGCCGACCTCGAGTTCGCGCTCGGCCTGCTGATCGAGCTGGGCCGCACATACGGGGTGATCGGCCGTGGCTGAGGCCCGCCTCGACGTCTTTTTGAACCCCCAGGCCAACCGCGCCACGGCCGCCGCCGCCTGGCCCCGCCTCGCCGAGGCCCTGCACGCCGCCGGCCGCGCCTTCAAACTCTGGACGACCGAGACGGCCGCCGACGTGCCCGCCCGGGTGGCCGAGGCCATCGGACAGGGAGCCACCTGCCTGGTCGCGGCCGGGGGCGACGGCACTCTGCAGCTCGTTCTCGACGCCCTGATGGCCGCGCAGGAGCAGGGGCTGGCGCCCGGGGCGGTCCACCTCGGGGCGATCGGCCTGGGCACCAGCAACGACTTCCACAAGCCGATCGGTGAGGCGCCGCAGGTGGCGGGCTTCCCCTGTCGGCTGCAGGTGGACACCGCCCGGCGGCGCGACGTGATCCGGCTCGAGGCCACCCTGCCGACCGGGTCGGTCGTCGTCCGTCACCTGCTGCAGGCCTCGCACGCTGGCACCATTCCCGCCGCCAACCACCGGTTGACCCGGCAGAAGTCGCTCGCCAACTGGCTGTACCGCTACTGGTACACCGCCGCCCTGATGCTGGCCTCCGCCCAGGAGGCGTTCACCTACCCCGGCTTCCCGGCCGAGGTCGAGGCCGGCCCCCACCGCTGGGAAGGGGAGTTCACCGGCATGAGCCTGCTGAAGCAGCGGTTCGTCGCCGGCTCGTTCGCCTTCCTGACCCCGCGCACCCCCTACGACGGGCTGCTCGACCTCGCTCTCTGCCGCAAGGTACCGGCGATGCGCCTGATCGGGCTGATCGACGCCTTCGAGAAGCAGGGTCTGCGCGGCCACCCCGAGGTGCACTGCGCCGAGGTCACCGAGGTCACCGCCCGCTTCGGACGCGTCCTGCCCATCGATTTCGACGGCGAACTGATCGACGTCACCGCCGCCCGCTGGCGCGTGCTGCCTGCCGCCGTCTCCTTTCTCGGATAGGGCCATGTGTTGGCAAGATGTTCCACAAACCTCATGTTCGGCCGGGCCAATGTGTCCCGGGGTCATGTGCCGATCCCAGGCCGGTTGGCAGCGCCCGTCCCCGACTCCGATCTCTGCACCCCGGTGGCGGGAGTGACGCAGATGTGTGCCCTGAGCGGCTTTCCTGAGGGACACATCCGGTGACCCGGGAAATCAGGTTTGTGGAACGGAACCGGGTGTGGTGGGCCGACTTCCTGCTGCTGTTGGTGGCGGTGGTGTGGGGGGCGGCGTTCGTGGCGCAGCGGGCGGCCATGGCCCACCTGGGGCCGATCGCCTACAACGGGATCCGGTTCCTGCTGGGGGCGCTGGCGCTGGTGCCGCTGGCGCGGCACCGGGCCCGCTCCGGTCGAGACGAGGCTTCACGCGGGGTGGCCGCCCCCGGCGGTTACCTTCGGGCCGGGCTGTCCGCCGGCACCTGCCTGGCGACGGCCGCCGCCCTGCAGCAGATCGGGCTGGTCCATACCACGGCCGGCAAGGCGGGGTTCATCACGGGGCTGTATGTGGTGATGGTGCCGCTGCTGGGGCTGATCGGCGGGGAACGGCCCCATGGGCTGACCTGGGCCGGGATCGGCCTGGCCACCGGCGGGCTGTATCTGCTCAGCGTGACCGAATCTTGGACCCTCGCCCCGGGCGACCTGCTGGAGCTGATCGGCGCAGGGTTCTGGGCGATCCATGTCATCCTGGTCGGCCGGTTCGCCCGGCGGCTCGAGCCCGTGGCCTTCGCCGCCTCCCAGTTCGCGGTCTGCGGGCTGCTCAGCCTCGGAGTGGCCGCGGTTTGGGAAACCCCCACCCTGGCCGGGGTGACGGCGGCCTGGGGGCCGATCCTGTATGGGGGCCTGGTCTCGGTCGGGATCGGCTACACCCTGCAGGTGGTGGCCCAACAGGATACCCCAGCCACCCATGCCGCCATCATCCTGAGCCTGGAGGCGGTCTTCGCCGCCCTGACCGGCTGGCTGCTCCTGGCCGAAACGATGGATGGGCGAGCCCTGACCGGCTGCGCCCTGATGTTGACGGGGTGCCTGCTGCCCCACCTGGCCCCCGCGCCCCCCACTTCGCCCGGGCCGGAACCCCTGGCCCTCACGGATCCCGGGAAGGAGGTTTCGACTTCCGCATGACCCGCATTTCACCTGGCATCTCTCCTCGCGACTCCACGCCCTGCCCGTTCATCGGTGCCCTAGCCTTTCTCCCGCGCGGGGGCGGCCGAACCCTCTTCCCGGCCACCCCTTCGGCCGAATGGCGACGGGGGCTCACCCGGGCAATGAGGTGGCTGAGTGTTTTCCTCGCCGGGATGGCCCCGCTCATGGTCTTCGCCCTTCCCCCCAACTCGAGCCCGGGAGAGCCGCCCGCCGTCGTCACCGACCGGCCCTCGCCTCCCGAACCCCCGTTCCTGTTTCCTGCGGCGCCCGGCGGTCTGACCAAACGCGGGGAAACGCTCTTCCGACCGGTCCGGATCGGCGACCGATATGGCTTTCATACCGGCACCGCCACCGGCCCGTGGGGGCGGGTGGACGAGAACGGTGACTACCAGGTCTTCCCACTCTGGGAAAGAGTGGCGGGGTTCCGCCATGGGTTTGCCCCGGTCCGCGTGAACGGACGTTGGGGCTTCATCGACACCGCGGCCCGGCAGGTGATTGCCCCCCGCTTCGACGCGATCTGGCAGTCCCCGACCGAGGGTCTTGATCCCGTCCTGGGCGAGGCGGGCAGCGCCGGAGATGACTCCGGCGGGGGTGACCCCCTATCCGACTGGACGAACGGCTTCGCTCCGGGGGTGTTCCCAGTCCGGGAAGGGGGGGAGTGGGTGCTGGCGGCCTCGACGGGCGCCCTCCTGCCGGGGCCTCGCTACACGGCGATCGACGAGATGAGCGAGGAGCGGGCCCTGGTCACGCGGCCGGAAGGCATGGGTTTCGTCGATCCCCACGGGGTTTTGGTCATTCCCGGGCCATACGAGGAAGCGGGGGCCTTCCAGGAGGGCCGCGCCGCCGTGCGCCGGAACGGCCGCTGGGGGTACATCGACCGCGAGGGCCGCGAGGTGATTCCGCCGAAGTTTTCCCGGGCGCACGGGTTCCAGAACGGTCAGGCGGTGGTCGAGGAGGACGGGGTCTGCCTGTTGATCGACCGCGCCGGTCATCTCCTGGCCTCCCCAACGTATGACCAGATGGAGTGCCTGGCCGGCGGCGACACCTTCATCGTCTGCCGCCAGAACAAGGCGGGCCTCTTCCAGACGGGTCGGGGAGAGATCTTGGCGCCCGATTTCGATTTTCTGGCCCCGCTCCAGGACAACCTGCTGTTGAGCCAGGACGGTGGGCGGGAAGGTCTGGTCGACCGTTCGGGGAAGATCCTGCTGCCCTGTCGGTATGACCGGATCGTGGTCGACGATCCTGACTTGTACATTTTACAAAAGAATGGCATGCTTGGGTTCTTCCACCCGGCCACCGGACGGGTGACCGAACCTCGCTATCAAGCCGTGGAGCCGGTCACCGATGGATTGGCCGCCGTCCGCGATTCCGAAGGACGCTGGGGCTACGTGGACGCCACGGGTCACCTGGTCATTCCGCCGGTATTCGACTGGGCAGGCCCCTTCCGGGACGGGCGGGCGGCGGTTTCACTGGGCGGGGAGGTGGTGTTCATCGACCCGCAGGGCAGCCGCCTGCCCGCCGACCTTCCCACCGCCGGCGAGCCTCCCCTGCCCGGCGGGTTGCGACGGGTCGAGGTCAACGGCCGATTCGGGTTCGTCGACACGACCGGTCGGTTCGTCCTGCGGCCGGCCTTCCGGGCAATGCGAACCTTCGCCAGCGGCAGCCTGCTGCTGCTCGAGGGCGACCTATGGAGCATGTATGGCCCGGACGGCCGGGAACTCCACCCCGCCACCTGGACGGCGGTCGGCTTGGTGCGCGAGGACCGGTGCTGGGTCTCGGACGGCCGGGCGACCGGGTTCGTCGACGGCACCGGCCGCCTGGTGGTGCCGTTGCGCTACGACCAGGCCCGGGATTTCGTCGAAGGGCGGGCGGCAGTACGGCGAGGTGCGAAGTGGGGGTTCCTCGACCGGGAAGGGCGGGAAGTGGTTCCCCCCCGTTTTGACGAAGTGACCGACTACTCCAAGGGTTCCAGCAAGGCCCGTTCGGGGGTCAAGCGTGGTCGCCTGACCTACTCGGGGGCCTACCTTCCCCTCACGGGAACCGCCCAGGACGACGAAGAAAGCCCCTGAGAGGATCAGCCTTTCCTCCTCCGGAGCATTTCAAGATACCGGCGACAATCCCGCCCAACCCGACCAGGGCTGGCCTGTCGCCCGTTCCTTTCCGGTCGGTCTGGCCGAGGCTCCCGCCTCCCGACTGCCCCACGGTGGGCCCAACGGAGATGAAGAGAGGGGCCACGTCGAAACGCGGGGAAGGGAGGAACCGCGAGGGGTTGGTGGTCTGTGGGGGAAATCCTGGCCGTCGAGATGCGGCCGGATCGGTCGGTTTGTCATTTTGGCCTGGTTCTGGTACAAATAAGGAAGATCGTTTTCGACGAGGAGAGAAGGCATGCGCACATCCATCCGTCTGTTCGTGGTTCTCCTGCTGACCCTGACCGGCGCCGGGGCCGCCCTGGCCGCTCCCATCCATGCCGCCGTCAAGGCCGACAACCTGGCCAAGGTCACCGCCCTGCTCGACAAGGACCCGACGTTGATCAGCCTGAAGACCACGAAGGACGGGGAAACCCCGCTGCACATCGCGGTGGGAGAGGGGCTCGCCACGATGACCGCCTTCCTGCTCTCACGCAAGGCCGATCCCAACGCCGCGTCAATCGATGGCACCACGCCCCTTCTGCTGGCCGTCGGCAACGAGGACCTCGAGATCGTCAACCTGCTCTTCGCCAAGGGCGCCGACCTCAAGCGCCGTGACAACGATGGGGCCTCGGCGCTCGAGATCGCCGCCGCCGTGGGCAGTCTCGACCTGGTCAACCTGCTCCTGGCCAAGGGTGCCGACCCGCGCGGCAAGGACAAGACCGGCATGACCGCCCTCCACTACGCGGCCGGCGACGTCGGCCCCGACGAGGGGGAGGAAGCCGCCCCCGCCACGGGCACCGCACCGGCCACTCCCACTCCCGCCGCCACCGAAGAGGACGAGGAGGAGGAGGAGGAAGGCAGGCCCCGCATCGACATCTACAAGGCCCTGATCGCCAAGGGTGCCGATGTCAACGCCAAGGACGAGGACGGGGTGACCCCGCTCCACGCCGCCGCCGCCGCCGGCGAGCAGGAAGCGGTGGTCTACCTGCTGGCCAAGGGCGCCGACCCCAACGTCAAGGACAAGGAAGGCAAGACCGCCCTCGACTGGGCTAATGAGGCTGAAGAGCCCGAGATCGCCAAGATCCTCAAGGCGAAAATGAAGTTCGACACCCTGCACGGGGGCCCCACCCCGGCAACGCCGACCCGGCCCGCCCGCCGCCCCGCCGCCCCCTGAGCGATTCTCCCGCCGCCCCTCCCCACGCCCCCGGTGAGAGCGCGGGGTGCCACCTGGTCGCCCCAC
>CALLCO010000089.1 GCA_937998695.1 Candidatus Ozemibacteraceae bacterium
TGGCCGGGGGGCCTGGGCCCCGGGGGGCACGGGAGCGGGACTGCCGGGCGACCGGGGAGCCTGCGGGATGCCCGTCGGCAGCCCAGGCCGCTGCAGGGGGCGCGGCGCGCCGGGCGGGGTGGGAGGGGCCGCCCCGGGGGCGCCGGGCGGACGTGGGGCGCCGGGCGCGGCGGGGGGCTGCCCCGGGGCGCGCGGCGGCGTCGGCGCCTCGGGTTTCCCTTCTTCAGGGGGGGCGTTCCCGAACAGTTTGCCGAAAAACCCGTCGTTGTCGCTCATCGCTCAATCCATCAGAACAGGCGGAGGAACTCGTCGAGGCTGGTCTCGCCAGCGGCCACGAGCCCCAGGCAGCGGTCTTCGAGCGTGGGAATGCCCTGTTTGCGGGCGAACTGGAAGAAATCCTGGTAGCTCTGGCGGTTGATCATCATCTGCCGCAAGGCCGGCGAGGTGGGCAGGAACTCGGAGATCAGCGTCCGGCCGATGTACCCGGTTTTCTGGCAACTTTCGCAGCCGACCGCCGCCATTGGTTTGATCTCGGTGGCGAGCCCGGCCAGTCGCTCCTGGATATCGTCGGGCAGGGTGGCGGGGCGCCGGCAGGCGGGGCAGAGGGTGCGGATCAGGCGCTGCGACTGGAAGCCGCACAGCGACGAGGCCACCACGACGGGGTCGGGCGACATCTCGAGCAGGCGCACCACGCTGCTGGGGGCGTCGTAGGCCATGAACGAGGTCAGGATCGTCTTGCCGCCCAGGGCGGCGAAGGCGATCTCGCGGGTGACCTCATGGTCGGCCAGATGATCGAGGTAGATGACGTCAGGGTCGAGCAACAGCGCGAGATCGACCCCTTCCTGGTGGCTGCCGACTCCGGCCTGCCCGATCTGGATCTGGGTCAGGCGGGGAATCGTGCACTGGACGGGGTTCTCGACGGTGACGATCTTGCGGGCCTCGGTGTCAAACCCGTTGAGCAGGAAATACTGGGTCGTGGTCCGGCCCGATTCCCGGGGGCCGGTGACATAGAGTATGCCGTGGTTTGTGCGCAGGAAGGCGGCCAGTTCCTCGAGGCGGGCCTTGCAGGCCTTGCCGATCTTGTCGTCGATGTTGGTGAAATCGCTCAGTTTGAGGATCACCATCTCGCCGTGGATGGTCGGGTAGAAGATGGCCTGGATGTTGATCATCCGGCCGGCGACGTTGACCCGGAAATGGCCGACGCTCATGCCGTGCTGCAGGCCCTGGGTGGGCGGGATGGCGGCGAACGTCTTGAGCTTCCCGATGATCTCCTGGTGGACCTTGAGCGGGATCTCGACCTTGCGTGTGAGCGTCGAGCTGCTGCGGAACCGCACCAGCACCCCTTTCTCGGATGGCTCGAAATGGATGCGGTCGACCTTGCCGATGATGGCCTGCCCGAGGATGTAGTTGATGACTTTCTCGGGCGATTCCATCCCCTTGGGGATGCGGCGCTCCTCGATGAGCTGCTTGTCGGGCTGGGCGGTGATCTCGCCGCCGACCTTGTCGTCGCCTTCGAGCGGCCCGTAGATGGCCTTGTAGGTCTGCTCGAAATCGAACTTCGTGCAGATCGAGACCGAGATCTGCATCTGGGTCTTGCTGGCCAAGTAGTCGATGGGATCGGACTCGAGCGGGTCGACCATGCAGACGCTGAGCTGGTTGCCCGCCTGGTACAGCGGGATGATGCGATGCTCGCGCGCGAATTCGGGCGTCAGGATCTTGATCACGTCCCGGCTGACGATGTCGGGATTCAAGTGGATGAACGAGATGTTCAGCTGGTTGCCCAGGGCCCAGATGATGTCGTCCTCGGTTACGAGGCCGAGTTCGATCAGGGCGGCCCCCAGTTTGAGCCCGCGCTCCTTCTGGAACCCCAGGGCCTGTTTCAGCTGGTCCTGGTTGATCAGGTTGCAGTCGATGAGGATGTCACCGAGACGTTTCTTCTGGGTACTCATGGCAAGAGTACATCTTACCCGAACCCTCCTCCTGGGGCAACTCGCCACCGCATTCCAGGGGGGGACAAATGAAAACCCGACGGCCACAGGGGCCGCCGGGGGGAAAGACGAAACCGGATTAGCGGTTCTTCTTGTTGGTGTTGATGATTTCCTTCAACTCTTTGCCGGGAACGAACTTGGCGACCTGGGTGGCGGGAATGGTCATCGGGCGCTTGGTTTGGGGGTTGACGCCCGTGCGGCTCCGGCGGGTGGTCACCTTGAAGGAACCAAAACCGACCAACCGGACTTCCTCGCGCTTCTTCAGCGTGTTCTTGATGATGTTGATGGTGGCTTCGAGAGCCTGGGTGGCCTGGGTCTGGGTCAGGTTGGCGGTCCGGGAAATTTCCCTCACGAGTTCGATCTTTTTCACTGGGTGGTATCCTCCTGTTGAAAAATTAGATTTGGAGAACGATAGAAGGATATTACCCATCCGAAAGCCGCCCGTCAAGGGGGTACAGGAAAAAAATGTTTCCTGCCGCCCTTACCTGAGCCGGTTTCGGAGATCGGACATCCGGGCGGACAGGTGGCGGTGGTTGTCGCGCAGCACCAGGAGGCGGTTTTGCAGCTCGCCGATCCGCCAGGTGATCTGCTCCAGGGTCATCCCGTCGCCGGCGGGGGCCCCCCGAACGGTGGTGCGGGGGCGGCCCAGGTCCTCGGCCTTCTTGACCAGGGCGCGCCGTTCGGCGTCGACTGCGGCAAACTCGTTCTGCACCTGGACCAGCCGCTCCTCGGTGCGGCGCATCTCCTCGCGCAGCATCCGCTCGTCCTGCACGCCGGTGGGGGCGGGGGCGGCCTGGCCGGTCAGGCGGCCGTGGCCCTGGCGCGTGACGTCGTGCCAGCCGGGAGGATCTTCGCGTCCGAAGGGCAACCCCGGGTAAGGCGACCGCCAGGCGGGATCGGGCAGGTGCGGGGCTGGCCGACCCGGCGCGCGCGACAACCGCTCGCGGTCACGTATCCGGTGCTGGCGGAGGTTTTCGAAGAAGTTCAGGCGGGTCCGGATGTCGGGGCTTTCGTCGATGGTGTCGACGCGCTCGCCGGGGGTGGTGCTGGGGCCGACCCCTTCCGTCAGCGGGACGGGCTGTCCGTCGGGCCCGAGGGTGCGAAGCTGTCCGGGCAACGTCGGGCGGATGGGCGGCAGGCCCGGCCGCTCGGGGCCGATCTTGGCGGGGCCGGTCGGCGCCTGGGCGTTCCAGGCCTTCTGGAGCTGGTCTTCCAGGGCGCCGGCGTCGAATTTCTGGGTCTGCTCGCCGGTGAAGCCGCGGTCGCGGACGCTGGTCTGCATACCGCGCTGCAACACGATCTGCCGGCGGCGCTGGTCGTCACGGGCCCGCACGCCGACGATCCCTTCGAACACCCGCACCTGGGTGCGGCCGAACTTGTCGACCGCGACGTCGAACGTGGTGCCGAGCACCGTGCAGATGGTGGTCGGGGTGACGACCTGGAAGGGCTTCCCCTGCTGGCGCAGGCTGAACCACGCCTCCCCGACCTGCAGGAGGGCCCCGTCGGGCAGCACGGTCAGCAGCGTGTCGGGCTGCAGCCGGAAGCGGCTGCCGTCGGGGAAACGCAGTTCCCCCCGGCTCTCCCCCTCGGTGCGCAGCAGGTCGCGCACCTTGACGGCGACGGGCTCGGGGCCCAGCGCCAGCCAGGTCGAGCCCCCGGTGCGCGACAACGAGGCGCGCCCCCGCTGCACCTGGAAGGACAGCGCTCCCGGGGTCTGAGCCTGGACAGAACCGGCGGCGAAACACGCCAAGAGGGCGATCACGAGCAAAAGCGACGCGGTGCGAACGTGCATGGATGTCTCCCGATTGAGCAGTGCGCCAACATTCTATCACGACCCCGCCCAGCCGTCCGGAGCGGTCGATCGGCCTGTCCGGGGAACTTCCCTTCAGGAAATGGGTTCTCGGGAGTGCCTCGGGGCGTCCTGGACAATGGCAGGGGAAAAACGGTATCTTGGGGCCGATCGCCGATCTCATCCTCAATCCGGAGGGAGGTGAAGCCGAATGCCGATCGATCAGGAACCCCAGATCCTGGAATGCGACTGTGGCAACGTGTTCGAGCCGGAGGTCATCGAAGTCGACCGCACGGGCGAGCGCTGGACCAAATGCCCCAAATGCCTCCGGAAGCTTCTGATTCCCGTCGAGACCTGATCTGCCAGGCCGCCGGCCCGGGCGCCTTCCGCGCCGCCGGCGGCCGTCGTTCACAGCATCCGCCGCGGTCAGTGCCGCTGGCGGGTTTTTTCTGCCTCTCTCCCCGCTGAGGTGGTATCCCCGACGGGAGCGAATGAGGGAAATGCCCAGCAGCCCGGCCGGGACCAGCCAGGTCCACCCGGGCAGGCCAGGGGTGGCGAAGCGGCCTCCGACCGGGTCTTGGGCGGGGAACCAGGCGACCACCAGGACCACGTGGGGAAGGACGAACGCGAGATCCCACAGGAGCGGGTGGCCAAGAAGGCTCTTCCCGGAGGGGTCCGCGGAGGAGCGCCCTCTGTGGCGCCCGCGGCCCACTTCCCCTCTCCTGGGGTTCGGGCCCTGCCCATGTGCCGTGTCCGGTGGGTGGGATGCCCCTCCCTGGAGGATGGCCGTCGGGCTTGTAACGCCGGCCCGCGCGGCCAGTTCCCCAGGATCGGGGTGTCGGCGGAGATGGGCCAGCCACCAGCCCATCAACCAGGCGGTGAGCCATCCCGCCGTGTCCCCGCCCAACCCCGTAAGGCAATCGACTTATCATCCTACCCGGAGAGATGACTCTTGACCCGCTGGCGTTTCCTCCGGGGGGGGGATGCGGGTTGCAAAAAGAGAGCGGTGATGGGAGAGGGCGTACCGTCTGGCCCGATAAGACTTCCGGAGACATCCGGTGGAGATGGAGTGGCCTGACCTACTCCGTCCTCGCTTGCCAGAGTCCGCGCGGCTGTGGTAAACTGGACCTGTTGCCGGAATGGCGGAATTGGCAGACGCACGGGACTCAAAATCCCGCGCCCGCAAGGGCATGACGGTTCGACCCCGTCTTCCGGCATTTTTCGTTTTAAGGGCGCGGACCACCACGTGCCGCGCGGCTGGGCTCCGCCGGCCGGACCGGCACGGCGAGACGAACGAGAGGGAGGCGACACCGTGAAGATCTTCGACCACAAGGGCATGATGATCATTCCCAACCCCGACCAGGAGATCGCTTCCACCAAGGAAGTCATCGTGGTCAAGGAACTCTTCTGTCCGGCCGGGCACACCCTGATCAACGCCCGGGCCTCGTTCAACGGGCATCCCGGCATCCTGGTCAAGGTGCAGGCACCGGCCGGCCGCGGCCTGGTCGCCCTCAGCCCGATCTACGGCGAGAAGGTCCGGGTGGCTCTCGATGTCGACGTGCGGCCGGGGGAGATCGTCGCGCTGCGCTGCCCGACCTGCGACCTCGAACTGCCGGTGCATTCCCCCTGTTCGTGCGGGGGGCAGATCATCGCCATGTTTCTGACGCCCCAGGCCAACTTCGGCGACTCGATCGGAGTCTGTAACCGCATCGACTGCGCCAACGCCACGCTCATGGAGGCGGGCCACCTGTTGTCGATCGCCGGCGAGGAGCTCGGCTAGACCGAGACCGTTTGCTCGCTCGGCCCTCCAAGGGCGCCGACCCCCTGGTGGGAGGGCCTCCTAGGCCGGCCAGAAGCCGGCCAGAAGCAAAGCAAAGCCGCGAATTTCGCCCTTCCTTCGCCCCCCATGACCAGGAGGAGCCGACCTCGGTGCTCGGTGCCAGGCGGGGAAAGCCTTCCCCAGGTCCAGGGTCAGGGGAGGAGGCGGAAGGAGGGGGGGGCGTTCCTCGCGCATCAGAGCTGGACGGCCGCGGGTCGCGAGATAGCCTGGCTTGTCGAGGGGCGTTCCTCGCGCATCAGAGCTGGACGTCGTCCTTGCGGCGCCGGAATTCGAGGGTCTCCCCGAACAACAGCCCGTAGACGTCGATGGCGATCTGCAGCTCCTCGTTGGTCGGGACCACCATGATGGTGACGGGGGAATGGGGCTCGGAAACGACCCCTTCCTGGGAGCCGACCGTCTTGTTGAGCTGGTAGTCCATGAAGATGCCGATGTTCTCGAGACGGTGGCAGATCCGCTCGCGCATCTTCACCCCGTACTGGCCGATGCCGCCCGTGAAGACCAGGATGTCGACCTTGATCAGGTTGGCGGCGTACGCCCCGATGTAGCGCCGGATGCGATAAGCGTAGGTGTCGAGCGTCTCCTGGGCATTGGTGTTGCCCTGCTCGGCAGCGGCCTCGAGGTCGCGCAAGTCGTTGGAAATGCCTGACAGGCCGAGCAGACCACTTTTCTTGTTCAAAATGGTATTCAGGTCTTTCGCCGAATAGCCGCGTTCCATCAGGTACAGAAGGATGGCGGGATCGAGGTCGCCGCAGCGGGTGCCCATCATGACCCCTTCGAGCGGGGTGAACCCCATCGAGGTGTCGATCGACTGCCCGTGGGCGATGGCCGTCACCGACGCGCCGTTGCCGAGGTGACAGGAAATGACGTTGGTATTCTCGGGAGAGCGCTTCAGCAGCGCCATGGCCTTGGAACTGACATAGCGGTGGCTGGTGCCGTGGAACCCGTAGCGCCGGATCTTGTGCTTCTCGTAGAACTCGCGAGGCAACGCATACAGGTAGGCGGCCGGCGGCATCGTCTGATGGAACGCGGTGTCGAAGACCGCGACCTGCTTGACGCCGGGAAACAGCTCAGTGGCCGCCCGGATGCCGGTCAGGTTGGGCGGGTTGTGCAAGGGGGCAAGCTCGGCGAACTTCTCGACGGCGGCGATGACATCGTCGTCGATGACCACCGATTGGGCATACTTGTCACCACCGTGGACGACCCGATGTCCGATGCCGCCGATCTCGTCGAGCGATTGCAGGATGCCGCTGTCGGGGTTGGTCAGAGCCCGCGTGACCAGGTTCATCCCTTCTTTGTGGGTGGGAATGACCGTCTCGACCTGGAAGCGGCCGCGGTCCGAGGTCTGGGTCAGTTTGCCAATCTTCTCGCCGATCCGCTCCACCAGGCCCTTGCCGAGGCTCTGCCGGTGGGGCATCCGGATCACGTCATACTTGATCGACGAACTGCCGCAGTTCAGGATCAGGATCGTCTTGCCAGGGGCGCCTTCCGCTTCCATACCAGTCCTCCGGGGAAATTGTCTGCCGTCAGCATAGGGCCCCCCCGACCCGGAGTCAAGCAAAAAATTGTGCGACGCAAAAGACCGCCGGAAGTTAGATGGTCATGGCCGCCGTGTTGATCTGTTGGGTTCCAGGCCATCGCTCGCTTCCCTGCGGTTCAATAGGAAAGCAAACGTGGGAAGAGGGACAGAGAAGGGGGGCACCGGGAAGTCGCTCAGCCGTCGCTGGGGACCGGGGATCCCACCCACCGTCGGATCTGCTTGAGGGCTACCTCGAAATCGCGGGGCAGGGGGGCGGTCACCTCAATGGGTTCCTCGGTTTCAGGGGCCAGGAAACGGATGCGGGCGGCGTGCAGGGTCAACCGCTCGATCAGGGGCCGCTCGCCGCTGCCCGAAGCGCGCTTGTACCCGGGCTTGAACTCCGATAGGAAAAGGCCGGTGTGGCCGCCGTAGTCAGGGTCGACCGCCAGGGGAAGGCCCATGCCAGCCAGATGGACCCGGATCTGATGCTGGCGGCCGGTCAGCGGCTGCACCTCGAACAGCGTGAACGGGCCCAGCCGTTCGAGCACCTGCCAGCGGGTGCGGGCGGGCTGGCCGTGCCGCAGATCGACTCGCATCAGGCCAGGTCGGCGGGCCCATTCGCCGAGCGGGGCGTCGATCTCCCCTGCCGAGGTGGTCGGCATGCCCCGGGTCAGCGCCAGGTAGGTCTTCTCGACGGTGTGGGCTTCGAATTGCCGCCCCAGGTACCGGTTGGCTTCCGCGGTACGGGCGAACAGGATCACCCCGCTCGTCTCGCGATCGAGCCGATGGACGGGATGGACTTTGCCGTACCGCTCGGTGAGCAGATCGTGCAGGTTGGGCTTGTCGCGGTCGAACCGGTCGGGGGTGCTCAGCAACCCGGCCGGCTTGTCAATGGCCAGCCAGCCGGGCTCTTCACGCAGGATCGACCAACGCGCGATAGGAGCCATACGCCGTCACCCGTCGACCGTGTGGCCCCATGACGTCCAACCCTTCATCTGGAAGGTGAACTGGTGGTCGTCGTAGGTGGGTTGCACCGAGATGCTCCACTCGGCCTCCTCGATGGGAAACGGCTGTCGGGGAATGGACAAGCCCGCCAGGTGGTGGTAACTGCTCAGATCGCCCGGTGGCTCCTCGCCGTCGTCTTCCGACCAATTGCTCCAGAGGTCCCGCAAGATCGGCTGCAGTTCTGGATGGCCGCGGCGGTACCAGGCCAGCACCTCCTGGTAGAAACGCACGTGCTCGTCGGTCGGGCCCTCCGGGCCGGCTTCGATGGTCAATGACAGGGCTCCGCTGAAGCCTTCCTCGTGCCGCTCCACCTCCCACCACTCGACGCTGCGCAGATACCGGATCTGCCCGAAGAATGGGTGATCCTGGGTGATGGGGGTCACCAGGTCTTTGAGGAATTCCAGCACTCTCGACTCCTGCCGGGCGCATGTCGCCGTCCCGTGATCTCTTCCGCCGAGGGTAGCACGTTCCCGCGGCGGGTTCAAAGGGGGGCGGTCGGGATCCAGGGGCAGTTGATGCTCGGCATGGCGCTGGCCTGAGGAAAAAGTGGCCAGTGAAACCTGTGCCTAGTATGACTACCGTGTTGGAAACGTCTACCCTGGGGCCGGATTCGCCGGAAGACACACATGGAGCAGGCCGGATCGGTCCGAGGGAGAGGCCGAATCGACACCTGCGAGGCCAAGAAGGCCCGGGCCGCGGGCGGCTTGCCCCTCGCAGGTTGTCATGAATGGCGGGCGTTCCCCAGGCCTTCTGCGGGGTTCGGGCGTGGATTTGAGGTGAACCTGAGGGATGGTTGGGAGTGGGGAGAGGGAATCTGGAGGAGGGCGATCAGTCGAGATGTTTCAGCGGCGTCTTCTTCTTCTTTTTTCGCGGGGCGCCCAACCTTGATCCGGGAGGTCGTGGCGGGGGAGTGGCGGGCAGGTGCAGACGGCCACGGGTCCGGCGGAGCAGGCCGTCGGCGATGAGGCGGGCGAGCATGGCGTCGAGCCAGGCAGCGTCGCGGTCAGGCCGGAAGCCCGGATCGATGCGGGCGCCGAGGCCGGCGACCGGCACCGACCCCTCGGTGGTGACGAGGCGCAGGATCCGGCCGCGGTAGATGCGGTCGGGGTGCGGTTTGTCAGCGTGATGGCGTTCGGTCGCCCGCCGCACCGACCGGCGCGGGATGGTCACCCGTCCCGCGCGGAAGAGGGGTTCGGCCCGACAGGCAGCCCGCACCGGGCAGTCCGGGCAGCGGGGGGTCTTGGCGCAGACCAGGCTGGCCAGGTCGAACAAGGCCTGCACCAAGTCGGCCGGCCGGCGGGTCGCCCGCAGCCAGGGCTCGAGGAAGAGGCGGATGGCGGGGTCGTCGGCCGGGGCGGGGAAGGGCTTCCCCAGCCCCAGGCGCCCTCCCACCCGCCGCAGATTGGTATCGATGGGAACGGTGCGCCGCCCGGTCGAAAAGAGGGTGACCGCGGCCGCCGTGTAGGCCCCGAGGCCCTTCAGGGTCCGCCAGCCGTCCTCGGTCGTCGGCACCCCGTCGCGCGCCACGGTGCGGGCCGCCTCCTGCAACATCAGGGCCCGGCGGTTGTACCCCAGACCGGACCAGAGGCGCAGCACCTCGGCGGTGGGGGCCGCCGCCAGGGCAGCCCAGTCGGGGAACCGCTCCAGCCACGTCCGGAAATACGGCACCACCCGGCTCACCTGGGTCTGCTGCAACATGATCTCGCTGACCAGGATGGCGTAGGGGTCGCGGGTCTCCCGCCAGGGCAGGCGCCGTCCCCGGCGGTCGAACCAGTCGAGGAGGTGGCGAACGGAATTCTTCATCGGCTTCGACACCCTACTTCAAGGATGACCTTGTCCGCCACCCCTGCGATGGGTGTTCTCTTGTGACCGGGGCTTTCTCCTCGGCCTCGCACGCCGGAATCAGGGAAAGAATAGGGCAGCCGGCCATCGGCGGGACACCGTGAGGGTCCTTCCCACAGGCATTGCCAAGCGGCGGATTTTCGGGCATTGTGGAGTCTGGAAAGGAGTCCGTCATGGCCGCGTCACGTCCCGGTGGTTGGTGGTTGTTCCTCATGCTGGTCGTGTCAACGGTGGGAAGCGCCATCGCCGCCCCGCGCCCGGCCCGCCGCGCCACGGCTCCGGCCCCCGCCCACGGGGCGATCGAGGCGCCCAGCGGCCTGTTCCTGCGGGCGAAGCCGGCCCGCACCGCCAAACCGATCACCCGCATCCCGAACGGGGAAACCGTCGAGATCCTCGACCGGCAGGGGCCGGCGGAAACCATCGAAGGGAAAGCCGACCGGTGGTTCAACGTGCGCTGGGGCAAGGCCACCGGCTGGGTGTTCGGCGGGTTCGTTCGTCCGCCTGGTTCCGCGGGGAACGTCCCACCCGCGAAGCCGGTGGCACCTGTGACCGCGACCGCCTCCACCTCTGGTTCGGGCACCGTGGGAACCGCCGGGGTCGGGGCGGCGACCAAGCCTGCCACCCCCGCCGTGGTACCCGTCGACGGCCCCGCCAGCCTCGGTCCGAAAGACGAGCAACTGGTCGAGGAAGAGGCCGCCTTCCTGAAAACCTGCGCTCCCACCGTGACCCGCCAGGGAAAATCCTTGCAGATCAAGCTGAAGAACGGCAAGGCCGTGTCCTTCACCGACGACCCCAGCGCCGAGGAGAGCGCCGCACTGTACTACTTCCGCGGCTACGTGCGCGAGGTCGGGTTCTTCCTGCTGTATCGCGTCAGCTGGGAATTCGCCAACTACCTGCTGATCGACGAGCAGGCCGGCACCCGCGTGACCATCGACGAGAACCCCGTCTTCTCCCCGTCCTGCGAGCGGTTCGTCACGGCCTGCCTCGATCTCGAGGCCGGGTTCGTGCCCAACGGTCTCAAGATCTACCGGGTCGCCAAGGGCAAGGTGAACCTCGAATGGTCGGTCTCCCCGACCGATTGGGGTCCCTCCGAACCCCGCTGGAAGGGCGAGCAGGTCGTCGAGTTCCAGAAGACGATGCGCGGTGGCCAGATCACGAAGCCCGGCCGGGTCGTCTTCAACCCCAAGACGAAGCATTGGAGCCTGGCCCAGTGACGCCGGTTCCGGGCCTGGCCGGTCGGGGTCTTCCCTCCGCGCACAGGGAAGACGGCGTCGTCAGCGCCTTCATCCGTCACCCCCACCGATCTTCCCCCTGCGCGCAGGGAAGGCGGGGCTCCTGCTGATCGTGCTGTTCATCATCGTCAGTTGTCCGATCGCCTGGATGTCCTGGCAGGACATGCGGATCCGCGAAGCCAAGGTCTCTCATCCTTTCGCTCCCTGAAGGAGACTTGCGGTTGCCTCCCCCCACTGGCCGTTTCGGCAAGCCGGGTGGCGGGGCATCGGGGTCCGGGCTCTTCCCTTAAGCCACCGGGCGGTCCCCCCTTGCAGGAGGACCGCCCGGCGTGTATCAGGTCGGAAGCCGACGCACCGTCAGCGGAAGTAGGCGTCCGGGTCGATGCCCGCCTCGAGCAGCGAGGCTTCGGGGGTGGTGGCGGTGGAGGTCATCGCCAGGTTCAGGTGGGTGGTCTCGCCGCGGGTGATGGCGTAGACGAAGCTGGGGGTCAGCTTGGGGTTCTCGCCGCCCTGGGCCGGGGAATCGGCGATGGGGATCCAGACGAAGTCGGGGTGGTCCCAGAGGGAGCGGGGGTCCCAGGTGCCGCCGATGATCTCGCCGCGGCCGTTGACCTGCAGGATGTAGTGGTAGGTCTTGGTGAAGGTCTTGGTGCCCAGGAACTCGGGCTTCACGCCGTCATCGGCGAAGTAGACGGTGGTGGTGACATGGACCATGCCGGGCAGCCACCAGCGGCGCTTCCACTGGGTCTCGTAGCCGTAGATGGGGTAGTTCCAGACCGAGCGGCTGAAGCTGGTGTCGGCGATGATGGCCCGCTTCTTCTGCTTGATGTTCTCGACGAGCAGCCGGTGGAAGACGTTGGGGTAGATGTCGAGCGAGAAGGGAACCGCACTGTCCTTGCGGCGGCCGTAGAACAGGGTGCGGCAGTCCATCCACATCTCGCTCAGCAGGGCTTTCTGGTCGGCGGTGGTGAAGGTGATGCCGTCGAGGGTGCGGGGCTCGCGCGGTTCGGGTTCCATGACGGCGGCCGCCGCCCAGCCGTTGCAATGGCCGGCCCAGGAGGGGCCGTTGGGGTCGTAGTGGCCATTGGCGGGGTCGGCTTCCCAGGCATGGGCGCCGGGGTTGCGGCCGGTGCGGGCCTGCACGAAGCGGTCGTACTTCCTGAAAGGGGGCTCGTTGCCCGCCCAACCTTTGACCAACTTCCCTTCCTTGCGGGACCACCAATAGCCCGACCAGGGCTTGGTGGGCAGGAAGGCTTTGTCGGAGCCCTCGCCGGTCATGCGCAGCGGGTCACCGCGGGCCTCGAGTACCGGGGCGGCCAGGGCGAGCAGGGTCAGGGCGAAGACGAAGGGGAAGATCCGGCCGAAGAACCGGCGGGCGAAGAAGACGGGAAACAGGCGGATCATGGTCGGCCTCCTCACTGTCCGTCGACCAGCGTGCAGCGCACCGCGTCGCTGGTCATGCGCGTAGCCCAGGGCCGGCCCGGTTCCCAGGTCTGGCGGATCGTGCCCAGGGGGCCGCTGGTCTCGAGGGTCACCTCGAACCCTTCCCCGCTCGGCTGCCAGCTCTGGTGGACGCCCTCGACGAAGGTCAGGCCGTCGGCCCGGTGGGCCGCCTCGCCGGTGACGCCGGCGCCGGTCGCCTCACCCTCGCGGGTCTCGGCCGCCAGGGGGAAGAGGGGAAGGTCGTAGGGAATGGCGCTCTCCCCGCTCAGCAGCGGGGTCAGCCGCTCGCCGTCGAACCGGCGGGTGGTGGCGGTGGCGCGGCCGTCGGCGGCGGGGGCCACGTCGATCACCTGCACGGGGCGCAGGTCGCCGGCGGCCAAGCACAGGATGGCCTGGGTCTTCGACTCGGGCCGGTCGACGGGGGTGACGTGGATGACGTAACAATCGACGCCGTCGATCTCTTTGCGGTTCTTGACCTCATACAACCAGCGCTGGGGGGGGGTCCAGGCGTTGCTGCCGTCGGCCAGGCGCTTGAATGAGGCCTCGACCGTCCAGGTCTGCCCGACCTGCCAAGCCGGTTGGAACCCTTCGGAACATTCGGCCATGCCGGCCATGAACAGCACCATCGCCAGCACGATCATCCAGGTCCATCCTCGATCCATCGTCTTGCTCCTTGTTCGCCTGAAAGTTCGTGATTTATAGCAAACTCCGTGCCAGAATGCTTAGGGGAAGAATCCAGGGCAATCGCATTAAATATTTCGCGCTGGAAGCCCGTTTCCCAGTCTCCCTCTCTGTACGCTTGAAAAATTGATGCGGGTTTCCAACGAGGGCGAGGTACGGCAGTGTGCGCGCGGTTTTTGAGCAGCCCCACTTCCAGAGATGTACGGTTTAGTGCGATTGCCCTGGGGAAGAATCTAGATGGCCGAGCTTTCCCCCGGGTTTGGGGGCTTCCTCCCATGTGCCTTGAGTCAGTCCGGATTCGTTGGTGGGTCCTAGGGTCTGTCGGAAGAATCGGGTTTCGCTCCCCCCCCGGTGCGTAGCGCCCCTGATCTGGTCGAAATCTCCGAATGGACGGTGCATCAAGGAAGCTGTGAGCCTATTGCATGAATCGGTTTTTCGGTTTTTGCTTGTCGCGTACATAACACCACTGATTCGATCGGCATCTCCGAATGGACGGCAGATGAAAATGGGATGTTTTGGGCGTTCGTGCAACGGGCTCTCGTCCGACTTGGCGCGGGTTTGCTATGTGTGGTACGTCCGAGTGGCGGTTTTTCGTGCGCCGGCAACAGGAGCGCCGGTGACGCGGGCAG
Organism: Candidatus Ozemibacteraceae bacterium; assembly: GCA_937998695.1. GTDB lineage: Bacteria > Muiribacteriota > Ozemobacteria > Ozemobacterales > Ozemobacteraceae > Ozemobacter. The sequence goes on from CALLCO010000089.1 coordinate 13,966, forward strand.
CGTGGCCCGGTCGATTGGCTGCCTGCCCTTGGCTGACAACGCCCCCCCTTCTCCGGCCAACGTTGCGAGGTGCCAGGGCCTTCGGCCACCCATCCCCACGGGCAGATACCATCGTCGCCATGGGGAAGGTGCCCGATTTTCTGCTTTGGTTCGCCAGCTTTCTGGCAGGATTGGCCACGCCTCCTGAGGATGTTTCCCTCCTCCAGGCCCTTTTATCTTTTCCACTTTGTTCATGTTTCACGTGGAACACTGCCGGCAACGCGTCCGTGATACGAAGAGAAACGTGTCCCGAATGGGGGACAAGGTGGCGGTGGGCGGTCAGGCCGAGGACGGGGTCTGGGGAACTGCCAGCTCGTGCCCCTTGCCGCCCTGGCCAAGAAGGAATCGGCTCGCCGGAGATCTGGACCTTGCCGCGGCGTGGCGAGGGCAAACGCTACTCGAACACCATCACCGGCTGGACATACTTTCGGACGATGGCCTGGCCGTCTTTCGACAAGACGAACTCGATGAATTTCGACAGATCGGGGTTGGGGTGGTCGTCGCGATAGACCAGCACGAAGGGCCGGCCCAAGGGATACTGACCGAGGCTGAGAGTCTGCTGGGTGGGCAGGACGCCCTCGATCGCCAGGTACCGGGTCAGGCCCTTGTCGCCGACCATGGCGGCGAAGGTGATGGCGGCGGGGTTGACGGCGACGTATTCGAGATTTTCCTGATGCGTGGGGAAGGCGAAGGCCGGCGAGGCCAACGGCTGGCCGCCCATCACCACCTCGCGGAACTGTCCGACCACCCCGCCCTCCTCGCCCTGGCGATGCAGGGTGACGATCGGCAGGTCTGGGCCCCCGACTTGTTGCCAGTTGGTGATCCGGCCGGCGAAGATCTCGGCGACCTGGGCCAGAGTGAGGCTGGCGACCGGGTTGTCGGGGTGTACCGCGACCACCAGGGCGTCGTAGCCGATGACCCGGTTGGCCAGCCCCGACTCGAGCTCGATCTGGGTCAGCAGGCGCGACAGGCCGCCGAGGGCCGCCTTGCCGTCCTTGACGGCGGCGAACCCCTGGTTGGAGCTGGTGGCCCGGATCTCGCCAAAGGCGATGCCCGTGCTTACCGTAAAGGCTTTGGCCAGTTCGGGCAGCAGGGCCTGGCCGATCGAACTCGACCCTTCATACGACAATTCGGCGCTGACCGCGCCGGTCAGGCCCGCCACCTGTAGAAGCCCCACCAGGATGAGATAGACCCACGCACGGTTTCGGATCACGATCGGACCTCCTTCCATTCCGGCGTTTCCGGGCCGGTCAGCCACCCGATCGCGGCTTCGGGCTCGTAGAAGACGAAGAAGCGCACTTTGTAGCGATCGGATTGCGGGGCCAGAACCCGCGAATACTTACCCGGGGCGGGGTTCTTCTCGGAGATCAGCAACGCGAATCGCCGCCCCAGAACGTGACGGTGGGCTCCGAAAAACGCGGCCAGGCTGGCCAGTTCGCTGGGGGTGCGCCGGCCGGGGGTTTCCCGGGCGTCGATCAACACCGGCAACCCCGGCCGGAACGTCGGATCATGGAAGGCCGCTTCAAAGCCTTCCCGGGTCTCATCCACGCTCTGGTGGCCGGACATCCGGTACCAGATGAAGCCCTGTTCGAACGTATAGGTGATGGTCATCTCTCACCTCCAGGCGGGTGGTCGCGCGGGCGAACCCTGCCTGTCAGGAACTCCCTCCCCGCCGTTTAGGGATGATAGCACGGCGAGGGTCACTCGTGCAGGCGCCCCTTGGCATACGGTCCGACGTAGAGGGCTTGCGGTCGCGACATGTTCAGACCGCCCAGTCCCGCGTCGCAGTCGAAGATATCGACGATTCTTCCATACCCCCCGCTTGCTTCCCCTGGTACCTGAGTTTCAATCGTCGGGCAGTCACTGAACGTTGGCCGGAGAGTGCTGGCCATCTCCCTGTCTCTGGTTCTGATATAGTGATAGGAAATCTTACAGGGGACTTGTATGGTAGAGGAAACTCCTTCGACTCCCCCGCCGGCGACCGTTTCGGCACCGCCCGGCACGCTCGATCTGAACGCCTGGCTGGCCTTCAGCCTCGCCTCGCCCGAAGAGGCCGAGCGCCGGCTTGCCCTCGACGAGATCGGCTTCCAGGGGCTGGCCGATGCCTTCGCCGACGACCTGCGCCGGCTGGCGGCCACCGATCCGGCCGAAGCCTGCCGCACCTTCGCCGCGCGTCTGCTCGAGCGGGCCCGCCAGCCGGCCGCGGTCCGGCCGGTCGAGAAGATCGAGTTGACGCCCGAACGCACCCGCGCCCTCCTCGAGGTCGGCGAGGATACCCTGCAGCAGGTCGTCCTGCGCTCGCTGCGCAAGGCCCCGGCCCAGGAGATCCTCGACACCTGGCGGGCCCATCTGCCCGGCGAAGAGAACCCCGAGGTCATCGGGGTCGGCCTGACCCTGCTGGCCCGCCACGGCAAACCCGAGGATGCCGATTTGGCCATGCTGTTCTCGTCCCATCCGTCGGTTCCCGTCGTCAAGGCGGCCATCGATCTGTTCCACGGCCAGAACCCCGGCCAGTTCAAGGAGGGCATCGTCCGGTTCCTGGTCTCAGACGACCTCGAGATCCGGTTGCACACCATCCGGAAGCTGCGCACCTTCGACCCGCGCGAGGCGCAGACCTACCTGCGGTCGCTGCTGGCCGCCCGCAACCCCTTCATCCGGCAGCGGGCACTGCGCGAACTGCTGCTCGTGCCGTTCGCCGAGAGCGAAGCCCTCTATCTCGCCTACCTGGCCGCCGAGCCCCTTCCCCTGTTGCTGGTGCTGGCCGGCTCGGCGGTCGCCATGAACCCCGCCCCCGACCTGCCCCAGAAACTCTACGACGTCTTCTTCTCGGCGCGCGATCTGCGGGCCCGCATCCTGCAACTGGTCATCAACCAGCTCCTGGCCAGCATCAAAGCCTCCGGCATCCTCGACGTGCCGATCGAGACCTACCTCGAAACCCTGAAGGCGACCCTCCAGAAGCGCAAACTCTGGATCACCGCCCGCATGGCGCTCGCCGACCTCGACCATGCCGACCCGGAGGTGCGTATTGCCGCCATCGGGAAGCTGAGCCAGGCCCGGCAATTTCCCAAGGTGCAGGACGCCTTGGAACAGCGCGACGCCGTCGAGACGGTCGAGGAGGTGCGGGAAGCCCTCGCCCAGGCCCTCGGCCGCGAGAAGGAATCCTTCACCATCGCCGGTTTCCGGGCCAAGATCAAGGATGGCAGTTTCTACGGGCTCGACCCCAAGGTGCAGAAGAAGTTCGTCGGTACCATCACCGATGAAGATACCTTCCGGGATGCCCGCGACATCATCGGCATCGCCGTGGTGGCTGACCTCGACCGCGGGGTCTTGCTGCAACTGCTCGACCGCATCGCGGCCCACGGCCGGCAATGGGACCCCAAATGCCTGTTCCGCTTCCTGAAAAGCGAAGATCCGGGCATTCTGGCCGGTGCCTTGCGGGCCATTGGCCGTCTCGATCTCGACTCCATCGCCTACGAGATCCCCAACCTGCTGCGCCACGACGATTTCCGGGTCAAGATGGCCGCCCTCGAATTGTATCTGGTGTCCGACAAAACCAGCGCGTTGCAGTATCTGATCGGCATGCTGAAAGCCCCGTCGGTCAAGATCCGCAAGAATGGATTGTCGCTGCTGGCGACGGTCGATTACCCCTCGGCCGAACGGATCCTGCTCGACTACTTCCCCGTCGAGAAGAACCTCGAGGCCAAACTGCAGGCCGGATTCATCCTGGCGGCCAACCCCACCCTCGAAGGCATCCAGGTCTTGTATGCTGGGTGCCATGACGACCAGGGGGTGGTCCATCCCGCCTTCCAGGATCTGTGGGAAGGCGCCCTCGAGGCGGCGGTCCCTCTCCTCGCTCCCGATGCCGCCACCCTGCTGGCTGGTTGTCAGACCCGCCGCACCGCCGAACAGACGGCGGCCGCGGCCGAACAGCCGACCTACGCGTTCAAGAAGGTCACCGCCTCCACCAACAAGAACCTGTTCGCCGAACAGGATTCCCAGCCCGCCGAAGGCCTGGGCGCCGAGCTGCGGGTTCCCGAACCCCAGGAGGCCTTCGACAAGGCCGCCGGGGTGGTCGAGCGCTACCGCATGCCTCTCGCCGCCGCGGCCGTGGCCTTGCTGGCCGGCGGGTTATGGTGGCTGGCCGGCGATCGCCTCCTCGGTCCCGGCAGCGGTAGCGGGTCGGCCGTTGTCCATGAATCGAGGGCCAACCGCATGGAAGAAGGCAGCCGCGATGTCCCTGCCATGGTGGCCGGTCGGCGCGGGGGTCCCACCTCCTATGTCAGCGGGCGCGGCTATGCCCAGGTCATGAAGGCGATGGATACCGAGCGGCAGTCGATATCCGAGGAGTTCCACCGCAAGAACAAGCAGGCCCTGCGCGAGGTCCTGATGCAGATGCTCGACGACCCCAACTATAAGGGGTACGGCGAGTTCTATCTCAACGAGAACTGTGCCAAGGGCATGGAAGCCCTCGATCAGGGCGACCTGCCCGAAGCCCGGACCTCCCTGCGCAAAGCCCTCGAAGACCCCTCCATCTCGGAGGAAGCCCGCGTCATCGTCTGCCAGGGTCTGATGCAGATCGGCTTCGAACTGGGCGACAAGGAGTCCCTCCAAAAGGCTCTCGAAACCTTCCTGGCCACCATCCCAGAGGGGGAACTCCCCAAGGGATATGATAAGATGAGTGTGAAGGAGGCTTTTGCGGGCCTCGACCGGCTGCACGAGGTGACCCCCGAGCAGTACAAGGTAATCCTGCAGACCCTGGCCCAGAAGCATCCCGGCAAGGTTCCCCCGGCCATGCAGGAACAGATGCTCGAAGGGTTCAAACAGATGCAGAACCGTTTCAAGAAATGAAGCGTCTCCTAGACAGGGCCGGCCCCCACGGGAGGTACACGTGATGGAATGGCAACGGCGAACCCGACCCCGCTGGCGGCGGGGCACCGCCTTTCTGATCGTCCTGGCCGTGGCGGCCGTCCTCATCGTCATCGCCCAGGCCCTGACCGAGACCGGCACCGCCACCCGCCGGCAGACCATCCGGTCGGCCAACGACCAGAAGGCGATGGACTGCGCCGAAGCCGCCACCAACCTGGTCTACCGGCTCATCGCGGAAGACATGAACGACCCCCAGATGATCTACGACGCCATCCGCCTGCGCGGCCTGAATACCGACAGCTGGTACTGGAAGTTCCGGATACCGCAACTGATGGGCGGGGCCAACGTCGATCCCGTCTCGTTCAAGAACAGCAGCATCTCGCACGCCGACACCTCGGGCAACGGGTTGGGCCTCGAGATCAGCGTCGGTCCCCAGATGCTGGCCAAGCTGCGCAAGGAGTACAAGAACCAGGATTTCGCCGATCTCGAGGAACTCTACCGTGACATGGGCGGCGAGGTCACGATCAAGAGCGAGGCCAGCATCAAGAAGATGTTCGGCATTCTCCCCAAGAGTAACCAATACGAGATTCCGGGCATCACCTTCGACCTCACCGAGATCAACAACCTGACCGACCTCAACGTGGGCAACTTCCTCAACTCGATCATGAGCGACAAGGAGTTCAAGATCGACATCACCGAGCAGTTGCTCGGCTACATGCCCGACATCAACTTCGGCGACGTCGTCTACAGCGTCATCAAGAATATCAACATCAACCTCGCCCTCTATCCCGTGGCTGTCCCCATCCCCATCGGGCGGCTGGTCGGGGCCCTGCTCAAGGGCATGATCAGCAAGCTGGGCTCGGGGGCGACCCTGAAGGGGTTCCTGCGCGAAACCCTGCTGAAAGACCTCAAGCTCGAGATCAACCTCACCGATTTCAAGAACTCGATCCGCAGCAAGATCCTGGGTATCCTACCCGACGAGATCCGTACGCTGGCTGGGCAAGTCAACTGGGGGGTGACCGTCGAGAAGGTTGGCATCTTCGAGGTCAAGACCACCGTCGAATACCAGCCGCAAGGCCCTCGGGGGCCCATGATCAGAAAGGTGCTGTTCTCGCAGCGCGATTTCCGGGTAGCCGATGTGCAGCCGATCGCGCCCGACCACACCTTCTTCGTGGCCAACACCGCTCTGTTGTTCGAAGACGAGGCGGTCGAAAATGCCGGCGGTTTCAAGGGCGACTCCCAGATCAACTGGGCCGACGGCATGGGTTCGCTGGTCTGCCACAACATCACCTTCTTCGACACCGAGCTGTTCAAGAACCTGAAGAACTTCTTCGGCGCCATCGGCAGCGGCGACGTCGAGAAGCTGGCCAACAGCTACTTCCTGCCTGGGCGGGTGCGGGTCAACGGCACCAAGCCCATGGAGGTGCGGCTCAACTTCGGCCTGCTCGACTTCCTGGGCAGCCAGTACACGTTCACCGATGCACTGCGCGGCTGCGAGGTGGCGGCCCTGCTCATCAACAACAAGGACAAGAACAAGCATCGCGAGGTCGAAGAGAACGCGGTCGACAAGCCTGCCAAGTTGAAGACGCCCGATCCGGCCGACCACGCCTTCATGCCCACCATGGGCGAGAGCCTCTATGGCACCCCGGTCGAGAGCCCGCCACCCCTGGGCGGGTGGGTGGCGCTGTTCAATATCCTCGAGGGATATCTCGAGCGGTTCGGGGCCGGGAAGGAGATCGGCATCAGCGCGGGCGACTTCATGAGCGTGCCGATCAATGCCCTGAAGCTGCCGCACTTCGACTGGCCGTGGCTGACCGACGGGTTCATCTGGATCCCGGTGCCGAAGTTCTACAACAAGACCTACTTCTTCGGCGATTTCCATTGCGAGTTCCCGCTCTCGCTGCGGGTCGAGGGCAATCTCTGGAAGCGGTTCTCGCGGGTGCGCCTACCAATGATCCGGATCTTCATTCCCCTCAACTGGCTGTTCGGTTGCCCCAACGTCGACATCACCCTGCCGCCGCTGCCCTTCCAGACCAACGTCGTCGAGCCGTACGGCTTCTGCTCGCACCCGCCGCTCGAAAAGAGCACCGGCGAAGTCGATGCCGAGCAGATGAAAAAGGAGTGGGACCCGAAGGACAAGAAGAACCTGCCCGCCAATATCTACTCGCCGATGCAGTATTTGAAGAAGGCGAGCTACTACTACGCCACCACCGCCGATTTCTCGAAGGATATCGAGAACCGCAGCACCGAAATGGATGTCCCGGGCGTTGGCAAGAAGATGGTCTTCAACTGCGACGGGGTCACCTTCGTCGAAGGCACCGACGGGCAGGGTCTGTTCCTGCGCAATGATCTGTGGGTGTGCGGGCGGGGCATGATCGTGGCGGCCGGCAACATCCACCTCAAGAGCATCCGGCGGGTCGACCCGCCGGGCGGGCCGCCGACCATGCTGTCGATCGTGGCCCGCAACGGGGCCCTCATCAACAACGGCAAGAACGTCGTCGAGGCTTGTCTCTACGGCGACCGCGGCCTGATGAACCCCTTCTACGGCAGTCTGAAGATCTACGGCAACCTCGTGGTCAACCAGTTCGTGCGCAGCGAATGTCAGGGCAAGATCGACATCCACTTCCAGGCCAACCGGACCCACAGTTCCCTGCTCTCGTATTTCAAGGACATCGCGAAATACGACCCGACCCGCTACCAGGCAACCTTCAGCAAGAAGTGGCGGGCCTACGAATTCCTGAAGAACTGAGGCGGGAACGGCATGCGGAGCGAGCGTGGCATCACCCTGATCGAGGTCATTCTGGCCCTGTTCATCCTGGCGCTGGTGTTGGGGCCCTTCCTGCGCGGGCTGGTCGGCCAGGCCCAGGTCGGCGAAGATACCGAGAAACTGCAGATGGCCACCAAGATCCTGCAGTCGATGAAGGAAGAGGTCTGCACCGTGCGGTTCCGTGATTTCTGGGCCTTCGCCAGCAAGAACAAGCCCGACCAGGAAGGATGGTATGTGCTCGACGACATGTTCTGGCCTCATTCGAAGGACGAGGTGATGTCCTATCAGAAAAAATACCGCGATTTCGAGGCATCCGGCACCTTCAAGTTCGTCAAGCGGCAGGGCCGGCCGGCCGAGGATCGCAGCATCGTCTTTTTCCGGGTCTTCGTGGCCTGGTTCCAGCCCAATCAGGGCAGGCAGGTGCGCTCGACCAGCATGATCGTGGTCGAGCCGAAATCCTGAGACATCGCACCGAACAGGGGGAGAGAAACCCATGACGAAAACGACGACCACGAGCGGGTTCACGCTGACCGAGGTCATGGTGGCGGTCCTGGTCTTCGCCCTGGCCGCCGGCGGGATGTATGCCTTTCTGCAGCACGGCAACCGCCAGAGCATGAAGGCCTACACCCGGCAGGCGATGGTCACCCAGGCCAACACCGTGCTGAAGGCCATGCAGGACGACTTCCGGATGGCGGCCAGTTCCAGCCTGAAGTTCAACGAGCAGAACGGGGAGGTCACCCTCCAGCAGAACCACGGCGGCGACAAGGTCGCCAACATCACCTACAAATGGGAGAAACCCCGCCTGACCCGCAAGGTGGTCTTCAACGGGTCAACTTCGTTGCGCACGCTCAGCACCGCGATGAACGGGTTCGCCATCGAGACCAAGCCGCGGCCGTCGGTCAGCGAGGACGACGACGACAACACCCCCGAACAGGTGGTCATCAAGCTGAGCCTCGCCGCCACGGTGCCGGGCGAGCGCGAACCCCTGGTGCACGACCAGCACGCCATGGCGACCATGCGTGAGGTCAGCTCGTTCAAGTATGACCCGCACTGGCGCGACGTCGGCAATCTGAAGGGGGCCTTCAGCACCTACGGCAACCTGCTCAACAGCATCGCCCAAGACGCCAAACTCCTGGTCGAGGATATCGGCAAGACGCTCGAACAGACCGTCAAGGACGCCGAAAAGGCCGCCCAGGACGCCCTCAACAAGCCGAAGGCCAACCTCGAGGAGACCAAGCGGCAACTGCGCAACGCCCTCAGCGATATCAAGAACGCCGACCTTGACCTGTCGGCCGCCATCAAGGAGTGCGAGCAAAGCATGAAAGATCTGCCCGAGGAGATCTTCGAACGTGAGTTCGGCCGCATGGGCACGTGGTTCGCCGACAAGGGCGAAGCTCGTGACCGGGTCGCCGCCGAGTTCCAAAAGATGAAGACGCTCGAGCAGATGGACTACGGGAAGCTCGAGCGCGCTGCCGGAAGTTTCCGCCTGAAAGACACCTTCAAGTCGATCTTCGACAACAAGAAGGAGTCGCTGCAGCAGCAGATCAGGCTGGCCAGCAATAAGAAGAAGCTCGAAGACTTGCTCTCCCAGGTCGAGGCCAAGGGGATTGAAGGCGGCGGCGACGGCGGCTGAGGCCCTGCCCACCACCCACGTCCCCTCTCCTGGAGGGAGGCATCAGGGGCCTTCCAGGTCGAGGGCGCGTTCCCTCAGGGCTGCAGGAACAAGGTCTCCGGGACCGAGAACCGTCTGGCCAGGAGATCGGCGTGGCGCTTGTTCAGCCGGCGTTTCCCGCTGAGGATCTCGGAAACGACTCCCTGGCTGCCGATTTCGGGAAAATCCCCCTGGCGGAGGCCGTGCTCCTGCATGAGAGCTCGCCAGACTTCCACTCCGGAGACCGGGGGGAGCTGGTGGTGAAGACGGTCGTAGTCCTCTATCAGGACTTCCAGGATCTCCAGCAAGCCGACCAGGGGATGGTCGGGGTCATCGTTCACCGCGTCCGCCAGGAACTCCATGACCTTGACCACCAGTCGATACTGGTGTTTCGAGCGGATGCGGGAAAGCGGAATCTTCTGGGTCAGGGTGGTCCAGGCGGACAGGATGCCTTCCCCGAATGGGATGGCTTTGGTCATACTACTCATGTTTCCAATCTCCCTTGTCATACTCGGCGTGGGTCAGGACGAAGCGGATGTAGACCCTGGCCCGGTTGAAATGGATGGAGCAGACCACCCGGTATTTGTTGCCCCCGACGTTGAAGATGAAGCGTTCCTGGCCGGACGGCAACCTGACCCTGTCGACCGCGGGAAAGACCGAGCGCAGGTCGGCGAACCCCTGGAAGGGGCGGGCGGCCACCAGGTCGAACCATGCCCGCATCGGTGCCTGGCTTTCCGGGTGTTTGCCGACGAAGGCCCGGATCGCCCCCCAGGAAATGATGTGCATGGGTTTGTCCTTTCTCTCAAAGTATCTCAAAAATGAGATTTTCGCAAGAGCGCCGGGAATCCGGTGTCGGGAATCCGGAATCCGGGGACGAATCCGCGGCGGAACCCGGGGGGAATCCGGGGACGTGATACGAAATCAGGAGAGGTGAAGACTCCGCGGGCCTTGTTTGCAGGGTTCGCTGGGGGCGCACGATGCGGAGAGGGGAGGCGCGCCCGCCGGGCCGGCTTGTCTGGAAACCCAGGGCAATCGCATTAAATATTTCGCGCTGGAAGCCCGTTTCCCAGTCTCCCTCTCTGTACGATTGAAAAATTGATGCGGGTTTCCAGCGAGGGCGAGGTACGGCAGTGTGCGCGCGGTTTTTGAGCAGCCCCACTTCCAGAGATGTACGGTTTAGTGCGATTGCCCTGTCTGGAAACCTTCGTGGGATCAAAGGGTGGGCGGGCGGGTTGCCTCCCCTCTGCCCGTGGGGTATAGTTCTCCCCGCCAGATGGGACTGTACTGGCGTTGGCGTTCCACTAGGAGGAGGCCCTGACCGGTGATCGCCGGCCCCGTGAGAGGCAGACCGACGACCGATTTCCTTCCCGACCGAGGAGAACCTGTGAGTATCGGCTTCGTCGATGGAGCCATTGGCCGGTTGCGTGAACTCGATTCTGGATGGCGGGTCGGAGTCGGGGGGCATGGTAGAATACTGATGATGACGCGCCACCCATCACCCCTGCCGGGCGTTTCCCTTCCCATCGACCTCGAGGAACTGGTCGGCGGCGAGTGGGCGGAGTGGTATTCCCTGACGCCCCAGCAACGGTGGGAGAGGTCGCTCGCGTTGTGGGACACGTTCATCCTCCTGGGAGGATCCCTTGACCCCGAACCCGATTCGCAAAGTCCTTTCCACGATCCGGAAGCACCAGGTCCAGGCCCTGTTGATGGGCGGCCAGGCCTGCGTGTTCTACGGCGCAGCCGAATTTAGTCGCGACATCGATCTCGCCGTCCTGTGCCGGCCCGAGAATCTCGCTCTTCTGCGGAAGGCCCTGACCGAGCTCGAAGCGGAAGTCATCGCGGTGCCCCCCTTCCAGCCTGAGTTCCTCGAGAAAGGACACGCCGTCCATTTCCGGTGTCGTCATGCTGAAGCTGCCGGTCTGCGCATTGACGTCATGTCGACCATGCGTGGGGTCGGCCCCTTCCCCGATTTGTGGGAACGGAGAACGACCATCGCAACCGCAGATGGGGACATCATCGATCTGATGAGCCTGCCTGACTTGGTGCAGGCGAAAAAGACCCAGCGCGACAAGGATTGGCCGGTGATCCGGCGTCTGCTGGAGGCTCACTATGCCCGGTTCCGATCGGAACCGACCGACGAGCGCCTCCGGTTCTGGCTGCAGGAGCTGCGAACGCCCCTCCTGCTCCTCGAGGTCATCTCCGAAAGGGAGCCAACGCGCCTGCCTGCTATTCCGTCACGCCCCTGGTTGGTCGGCCACCCCTTCCCTGCCTTGCCGGAGATCGAGGCGCGGCTCCAAGCGGAAGAGCAAGCCGAACGGGAAACCGACCGGGCTTACTGGGCTTCTCTGCGGAAAGAGCTGGAGTCACTGCGACACGCCAGTCGTCGGCCCGTGATGAACCCTTGACCTGCTTCGGTTGTGTCTTGTCCAGCCTCTCTCGATGATGAGGGATGGCCGGAGGAATGAATGGAAGGCGGGCTCTCGGGGGAGGTAGAGGTCCGAGACACGTTTGTGAGGAACTTTCCGCGGCCCGGCCGATAGGTTAAGTATGAAACGTTCCCGATGGCGGCGGGCGAAGGTTTGGTTTTTTGTCCTGATAGGGGTGGCCGGAATCGCTGCAACGGTGGGGGCGGGGGCGCCCTCCCCGGATCTGCCGGCGATCGTGGCGGTGCTGCAGGCCGACCCGAACAACGTCAGCGCGCTCAATGCCTACGGGATCGAGCAGGCGCGCACCGGCGACCTGATCGGGGCGATCCGCACCTGGCGGCATGCCATCGACCTGGCGCCGCGGTACGTGCATCTCTACAACAACATCGGCAGCGCGTTGCGCCGGCTCGGCCATCTGAAAGATGCTCGGGAGTGGTACCAGGCCAGCTTGCAGCTGCAGCCTACCTACTGGACCTGGTATAACCTCGGTCTCCTGCAGGAGGAAATGGGGCGGGCGCCCGAGGCGATGCAGGCCTACTGGGAGGCGGTGCGGCTCTTCCCCGCTTTCATGGCGGCCCGCGAACGGTATCTGCGCCTGGAGCGGCTGGCGCGGGAAGCCCCCGCCCGATCGCCTTCTCCTGCGGCCCCGGCGCCGGTGGCCAAGCCGCCCGTGCCAATCCTGGCCGAGCCCGAACCGGGGGCCAGGCATCAGACCGCCGGGGCGGCCGGGGCGCGTTCACCGACCCCCACCCCAGGGGCAGGCAAGCCGGCCACGTCTCTTGCGAACGGAGCGGTTCCAAAGCCTGGGTCGGGAGGCGCGTGGACGCCAGAGATGGGTGGCAAGGAGGGAGTGCCGCGGCCAACCCGCCCTGGCCGCGAGGAGACCCTGACCGAAGAGACGCCCGCCCGCGAGTATGAGATGGTCCGGTTGCCCGGAGACACTGGCGGGCAGGTCTTCCTGACCTTCGACGGCGGAGCCGACGCCGACGGCACGGAGCCGATCCTGGCCGCCCTGGCGGCGCGCGGGGTGCGGTCGACCTTCTTCCTGACCGGGCAGTGGGTGAAGCGCTACCCCGACCTGGCCCGCCGCATCCTGGCCGCCGGCCACGAGATCGCCAACCACAGCATGAGCCACAAGAACATGGCCAGCTGGAGCAAGGAAGCCATCGCGGAAGAACTCGAGAAGGCCGAGCAGGTCTTCGTGTCGGTGCTGGGGCGGCGCGGGGCGCCGTTCTTCCGCTTCCCCTTCGGGGCCCAGAACCGGCGGGTTGAACAGTTCACCGAAGAGCTCGGCTACCGCCCCGTCTACTGGAACATCGACACCCTCGATTGGAAGGAACCCGCCGTCGGCTCGATCGTCGACAAGGTGGCCACCCGCATCCGGCGTGGCGCGGTCGTGCTCATGCACGTCGGCAGCCGTAACGGGGCCAAGGCCCTGCCGACCATCCTCGACCAGTTGCTGGTGCGCGGGTACCGCCCCGACCGGCTGTCGGCGCTCGACCCCGCCCAGATCGCCGCCCTGCCCACCATCGGCCGCAGCCGTTGATTGGGTGAGCACCTGGACCATCAGTTCGTGCCAAGGGGAACGAGCGGATTCGTTGATGACGACCGATTTGCAGAAGAGGTGGCATCTGGCTGTTCCTTGTTCTAGCCAGCAGCTACCAGAAGAAGGCGATCCTTCCCCCTCGCTTTCGCAACGATCTGCTCCATATTGCCCTGGCGGCCTGCGCCCATAGTCGATGTGCTGGTCAGTTGGAATTTCCGGCACATCGTCGCCTGGACAAGATCAATCTGTTCAATGCTTTCTGAGGAACACAAGTCATGGGAGAAAGCTGGGGCCAAAAGCCCCCCCCTGGGCCCAAGGGGTCAGCCGCCGGCCAGCAGGCGGAGGGCGTCGTCGGGGGTGGCGGCGGTCACGAGCAGGTCGAGGTGCTCGGCCTTGATGGTGTGGCGGTCGACGGCATGCCGCAGGAAAGCGAGCAGGGGCTGCCAGTAGCCGTCGGTATCGAGCAGGACGATCGGCTTGTGGTGCTTGCCGAGCTGCTTGAGGGCGAGGGTGTCGAACAGCTCGTCGAGGGTGCCGATGCCGCCCGGCAACACCAGGAAGGCGCCCGACCGTTCGATCATCGTCGCCTTGCGGGTGCGCATGTCGGGCACGGCGACCACCTCGTCGAGATCGGGATGGGCGATGCCCTGGTCGACCATGAACCCGGGCACGATGCCGATGATCCGGCCCCCCGCCGCCTGGTGGGCGTCGGCGGTGATCTTCATCAGGCCGCAGGTCGTCCCACCGTAGACGAGGGCGAGGCCGGCCTCGGCGAGCAGGCGTCCGGCCCGGGCCCCCGCTTCTTTGATGGCAGGGGAGACGTCGGCGCTCGAGGCGCAATAGACACAGACGGCGGCAGGTTGCAGGCGATGGCGTTGCATAGGAACAGCATACCTCATTTTCTTGGCGATGTGGCTTGTGCTGCCCTCTGTTCCGATCCGACCACTTTTGTTCGCCAACCCCGTCCCGAGCACATGACGAATACGGCTCCGTTTCACCGTACAGCATGGCACGGAACGAACAGGGTACAGTGGGGCCGCCCCCCCCGAAGGCCGCCCCGCCGTTGGGTCAGTCGCTCAGCGTTGGCCTGCGTCGATGAACTCCCGCAGGCGGTCCTTGAAATAGTCCGTCTCGTACAGGCAGGACAGATGCCCATTCCGACTGTCGTAGCAGAACAGCTCCCCACGTGGCAGATACCGAAGGGCCTCCTCGGCCTGGGCGCGGGTGAACATCAGATCGGATTCGTCGATGATCATCAGGGAGGGCGGCGTGATGTGACTTAGAGCCTGGGCGAACGTCTCATCCCCTTCCCGCAGGTCGAACAGGGTGTTGGCCTTGGCGATGTAGAGGTAGTGATTGGGGTCGAAGAACTTCATGCGGCCTCGAACGATGTTCTCGACCTCGGAATCGACCAGGAAGCGGCCCTCATGTGACCGGAAGGGATCAGGGGTGCCCGACGCCAGGCGGCGGCCGAACGAACGTTCCGCCCAGGCATCGGTGCGGGTCACCATCAGCAACACCTTGAAGGCTTGCAGCAAACCTTCCAGCGGTGGTTCCCCGCCGTAATACTCGCCGCCGCGCCACTTCGGATCGAGCCTGATGGCGTCGATGCCGAGCTGGTTGGGCATCATCAGGCACCAGGGGCGCATCATCGGCGTGGCGAAGACGGCGACCAGCCGGTCGACCATGTCGGGGTAGTGGCGGCCCCACATCCAGGCCTGTAAGCCGCCCATCGAGGGACCGATGACCAGGCGCAAGCGCTTGATACCGAGATGATCGAGCAGGAGCTTCTGGGTGCGGATCACGTCTTCGAGGGTGAAGATGGGAAAATCCATGGCGTAGGGCCGTCCGGTGGCCGGATCGATGGTGGCGGGGCCGGTGGTATGCACCCGGGGGTTGTGGACATTCAGGTTGGCCAGGCAGTCCACCGAAATGACGAAGAACCGGTCGGTGTCAATAGTTTTGCCTGGGCCGATCAGGGAATCCCACCAACCGGGTTGCGGATCGTCGGCGGCATAGCGGCCTGCCGCATGGCTCTGGCCGGTGAAGTAGTGGCAGACGAGTACGACATTGTCGCGCGTCGGGGCCAGGGTGCCGTAGGTCTCGTAGCCGACTTCGACGGGAAGGCGGCGGCGGGCATGCCGGAACAGGAAGTCGGGAATCCGGAACACCTGCTTTTCGACCAGCGGCAGGGTGCGGGTGGCCACCGTGTCTGAGGAAGAAGGCGGGGCAGCCCACAGGGGGATGCCCCAACCGGCGGGAAACACCAGGGCGAACAGGAACACCAGGCCCAGGCGGACCAGACAGGCGGGAATCGGGCCCGCGCGAAGGGGCGGTGGGGCGATGGGGTGATGAGGCGCAAAACCGAGGCGATTCGTCATGGTGGTTCCTCCTGGGCAGGTATGAGCTCGCTCCGGGCGGGAAATGCCTCGCCAGAACCGGACACCCCACTGACCAGGCGGGCCCGCCAAATGTGACATTGGCCACGCGATTCTCGCAGACTTGTTTTCAGGGGGGATCCAGACCTGCTGCCTCCCCCACTCATTCGCCGCTCGTCGGTCGGGGCGACCCTGTGCAGGGACCGCAAGGCATGCCGGGCTGGGACCGGGGCCGGCCTCGATCCTGACCAGGAATCCCGGTGTCGTTCCAAGCCCGCGTGAGAGGCTGTGGCATGAATGCCCAAAACGGCCATTTCTCTTGAACAATCCAACAGGAAACACGCTCCAGATAAGGGGCGCTATGTTTCGAACGCTCGAAAAACAGATTCAGGCAACAGGCCCATGAGCGAAGGTCGGCTATCCGGGCAAGCAAGGGTGGCAGGCAGAACGAGCTTCGGACGGAGAGGCTTCCCTGTGGGGAGACATGGCGGATCGGGTGGGCTGTCACCATTTCCCGCCTTTGGTTGTCGTAATGGGCAGAGTGGCATGCCACCGTCGATTTCGCCCCTGAGGAAGGAAGTGGGGAGGGGAGGCCTGTCAGTTCTTCCCGACGACCTTGACCGACTGGCTCGATCTTGGCGGTGGCATCAGGGCGATCGCTTCGGGGCGAGATTGAAGTCTGGCCGAGCGACCATTCATGCGAACCAAGGACAGGATGAGGAAGACCCATGAAGAAACAGGTGGTTGAGGGAGCGAGCGTGCGGTGCTGGGGGCCCGCTTTCGGGAAAGGGCTGCTGGTGGCGGTCCTGGTGGGGGTTCTCTGGGTTGTTCCGGGGTGGGCCTCCGATCGGTTCGAGCCGGAACCGGTTCAGGCTTTCACCGGCGCGGCGGCCGCGCCCTGGGATCGGGTGGAACGGCTGGTCGATCCTCATCCGGCCTTCGGGACCGATCGGTTCCCGCCCGGGGCCCGGCAGCGTGACGAACGGATCGTCGGCTGGTTCGGTTCGGCGACGCCCCCAGCCTCGCAGGTACTCTTGCACTGCGCTCCCGGATGGCAGGGGAAGACCCTGCCCCGTCCCGTGCTGTTGGTGCATGGGGCGGGTGACGACGCCAATCGGGCCTGGGTCTTCCCCTTCCGACCGCCCCGGCGGGCCGACGAATTGCCGCCGCCGTCGGAACGGGGGTTCGCCACCTGGCTCAGCAGCATGGGCTATGCCGTCTTTGCGGTTACGTTTGCGCACAACCAGGGGTGCAACATCCGGCAGGCCGAACAGATCGCCAACGCGATCCGCCGGATCCGGCGGCTGCTGGGGCGGGAGAACGATCCTACGTTCCAGGTCGATCTCATCGCCCATTCCAAGGGGAACGCGGCGGCCCGGCTGTATTGCTCCGACGCGCGGGCGGTCTTTCCGAACCGACCATGGCTCAGCCACTTCCGGGGCGATGTGCGGACCTATGTCAATATCGCGGGGCCGTTGCAGGGCATCGACATCCCGTTCCGCTACTACGGATATAATCTGGCCAGAGTGCTGCAACCCGAGGTCGAGGCCAACTCCCCGATGGGAGCCGATCGCATGGTGGTCTACGGCTTGTGGCGGTCGTTCGCCGCGGAGGCGTTCACCGGTCGCGGGAACGAACTCTGGCCGGGCCAGGCGCAGGTCCTGTTCAATCTAGTTCGGGACGGGGGGATTCCGCTGGGCGTCGACAGTTACACCGCCGCCGACGCCAACCTGTCCATGATGGCTCTCTACCATGGCGGAACCTCATGCTATCTGCATTCGCCGGGTATCGATGCTGCCATCGAGCGCGGCGAACGGTTCATGTACCGGCTGGAGGCGCAAGGTCTCGACCCGCGGGTCCGTCTCGCCATCTTGGCGGGGGATGAGCCGCAGATCGACAGCGACTCCTGGGACCTAGCCAAAAAGGTCCAATTCTTCTACACCGGGTTGTTCCAGAAGGCATTTTCTCAGCCTTCCGACGGGGTGGTCTTCACGGCGGCCATGACCGATACCCGCGGTATTCTCCGGCGGGGCGCCACCCTGGTTGGCCGGACGGTCGTGCCCTGCAACCACCTCGATCTGGCCCGGAACAAAAACCTGATCAAGATCATCGATGCCTGGCTGTTGACCGACAGATAAGAGGTGGCCCACCGAGCATGCCGGGGTTTGGCCGGCCCCGGCGAGGTATCTGCCGGCGCGCGAATTCGGGACGACCCAGGGCGGGCTGGCTCGTAAGACTACCGTAGTTGAGACATCCACCCTGGGGCCGGACTCGCCGGAATGGTGTCTGGAGGCGAACCAGGCCCCAGGGTCTGGGAAACTGCGGTAGTCATATGAGAGCACTCAACAGCCCCAGACGGCTGAGTGAGAATTGCTGGCGGGCCAGAATCGGGCTTGCTGCGGCGGTGGGGAACCCGTATAATGGGCGCACCTCGTCCAGCCCGCCTCCGTACGAAGAGGCGACAATCCAGGAGCAATCGCATGTCGGTCGTCGATCTCGACAAGATCATCTCCCTCTGCAAACGTCGCGGATTCCTGTTCCAGGGCAGCGATCAATACGGTGGTCTGCAGGGAACCTGGGACTACGGCCCCCTCGGCGTCGAGCTGAAGAACAACGTCAAGCGGGCCTGGTGGAAGCGCATGGTCTACGAGCGCGACGACATGGAAGGTCTCGACTGCGCCATCCTGATGAATCGGCTGGTGCTCAAATACAGCGGGCATGAAGATACCTTCAGCGATCCGATGGTCGATTGCCGCAAGTGCAAGAAGCGGTATCGGGCCGATCACGTCGATCCCAACGAGAAGTGCAGCGAGGGCGGCACCCACGACCTGACGCCGCCGCGCCCGTTCAACCTGATGTTCAAGACCACGGTGGGGCCGGTGGCCGACGACGATCACATCGCCTACCTGCGGCCCGAGACGGCGCAGGGTATCTTCGTCAATTTCAAGAACGTCCTCGATTCGACCAACCGCAAGGTGCCGTTCGGCATCGCCCAGATCGGCAAGGCCTACCGCAACGAGATCACCCCGAAGAACTTCATCTTCCGAGCGCGCGAGTTCGAGCAGATGGAGATCGAGTTTTTCGTCAAGCCCGGCACCGACGAAGAGTGGTATCGCCGCTGGGTCGAGGACCGGTTCAACTGGTACGTGCAGCTCGGCATCCGGCCAGAGAATTTGCGCAAATACGAGCAGAAGGCCGAAGAGCTGGCCCACTACTCGAAGGCGACCACCGACCTGCTCTACCGCTTCTTTCCCGACCGGCCCGACGAAAACAAGCAGTTCGACGAGGTCGAGGGCATCGCCAACCGCTCCGATTTCGATCTGACCTGCCACAGCAAGGGCGGCAAGCTGGTGCTGAAAGACGGCACGGTGATTCCCAACCAGCACGCCGTCAACAAACTGACCTGGTTCGACCACGAGACCAACCAGCACATCGTTCCTTACGTCATCGAGCCGTCGGCCGGCGTCGACCGCGCCACCCTGGCCTTTTTGATCGACTCGTATCACGAAGAGCAGGTCAAGGAGGAAGTGCGGGTGGTACTGCGGCTGCATCCCGAGCTGGCCCCCATCAAGGTGGCGGTGCTGCCCCTCAAGAAGAATCACGACGGCATCGTCGGCATCGCCAAGGAGATCAAGCAGACCCTGCAGAAGAAGTGCGGCTGGCGCACCGTCTACGACGACACCGCGGGCATCGGCAAACTCTACCGCCGTCAGGACGAGGTCGGTACGCCCTTCTGCATCACGGTCGATTTCGACACCCTCGGCGAAGGGAAGGATCCGGCCCTGGCCCGCACCGTCACCGTGCGTGACCGGGACACCATGGCCCAGGAGCGGGTCGCCATCGACCAGCTTCCCACCTATCTCGCGGGGCGGCTTGGGAGCGCCTGAGAAAGGCGAAGAGGCGATCCGCCGATGGCACAGACGTTGTCAAGGGACTGTCTGCAGATTCCGATAGCCCGTGCCGCAGGCCCGCTGCCGGAGGAACGCCAGACGTTTCCCAGGTCAGACCCAGGGTCCAGGGCCTTCGGCCCTGGTGGGGTGCAGGGGCAAAGCCCCTGCGGCCGACTTGGAAGCGGATCAGTGATCTCTTCAGGGCAAGAAAAGGAAACCTATGGATGACCTGCACCGGCTGATCGAGAAGATCAGGAAGATCCAGGCCCTGCACGACGGGGCGGCGACGAGCGGGGAACGGGCGGCCGCCCTGGCCGCCCTGCATCGGTTGCAGGAAGGGCTCGGCCCGGCCGGGAAGCGGTTCACCGCGCCGCCGCCGCCCCCGCCGCGGCCCGCCTGGCCCCCGCCCGAGGCCGAAAAAGACTACCGGTTCACCCTCGACAACCCCTGGTCGCGGAAACTGTTGCGGGCGCTGCTCGAGAAATCGGGTATCAGACCCTATCGACGCCATGGCCAGCACCGGACGACGATCAGGGCGCGGCTGAAGCCCTCGTTCTGCGAAGAGGTGCTCTGGCCGGAGTTTCAGAAGATCAATTCCCTCCTCACCGAGTATCTGGAACAAACCGCCGACCGGGTCATCACCGAGGCGATCGGGCGGTTCTCCCCTGAAGACGCGGAGGAATGACCCATGGGGCGGCCAGCCGGCGCCGGTGAGGCCCTCGCCAGGTCGCAGGTTCGGGTGACGGGTGGGGGAAGGAAGGCCCTGGGCGGGCCTGGCCGGGGGCGGTCGGTCACCCGGACCCGGCCGCGCGTTTGATGGGTGGGCTCGCTGGTCGCCGCCCGGCCGCTGTGTCGAGCCCTGCAGACGAGACCACCCGGGGGAGCGGCTCCCGCCGCCCAGCGCCAACGCGAACGACCAAAACAGGCAACGCGACAGGGCGGGTCTTGATGCCGCACGCTCCGGCGGAGCCCGGGCGGGCGGCCGAGAACCTTCCCCCCTGGCTGGTCGGTCCGTGCCTCGAAACGGCGGCGCGGCTGCCGCACGGGGTGGCGAGGCTGGTCTACCTCGACCCGCCCTTCCTGACGGGGCGGCGGCAGGTGGGAACGCCGCGCCGGGCGGCGGCTGCGGGGGCTGACCTGGGGCCAGCGGCAGGGGGGGCGGCGAGTGCGCCACCGCCCTGCTCGAGAGATGGTGCGACTGGCCCGCCTCCTGAGGGAAGGCCAGAGGCGGGGCTGGCCGCGGGGGGCCTTGAGAACGGCGGGCTGGGTACGGCGCCCGGTGCAAGGCCAGGAACGGCCACCCTGTATGCGTTCGACGACCGGTGGCCGGGGCGGTTGGCCACGTATCTGCCCTGGCTCGAGGCCAATCTGCGGGCGTTGCTTCCCCTGCTGATGCCGGGGGGCAGCCTGGTGCTGCATCTCGATGCCCGCGCCGTCCATTACGCGAAGGTGCTGCTCGACCGACTGATGGGGGAAGAGGCCTTCGTCAACGAGATCATCTGGCATTACACGGGCGGCGGCCGCTCGAAGAGCCGGTTTTCCAACAAACACGACACCCTGCTCTGGTATGCGACCGGGCGGCGGCCGCTCTTCCATGCCGATGCGGTGCGGGTGCCCTACAAACCGACCTCGGGCTATGCCCGGGGGGGCATCGTCTCGGCGGCCGGCAAACGCTACCTGCCCCACCCCGCCGGCACCCCCGTCGACGACGTCTGGGATATCCCCATCGTCAACCCGATGTCGGCCGAGCGGGTCGGGTATCCGACCCAGAAGCCGCTGGCCCTGCTCGAGCGGCTGATCGCGGCGCTGACCGACCCCGGCGACCTGGTGGTCGACCTGTTCTGCGGCAGCGGCACCACCCTGGTGGCGGCCGCCCGTCTCGGCCGCCGCTGGATCGGCGGCGACCGCTCGCCGGCCGCCGTCGCCTGCGCCCGTCGCCGGATGGAGACCTCGGGGACGTGACGTGGTAGAATGGGTCCACTCTACCCGCACGACTGACTGAGGAGGGGAATGCCATGTCGGAAGCCCGGAAGAAGATCCTGGAGATGCTGGCCCAAGGGAAGATCACGGTCGAGCAGTCGGAAGAACTGCTGGCCGCCCTCGAAAAAGACCGCAAGGAATCCGACCGCAAGCGCAGCTTCACCGAGGAACTCGGCGCCTTCGCCGAGAACTTCCAAAAGCAGGTGCGCGAGGCCGTCAAGAAGGCCGAGCCGCCCGGCCGCGAGTTCAAATCGCGGATCAAGGAGTTCGGCGGTTGGGTGCAGAACATGATGGGCAGCATGGTCGCCGAGTTCAGCCACATCCGCGGCGAGCCGGTCGACGGCGTCACCGTCGAGTTCTCGGTGCCCGAACCGGACGGCTTCTCTCGGGTCCGGATCGCCCAGATCGAGAACCTCTTCGGTTCGGTCACGGTGCGGGAAGGCCAGGCCTTTTCGCTCCGCGTGATGGGCCGCATCAGCCAGTCGGCCCTGGCCGGCCAGCCGCCCAACCTGTGGTTCGGGCAGCATGCCATCCGGGTCGAGGGCGAAACCCTGCAGATCGGGTTCGATCGCGCCGCGCCCACCCGGGCGGTGCTCGACCTCGAGCTGACCCTGCCGGTGGCGACCGTGTTGCGCTGCCGGTCGGTCTCGGCCACTCTGAACATCAAGGGCGCCTTCCCCGTCGAGCAGTTGAAGACGGTCAGCGGCGATATCCATGTGATCGGGGCGCACCTGCGCCAGGCGCAACTCGAGACGGTCAGCGGCGACTTCTTCATCGAGGGTGGCACCCTGGCCGCCGAAGGCGTCTCGACCTCGGGCGACTTCCGGTGCAAGGGGGCGCGCATCGAGCGGCTGCAGATCCAGTCGATCTCCGGCGACGTCGAATTGGCCCGCCCCGAAGTCGACGAGAGCTGCCAGATCCGGCTCAATTCGACCTCCGGCGACATCTTCGTGGGGCAGGTCCAGGGGCCGTGGTCGTCGGTCGAGATCACCAGCCGCACCGGCACCGCCAAGATCGCCTGGGAAGGCACCGCCCATCCCGGGCTGCGGCATGGCACCAAACTCGAGTCCGGCCATGCCGGTGCCACCTTCGTCGCCGAGACGGTCAGCGGCGACATCGAGTTCGTCTGAGTTCTCAAAGCAGCTACCGCAAAGGGAAGGAACATGAGCACACCCACCATCTTCACCTCCGGCCTGGAAGGCAAGTCCGACCTGATCGTGACCTACGATCCCGCCGCCCCCTTCGAGGTGGTCGTCGAGTCGAGCGTCAAGAAGCTGTTCGGTCGCCACATCCATGAGCGGGCCGAGAAGACCCTGCAGGAGTTCAACGTCAGCAAGGGCCGCCTGGCCATCAAGGACGATGGTGCCCTCGACTTCATCATCGCCGCCCGCATCGAGGCGGTGCTGCGCAAGGCCGGGGTGGCCAAGCCCCTGCCGTTCTCCCCGGTCAATCGCACTCCCACCGAGAAAGACCGCCTGCGGCGCAGCCGGCTCTACCTGCCGGGCAATCAGCCCGATCTGATGCTGAACGCGGGGCTGTTCGGGGCCGACAGTTTGATTTTCGACCTCGAGGATTCAGTCGCCCCCGACCAGAAGGTCGATGCGCGCATCCTGGTGCGGCGCATCCTGGGCGAGGCCCACCGGCTGTTCCCCGGTTCCGAGCTGATCGTGCGGGTCAACCCGCTCACCGGGCCGTTCGGCTACGAAGACCTGCACGAGATCGTGCCCGCCCTGCCCCACTTGCTGCTGCTGCCCAAGTGCGATGGCGAGCACGACGTCAAGGAGGCCGACCGCGAGGTGACGGCCATCGAGCGCGAGTTCGGCCTGCAGGGGCGGGTCATGTTCATGCCCCTGATCGAGACGGTGAAGGGAACGGTCAACGCCCAGGCCATCGCCCAGGCGACCGGCCGCAACGTCGCCCTCTGCTTCGGGGCCGAGGATTTCACCCGCGACCTCGGGGTGCCGCGCACCCGCGAGGGGAAGGAGACCCTGGCGGCGCGCAGCCAGATCGTCTATGCCGCCAAGGTGGCCGGCATCCAGGCCATCGACACCGTCTTCTCCGACGTGGGCGATGACCAGGGGTTGCTGCAGAGCTCGCTCGAGGCCAAGAGTCTGGGCTTCGTCGGCAAGGGGGTCATCCACCCGCGCCAGATCGCCCTCGTGCACCAGGCGTTCGCGCCCACCGCCGCCGAGATCGAAGAGGCCCGCAAGATCGTCGAAGCCATGCAGAAGGCCGTCGAGACGGGGGCTGGTGTGGTCGCCCTGGGGTCGAAAATGGTCGATGCCCCGGTGGCCGAGCGAGCCCGCCAGGTGATCGCCCTGGCGAAACAGCTCGGTCTACCTGGCGTGGAGGGCCTCTGACATGCACTGGGTCGAGAATGCCCTCGGCCGCAAGATCCCGGCCGAGATCGACGGGCGGCCGCTGAAGCCGTTTCGGGGTGCCTTCCAGGATCAGGGCGGGGGGCGGCAGGCGGCGCCACGGGTGCCGCTGACGACCGTCCCCGGCCGGGTCGACAAGGTGGTCGGCAGTTGGGACGAGTTGTGGCGCCGCCTGCCCCTGCGCGATGGCATGACGGTGTCCTTCCACCATCATCTGCGCAATGGCGATTTCATCGTCAACGAGGCGATGCGCCGGCTGGCCGAGCGGGGCCTGAAAGATCTGGTGGTGGCCCCGTCGGCGCTCTTCCCCGTGCATGACGGCCTGGTCGAGCTGATCAGGAGCGGCGTCATCTCGCACGTCGAGGGGTCGATGAACGGCCAGGTCGGCGTCGCCTGCTCGAAGGGCCTGATGAAGAAGACGGCGGTGCTGCGTTCGCACGGCGGCCGGTACCGGGCCATCCAGGATGGTGACCTGAAGATCGACCTCGCCATCATCGCGGCGCCAGCCGCCGATGTCTTCGGCAACGCCAACGGCGTGCTGGGGCGGTCGGCCTTCGGGCCGATCGGCATCGCCAAGGCCGACTCGCTCTACGCCGACCGGGTGGTGGTGGTGACCGACAACCTGGTCCCCTTCCCCTGCGTGCCGATGTCGATCTCGGGATTGCATGTCGATCACGTGTTGACCGTCGATACCATCGGCGACCCCACCAAGATCGTCTCGGGCACCACCAAGATCACCCGCTCGCCCACGCAGTTGCAGATTGCCGAGCTGGCCGCCCGCTTCGTCGAGGCGGCTGGCATCATGCGCGACGGGTTCTCCTTCCAGGCGGGCGCCGGCGGCATGTCGCTGGCGTTCACCAAGTTTCTCGGCGAGCGGATGGCCGAAAAGAAGATCAAGGCCTCGTTCGTCATCGGCGGCACTACGCAGTTCCTGGTCGACCTGTTGAACCGCGGCCTGATCGACGTGGTGACCGACGGGCAGAGTTTCGACCTGACGGCGGTGCAATCGTTGCGCGACAATCCGCGGCACGTCGAGATCGACCCCTTCGTCTCCTACTGCCAGCACGCCCGCGGCTGCTTCGCGCACATGCTCGACGTGGCGGTGCTGGGCGCCACCGAGATCGACCTCGATTTCAACGTCAACGTCAACACCCATAGCGACGGTCTGCTCCTGCACGGCATCGGCGGGTTCGCCGATGCGGCGGCGGGGGCCGGCTGCACGATCATCACCGCGCCGTCATTCCGCAAGCGGATCCCGGTGCTGCGCGAGCGGGTAACCACGGTTACGGCGCCGGGCGAGGTCATCGACGTGGTGGTGACCGAGCGCGGGCTCGCCATCAACCCCCGCCGCCAGGACCTGCTGGAGAAGGTGCAGGGGAAGGGGCTGCCGCTGATCACCCTGCCCCAACTGATGGACCAGGTCCACGCCCTGACCGGCATCCCCGAATCGCCCCGGCTCGGTGAACGGCCCGTCGCCGTCATCGAGTGGCGGGACGGCTCGATCATCGACGTCGTCCGCCAGGTGCTCGATTGAGCGTCGCGAACCCTCTGACGACTGTCCTGCCGGGCATGCCCCATTGGGGTCATGCCTGGCCCTTGCCGCGATGGGAAGCAGCGAGGGCACGAACGCAACGGTCGCGGGTGTCGGCTGGTGCACGCCAATGCCTGCCTTCGGTCTTGACGCGGGGGTTTGCTCCCCCTGGGCGGAAACCCCATCCTCGCTTCGGCCTTGGGCCGGCGTGGACGTTCCCCACCCATTCCCGCGCTCGTCGCCCTCGACGAGTCCGTCGTTTTTGTGAAATGACCTTTCCCTCCCGGGCCATGCGGCCCGTATTCACCCCATTCCCGAGGAGAACACACCTGTGAAACGCACCCTGATCGCCCTTCTGCTTCTCGCCCTGCCTCTCGCCATCGGATGCGGGGGCGGGATCGGCGGTTCGCCCGACAAGGGCTTCGACCCGACCGCCTACGCCTTCAAGGCCTTCACCCCGGCCAACACCCCGACGCTCGGCAACGCCGACGTGCGGGCGGTGCTGCAGTATGAGAACGGGGCCACCCGCCGGCTGTACCTCGGCACGGCGAACGGCGTGTTCTTCGCCGATGCGACGCAGGCCACCTATGCGTTCACCAAACTCGAGGCGGCTGGCTTTCCTACCACTGCGGCGGCCCAGGCGGTCAACGCCCTGCTGCAGACCCGCGGCGGCGCCATCTGGATCGGCACCGACGCTGGCCTGTTCTCGCTCGATCCGGTGACCGGCACGGTCACGGCGGTGGCGAAGCTGAATGGCGAGAAGGTCACCGCCTTCGCCGAGCCCAAGGCCGGCACTTTCTGGGTCGGTCTCGCCTCCGACAAGGCGGCGATGAAGTCGATCGCCCGCACCACCAACGGGACCGACTTCGAGTTCTTCGGCCCGGCCGAGGGCATGACCGCCAGCACCGTGGTGATGATCCACGCCAACGAAGACCCCTTCCTGGTCGTGGCCTGCGGTCTGGGAACGGCGGGCAAGGCCGGGTTGTTCCGCTACAGTCCCACCCTGAACACCTTCAGTGTGCTGGAGGCCCCCTTCCCCAACGGGGCGACCCTGTTCAAGAAGCAGGGTGATGCCTACTACGCCGGCGGACCAGGGGCCGGGCTGCGCTTCCAGGCCAATCGCGACGCCGAGTGGAAGGTGGTCATCGCCGACATCACTCCCCGGTGGTTGGATATCGTCACCTACGGGGCGGGTTTTCGCGCCTGGCTGGCGGCCGATGACGGGTTGCGTCTGACCTTCGACCTGGCCACCTTCAAACTGTTCACCAAGGCCAACGGCCTGGCTTCCACCTCGTGCGCGGTGGTCACCCAGGGCGCCTTCGGCACCTTCGTCGGCCATGCCGGCGCCGACGGCGGGTTCTCCCGGGCCGACCTGGTCGGCGAGTAGCACGGCCCACGGATGGGCGCCCGCCGCCGCTCGCGGGCAGGGCGCCCGTCCTTCCCCGGCTGAGATTGTCCGCCCGGACCGGGTGGACGGCGGACGCGGACGGCGGACGCGGATGGCCGCGGGGTAACCCCCTGACGGTCTTGCCCCCGGGGACCGCATGGGGCCCTGCCCCCATGCCGGTCGGCCGACCGGGCGGCGAGGAGACCCTGACTATGGAACAGATCCTGCTCATCATCGTTCTCACCGTGCTGTTCGCGATCGGTGCCAAGATCGCGCTGTATTTCAAGAACCGCGAGATCGCCATGATTCGCGAGCAGTACGAACGCGAACTCTTGCACGCCCGTTCGGAAAGTGAGAAGGTGCGCGCCACCCTGTCGGACGATCTCTACCGCCAGAACAAACGAACGGAAGAGGTCTACCAGAACAAGCTGCACGAGAAGGACGAGCAGATCCGGACCCTGGTTGGCGAGATCGAGTCGCTGAAGGCCTGGAAGGACGAGATCGGGCTGAAGATGGCCGAGTTCAAGGGTGCCGCCCAGGGCAACCCGCAGATGCTGATCTTCAAGCTGCTCGAGCACAACCAGAAACTCAACCGGGCCCTCGTGCAGAAATGGGAGACGATCGAGAAGAGCCTGAGCGCCGAACTGACCGCCACGCTCGACAAGCTGCGATCGCTGTTCCGCGAGACCGAGGCCCTGCACCGCGACGGTCTCGAGATCATCAGCATCTACGAGTCGCGCCTGCCCGACGATGTCAAACGCAAGGTGCGCGAGGAGATGGTGAAGCTGCCGTCTGGGTCGGGAGTGCCCGAACTGCCCGAACGCTGACCAGCGTCCTCAGCGGTCCAGAGGGAAGAGCTTCCCCTGCTGGGGTCGCCGGGAAGGGGATGGCGGCCAGTCTGGCGGGGCCCCATCAGGAGCGGGTCGAATGGCCCGCTCCAGAACCTGACGGACGAGTCGGGGCAGGTGGGGGGCTTCGCTGGCCCGGGGTCCCGCCACGTTGAGAACCGCCGGCGCGGTGGCCTGCAGCCACTCGATGACCGTGCCGGCCACCGCGGCGATGTCGAGTGCATCGAGGTCGACCACGAGATGGGGGCGGCGCAGGCGGCGGGCGAACTCGACGGTGAGGGCGGTGCCGCCACCGGGGTTGCCCGCCGTGAAGATCAGGGTCGCGTCGGCATCGCGGACGTTCTGCCGGGTGCGCTGCGGATAGGCCGGCGACGAGGCTTCCCGTAGCGGGAACCGGGCCGGGATCGTTCCGTCCTCGCTGCGTCGCCCGGCCGGGCACCACCCCGCAGAGGGGATGCCGGCGTCGAGGGCGAACTCGAGGGCCACCCGGTCGACCCCGGTCTGCCCGCCCGAGATGATCATGCGCACGGGCACGGGGCCAGGGGGTTGGCGATCCGAGGGCAGGGGGGGCCTCGTCGGCTCGGGGCGGGGCGAGGTCATTCGCTCTTAGTGGCTGACGATGATCATCTGGGGCAGGCCGACGAAGCCGCGAGCGATCTTGCAGGTCTTGAAGTGCTTCTGGTCGATGACCACCTCGACGAACTCCTCGCCGCGTTCCCCGTCGGCGATCACCACCGGCAGGGCGGTGAACCCGTGGTCGGAGGCCAGGGCGCGGTGGTCGGCGGCCCGCATTCGCGACCCGCTGTAGACCGCGCCCGTTTCGATGAAGCAGCTGTCGATGCCCTTACCGCGCAACCACCCGATGAGGCCGTCGAAGTTGGCGGGGGCGATGAACGTCTGGTTGCCGCGTTCCCCGAAATGGACCTTCAGCGGGATACGGGGGGCCAGGGCAATGGCTTCATCGGCCACGAGCCGGTCGAGCAGGGCGGGCACCGCCTCCGAGATCTCGCTCGTCCGTTGATAGCTGTCGATCTTGCGGTAATACACCTTCGCCATGCCATGACCTCCGGGGCCGGGATGGGTTCGCCCCCACCGAGTGGGGGGGCGTGCGGGTATCATACCATGGCTCTGGTGGCCGAAGATTCGCAGACCAGGCCTGAGATCGCGTGCTTCAACTTCCGCCTCATGTGTCTCTGGAGAAGTTTGGGAACGGTGACCACTGCCAGACCGGCGGGGAATGACCGCCTGCGACTGGGGCAGGTTCGTTGTTGTGATCAACCCTGTGGCCCGTCAGAGATGCGCGAGTTCCCCCCAGGGCGATGCGGAGAGGCTGGCCGGCGCGGGGCGCCGCCCGGGTGCAGGAAAGAGCACCAGCGGCCGGCCTTCGGCGGCGGCGCGGTAGGCCGCGAGGGGCCGGGGCCACTGGCCGGGTTCGAGCGGGGGCAGGACCTCCCGCTCGTACAGCTCGTTCAGCAGATGGAGGGAATGAGGGTGGCAGGCGGTGAGGCGTTCCCAGAGGTCGACCCGCACCTCGGCCGGGGCGCATCGGAACAACTCGCAGAGCTTCTCCTCGTGCCGGGTGGCGACCAGGGTGTCAAGGGTGTGGTGGACCGAGGCGAGGGCGAACTCGTCCTGCTCGGCGATGGTGGCGAGGACGTAGGCGTCCTGGCGGCAGAAGTCGAGGGCCCGCCGATGAGGGCAGTCGGCGCAGAACAGCTCGCCAGAATGGTCGGTGAGGTCGGGGAAATGGCGAGGGCATGCGCTCGCCCGCGCGCCGGACGCGCCATCGGCGCGGCGGAGGTCGCGGCCAAGGGGGGCGACCGGTTCCAGGGGGGGGCGACCCTCCCGGTGGAGGGGGGAGGCCCCTCCGGAAGCGACCCGGGGACATCGGGGGGACGGGCAAAGACAGGCTTCGCGGGTGGGCTCCTGGCCCCGGTCGGGGACCGTGGCGAGGCCATAGGTGGAGCGGTTCAACGGGCAGGTGGCACAGCACATCATAATTGGCGACTCCTTTGCAGCGGTTTGCCCAGGAGTCACCGCGGCCCCCCCGCCCGGGAAAAAAAATTTTGTGTGAATCGCTCGCCGGTCGGAGCGGGACACAAAGACCTTCGGGAAGCCGCTTCACAGGCGGAAGAAAAAATCAGGTTTGTGGAACGGAGGGAGTTCGTGCTAGTAGAAGGGGAATCTACCCGCATCGGAGGCTGAACGTGCAATCCGGAACCACCTGGGATCTCACCCCTTTCTTCCCGTCGTTCGACGGGCCCGAGATGAAATCCTTCCGCGAGAAGGTCGTCAAGGATCTCGACGACCTGTCCCGGATGGCGGGTGGACTCGACCCGCTCCACAACCGCAACCAGATCGCCTGGGAGGAGGTCTTCGTCCGGAGCGAGGATCTGGCGACCCGGCTGATCCATTACGGCGTGTTCGTCTCGTGCCTGGCGTCGGCCGATGCCCGCAACGAGGCCTACCAGCGCGAGAACGCGGCGATGGCCACCCTCGAGGCCGGCTTCGCCAAGCTCGAGGTCGAGTTGAAGCGGGCCCTCAAAACCGCCAAAGACAAGGATTTCGAGAAGTTCTGCGCCCGCAAGGAGCTCGAACCGATCACCTATTTCCTGCGGCGCACCCGCGAGGAAGCCCAGAAAACGATGGATCCCGCCCTCGAGGCGCTGGCGGCCGATCTCGGCGTCGACGGCATCTCCGCCTGGGGTCGCCTGTACAGCACCCTCGCCGGCAAGCTCGAGTTCGAGATGGTCTGGCCCGACGGCCGCCGCGAGCGGAAACCCATGGCGCAACGTCGCTCCCTGATGGAAGACGCCGACCGCCGCGTGCGGGAAGCCGCCTTCACCGGCGGGAACGCCGCCTGGACCCAGATGGAAGACGTCACCGGCGCCGCCCTCAACCACATCGCCGGCACCCGCCTCGAGTTGAACAAGCGGCGCGGCATCGACCATTTCCTCGATGTGGCCCTCTTCCAGGCGCGCATCAGCCGGCCCACCCTCGACGCGTTGTTCGCGGCCATCGAATCTTGCAAGCCGCTGATCCAGCGCATCGGCAAGGCCAAGGCCAAGGCCCTCGGGTTGCCCGCCCTCGCCTGGTATGACATCGACGCGCCCCTGCCCCTTCCCGACGCTCGCCGTTACTCCTGGGAAGAAGGCGTGCGCCTCGTGGAAGACGCCTTCCAGCGCCGATTCCCCGAGCTCGCCGACTACTTCCGCCAGGCCCAGACCCATCGCTGGATCGAATCGGAGCCGCGGCCGGGCAAGCGCCCTGGCGCCTACTGCACCGGTTCGAACCTGATCGAGCAGTCGCGCGTCTTCATGACCTTCAGCGGCAGCCTGGGCGATGTGCAGACCCTGGCCCATGAGATCGGCCACGCCTATCACAGCCATGTGATGAAGGGGCAGCGCCTTTTCGCCCGCGGCTACCCGATGACCCTGGCCGAATCGGCCTCGACCTTCGCCGAGACGATCCTGGCCGACGGCCTGCTGGCCGACCCCGCCATTCCCGATGCCCAGAAGGCCAACGTGTTGAGCGGCATGGTCAGCCATGCCCTGGCCTTCCTGTGTGACATCCCGGTGCGGTTCACCTTCGAGAAGAACTTCCACGAGGAACGCCAGAAAGGCGAGGTCAGCGTCACTCGCCTGAAAGAGTTGATGGCCGGCGCCCAGCGCCAGATCTTCGGTGACCTGCTGGCCCCCGGCGGCGAAGACCCGATGTTCTGGGCCTCGAAGATGCACTTTTACATCACCGAGGTCACCTTCTACAACTTCCCCTACACGTTCGGCTACCTGCTCAGTCGGGGGTTGTACCAGATGTTCCTCGACCAGGGCGGCGCCTTCCTGGAAAAGTACAAGAACTTCCTGCGCTTTTCGGGGAACGCTTCGGCCGAAGAGGTGGCGCGCGCCGCGCTCGGCGTCGATCTGACCCAGCCCGCTTTCTGGGAGAACTCGATCCGGGGCTTGGAACCGGTCCTGCGCCAGTTCGAGGAGATCCTGCCCCGCGTCCTGCCGGGGAAGTCCTGAGCCTGGCGGTGATCCGGCCGACGGCGGATTCGGGAGCCCGGGCGGGCGAACCCGTTGGCGTCTTTCCGGCGGGCCGTTCTTGCCTCACGCGGGGGTCCCTGACCGGTGTCCCTGGCCGGGAAGCAACCGACCACCCGCCACCGTCTAGGCTTTCCGGAGCGGGGGACAGGTCGCCCCTGGCCGGGTCGAGAATGACCCGAGGCGAGCCATGGCAGCTCCCCGGCTGATTTCACCCGAAGCCCGGGCGGCGCTCGAGGCCTTCGTGGCGGCTCCCGGCCGCCGCACCGTCGAGCCGTTGCTGCGGGCCTGCCGGGAATTCGTCCTGGTGCAGGCCCGGGGTTGGCGTGAGGCCGCCTTG
This sequence comes from Candidatus Ozemibacteraceae bacterium, assembly GCA_937998695.1. Lineage (GTDB taxonomy): Bacteria > Muiribacteriota > Ozemobacteria > Ozemobacterales > Ozemobacteraceae > Ozemobacter. Next base: position 46,033 of record CALLCO010000089.1, read on the forward strand.
TCGCTGCAGGACCGCTGCCGCGAGATTCTCTCCGAATTCTTCCTCATTTTGATGGAGGATCTGCAGACCAGCCGGCTGCCGGAACCCGACTCGCTGCTGGGCTACGTCGCCCTGCGCCTGCGGCGGCTGACCCGGCCGCACCGCCCGTGGGCGATGGCCTTTGGGCTCGGCGACGACCTGCCTGACGCCGGCCGATGCGGGTTCACCCCGTTCCGGCTCGACCTGATGCGCGAAATCGTGGGAGAGGTGCGCTCGACCCTCGTCAGTGAGCCGCGGGAAGAGACGCGCCGGCTCGAGTTCCTGTTCATCCACGTCCAGCCCGACCTGGCCTGGGCCTCGCGTCTGCTGGCCTCCGCCGCCGCGTCTCCCGCCGAGGCCCGCTACGAGGTCGACAAGAAGCGCCATCAGGGGTTTCATCGGGAGATCCGGGCGCGGTTCGACGGCCTGCGCTCCGGTGACTGGCGGGATATCGCGGCCTGGTCGTCCGGGGAACGCCGCCACCTGGCCTGGCGCATCATCGACCTGGCGGCCGCCGAAGTTGAGCGGATGGGAGCTGCCCGCTACGAAGCCCTGGGCCGCTGGCGCGAGGATCCCGCCCTCGCCGCCACCGACCCGCGCCTGCTCGGCGAGGTGCTGCCCCATGGCTTGCGGGCCCTGGCCGAAATCCACCGGGGCCGGCCCCGTGCCGAGGGGCTCACCGCGGGGGAGCCCGTCGTGGCCCTGGCCG